>CBDUIJ010000101.1:0-16649 GCA_965367215.1 uncultured Granulosicoccus sp.
GCTGCCCGTATTGCTGGCCTGTGCCAGTCTGACCGTGATGGCCGGTGCCACGATCGCACCCGGCCTGCCGGGGCTGCTGGCGCATTTTGCCGATCATCCTGACGCCGAGTACCTGACCCGTTTCATCATCACCATACCGGGGCTGGCCATTGCCATCACGGCACCGGTGGCCGGTGCGCTGGCAGACCGCTTCGGTCGACGGGTATTGCTGCAGCTGGGAGTGGTCCTGTATATCGCTGCCGGCAGTGCAGGCCTGTGGCTGGATGACCTGCACTGGCTGTTGGTCAGCCGCTTGCTGCTGGGTGGCTCGGTCGGCATGATCATGGTGTCATCCATGGCCTTGCTGACTGACCATTTTCAGGGGCCGGAGCGTGATCGCGCCATGGGCATACAGTCCTCGGCGATGGCCGCTGGCGGCATCGTGTTCATCTCGGCAGGCTCCATTCTGGCTGACTGGTCGTGGCGGGCGCCGTTCGCTGTCTATCTGGTGCCGATCTTCCTGATGCCGCTGATTCATCTGTACATCAGCAAGCCTCCGCCGAATCGCGAGGAGCCGGGTATCGACGGTGGCAAATTCCCGCTGCTGCATGCCATGTACATCTATTTTCTCGGCTTCGTGACCATGCTGTTGTTCTACTTCATACCGACTCAGCTGCCTTTTCTGTCGCTGGAGCTTGGCGCCGACAGCCTGAAGGTGGCAGGATTTGCCGTCGTGCTGAGTCAGGTGTTCTCGTCGGTGGCGTCGGCCAATTATCAGCGTCTGCGGGCGCGCTACGGTAATCGCCAGATTCTGCTGGGCAGCTTCGTGTGTCTGGCGGTGGGTTTCTTCATGCTCTCGCAGGCCCGTTCGCTTGTTCTCATGTATGTCAGCATGCCGTTGATCGGACTGGCGCTGGGTTTCAATTTCCCCAACCTCACCATCTGGCTGATGTCGAAAGTACCGGCAACCATGCGCGGACGCGCCTCGGGTGGCATCTCTACCGCGGTCTTTCTCGGGCAGTTCCTGTCACCGCTGCTCAGCCAGTTCCTGGCCAGCTACTACGGTCTGAGCGGCGCCTTTTTCGGTGCCATGATGCTGATGCTCATCATTGTGGTGCTGCCCAATCTGGCCATGATGATGCGGCAGCGCGACGCTTGAGCATGAACTGACGCCGCTGCTCACCTGCTGACAAGCACGCTGACCATTGAAGTACTGTCAACGCGCTAGCTGGCAGCGTTCAGCGAGGACAGGTCCGCTACCAGGTCATTGAATTTCTCGCCCTGTATGGCGATATGCGAACGAATGGCATCGGCGGCTACCTCGGCCTGGCCCTGGCAGACGGCATCGACAATGATGCGGTGTTCGTTCATCGACTGGCGCATGCGGTACGGCACGCGCAGTTGCAGTCGACGGTAGGGTTGCAGGCGACGGTGCAGGGCAGCCGCCTGCTGCTCCAGATAACGATTGCCGGAGAGTCGGTACAGCTCGTTGTGCAGTCGTTCGTTGGCGTGGTAATAGAGGTCATGGTCGCCGGAGTTCATGGCCTGCTCGCAGTCATCGGCCAGTTTCTGCAGAGTCTGCATGTCTTCACCGCGGGTGCGACGCGCGGCCAGCTTGACGCACAGCGCCTCCAGCTCCGCCATGACCTCGAACATTTCAAGCAGCTCCTGCACCGAGGGGGTACGCACGAACACGCCTTTGTTAGGGCGGTGTTCGAGCAAACCCGAGGCGACCAGTTGCTTGAGTGCTTCGCGTATGGGGGTGCGAGACACCTTGAATCGACTGGCGAGCTGGGATTCATCCAGATGAGAACCGCTACTGAATTCCCCCAGCAGAATGGCTTGTTCGAGCTGTTCCCGGATACTCGTCATGGCTCACAGCGCTTGCATTCAATAGGCCGGATATTGTATACAACATTCGAGCCGTTGAATACACGGACAAAGGAACACCACCACCAAGAGGGTTCAGGACATGAGCATCAGAGGAATCAGTACCGCCACCGTACTGGCGGCCACCATGGCTACGGGCGCTGTCGCCAATGCCGAAGAATTGAGACTGTCTCACCAATGGTCGACGCAGGACGTTCGCCATCAGGTCGCGCAGATCGTGGCTGATGAAGTCGCAGCTGCGGGAGTCGATCTGGAAATCACCATCTTTCCATCCAAATCCCTGTTCCCGCCGCGCGAACAGTACAAGCCCTTGTCCCGCGGCCAGCTGGACATGACCGTGTTGCCGTTGTCCTATGCAGGTGGTCAGCAGCCAGCGTACAACCTGACCCTGATGCCGGGGCTGGTCAAGAATCATGATCATGCTGCTCGCCTGAATGAATCACCGTTCATGGACAAGCTGGAAGAGATCATGGCCGAGGACGATGTCATGGTGCTGGTGCACGGTTATCTGGCTGGTGGCTTTGCCGGCAAGGACAAGTGCATCACCTCCCCGGAAGATGTGCAGGGCCTGCAGACTCGCGCGGCCGGCAAGGCCTTCGAGCAGATGCTGGCATCAGCGGGTGCTTCGATTGCATCCATGGCTTCCAGTGAAATCTACAACGCCATGCAGACCGGTGTTCTGGATGCCGCCAACACATCCTCCTCCTCGTTCGTGTCCTACCGTTTGTACGAGCAGGTGAAATGCTATACCCCAGCTGCCGACGTTGCCTTGTGGTTCATGTACCAGCCGCTGCTGATGAACAAGAGCACCTTCGATGATCTGGACGAGGCTCAGCAGAATGCGCTGCTGGAAGCGTCGAAGAAAGCTCAGGACTTCTATCTGGAAGAGGCGAAGAAGGAAGATGCTGCCTCGGTAGAGGTTTTCCGCGAAGCCGGGGTCGAGATCGCCGAGATGTCACCCGAAGCGTTTGAAGCCTGGCGCGCCGTGGCGCAGGAGTCTTCCTACAAGGCTTTCGTCGAAGACCTGCCTGATGGTCAGGAGCTGCTGGACCTGGCGCTGTCTGTTGAATGATGACTGATTTTTCCCGTTTGCCCGCACGCCCATTGTGGATGCGGGCGGTAGCCGGTGTGTCCCGCGTATGCGGGGCCGTATCGGCCAGCATGATCCTGTTGGCGGTGCTGCTCACCTGCCAGATGATCTGGGTGCGCAAGATCAACAATGCCTCCACCGTCTGGCAGACCGAGACCGTCATCTACCTGATGATTGCCGCCACGCTGATCGGCTTGCCTTATGTGCAGTTGCTCAAGGGGCATGTGAATGTGGACCTGTTGCCCCGCATGCTGCCGAAATTCATGCGCAAGAGTCTGGCCTGCCTGACCTTGCTGGCTGCCATCAGTGTCATCGGCGTGATGCTGTTCTACTCGGCCGAGTTGTGGCACTTTGCCTGGAAGAAAGGCTGGTCGTCAGACACGGTCTGGGGGCCACCCTTGTGGATTCCCTATCTGGCCATGCCGGTGGGTTTTGGTCTCTACCTGTTGCAACTGGCTACCGATCTGGTGGCAATCATCAGCAATATCGATGAACCCTTTCCGGAGACGACGCACTGATGGATCCCTTGTTGCTTGGCGCGATTGTCGCCATCTCCACCATTCTGGTGTTGTTCTCCGGTGTGTCGGTGGCAACCGGATTGCTGATTGTCTCGGCCGGTTTTCTGATTGTCTTCGACGGTATGCGATCGCTGGAGCTGATGCCGGAGATCTTCTTCGGCAAGTTGGACAGCTTCGCGCTGTTGTCGATTCCGATGTTCATCATCATGGGCTCTGCCATCTCATCGACCCGCGCCGGGGCAGATCTGTATGAGGCGCTTGATCGCTGGTTGACGAAAGTGCCCGGAGGCCTGGTGATATCCAATCTGGGCGCCTGCTCGCTGTTTGCAGCCATGTCCGGTTCGTCGCCAGCAACCTGCGCCGCCATTGGCAAGATGGGTATACCGGAGATGCGCAGGCGCGGTTATCCGGATGGTGTGGCCGCAGGCTCCATTGCAGCGGGTGGCACGCTTGGCATACTGATACCGCCGTCGGTCACCATGATCGTCTATGGCATCGCCACCGAGACCTCCATTGGTCGCCTGTTTCTCGCCGGTGTCTTTCCCGGCCTGCTGCTGGTAACCCTGTTCATGGCCTGGTCCATCTACACGACCTGGAGACAACAGGGACGGAGCGGCGCGCTGGAGGCGAGACACTACACCTGGAAGCAGCGCTTCGAGATTCTGCCCAGGGTCATTCCCTTTCTGATGATCATTGCCGGTGTGCTCTACGCCATGTACGGTGGCATTGCGACACCCTCGGAGACGGCCGCCGTTGGCGCCTTGCTGTGTCTGCTGATTGCCGTGATCATCTACCGCCTGTGGAGCCCGAAATCCCTGTGGGTCGTGCTGCGTGATTCGACTCGCGAGAGTGTGATGATCCTGTTCATCATTGCTGCCGCCGGTGTCTTTTCCTACATGTTGTCGAGTCTGAGTATCACCCAGTCGATCGCGACTTATATCGGCACGCTGGAGGTCAACCGCTGGGTGTTGATGGGCATGATCAACCTGTTCCTGCTCATTGCCGGATTCTTCCTGCCACCGGTGGCCGTGATTCTCATGGCAGCGCCGATCCTGTTGCCTATCATCACGACAGCCGGATTCGATCCCTACTGGTTCGCAGTCATCCTGACCATCAACATGGAAATCGGCTTGATATCCCCGCCGGTGGGCCTGAACCTGTATGTCATCAACGGTATTGCGCCGGATATACCCCTGAAGACCATACTGCTCGGATCTCTGCCGTATGTGGCCTGCATGATTCTGGCAATTGTCATTTTATGTCTGCTGCCGGGTCTGGCAACATGGTTACCTGACTACGTGATGGGCGATGCAGTATGACGCTTGTCGACATGGAAGCTGTTTGTGAGGTACAGGCAAGATGAGTCGTATCAGCTATCTGTCCGAACTGCTCAGTTCGGTGTTTGCACGAGACGAATCACGGCACCAGGGTGAGGGGCAGGGCTCCTTCACCGAGCTGTGTGATGCGCTCTTGTCCCAAAGCGGAGAGATGTCCGGCCACCGGCTGGCCAGAGGTCTGCTGAATCGCTTTGCAGCGGCCGATGCGGAAGAGCAACTGACGTTCTTCCGCTTGATGGCTGATCGTTATGACATCAATGCCGAGCATGCATTGCGAGCGGCTCAGCGTTATTCGGAAGAGAAGTCGGCGGATAATCTGTCGATCCTCATCGAGAGCGTCGAGCCGCGCCGGCAAGAGCTGTTTCGCCGGCTCAACCGGGTACCTGGTGCCACCAACGAACTGGTGCGGATGCGCGCTCTGTTGCTTGCGGCCTGCAAGGAGTATCCGGAGCTGCGCTGTATCGATGTGGATTTTCAGCACCTGTTTCGCTCCTGGTTCAACCGGGGTTTTCTGGTCCTGCGTGAAATCGACTGGCACAGTCCGGCCAGCATTCTGGAAAAGATCATCGCCTACGAGGCGGTGCATGCCATCAACAGCTGGTCGGCCTTGCGCAGTCGGCTGGAGCCGGATGATCGTCGCTGTTTTGCGTTCTTTCACCCGGCCATGATCGATGAACCGCTGATATTCGTGGAGGTGGCATTGACCCAGTCGACGCCAGCCTCCATTCGTCAGGTGCTGCAGACGACGCGTGACATCGTGCCGCAGCAGGAAGCCACGACAGCGGTTTTCTATTCGATATCCAATTGCCAGAAAGGTCTGGCGGGGGTCTCCTTCGGCAACTTCCTGATCAAGCAGGTTGCCCAGGAACTGTCTCGTCAGCTGCCGAACCTGGAGATCTTCAGAACACTCTCACCCGTGCCGGGTCTGATGCGTTGGGTCGACAAGGCCCTGCCGTCGGATGCCGCTGCACAAGCGGATACGCAGTCCGAACTCGATGATCAGCAGAAGCGTCTGCAGGAAGCCTTGCAGACGGCACAGCGCATCTCTGCCATGGACACCTTCGAATCGAACGAGGGTGACAATGAGCACCTGAAGTTTCTGGTTGCCCATTACCTGAGAAACGAGAAACGATCGGATAATCTGCCGCTGGACCCGGTTGCCCGTTTTCATCTTGGCAACGGCGCCAGCCTTGATTATGTGTTGCCCGCAGCGGATGTCCACAGAAAAGGATTGTCGCAGTCAGCCGGCGTCATGGTCAGTTATCTCTATGACCTTGACAAGGTCGAGGACAACCATGAGGCCTATGCCAATGAATGTGTCGTCAAGGTATCGCCTGAAGTCGAGGCCTTGCTGGCAAAACCGAAACGTACGCTCAGAAGAGCCTGAGTCTGAAGCAAGCAAGAAGGAGATATACAGCGGATGAGTAATGTTCTGTTCGATGCCATCGTGGATGGTCGCAAGGCCGGCAATGGCGAACTGTTCATTGGCAATGCAGGCAGTGACACGAATGACCAGGTGTTTCTGGATCTCAGTGCGCGGCTGGCGGCGGTCCTGCTCGATCGCGGTGTCGATCCGGGGGACAGGGTTGCTGTACAGGTGACCAAGAGTATCGAGGCGCTGGCCTTGTATGTGGCCTGCATCCGTATCGGCGCGATATTCCTGCCCCTCAACACGGCCTATACCGAGGCCGAACTCCATTATTTCATTGGTGATGCCACCCCCAGGGTGCTGGTGCTGGACCCGGAGCGGCGTGCCATGGGTGAGAGGCTGATCGGTGCCTCGCAGTTGCTGACACTGGATGGTGCCGGTGGTGGCAGTCTGCTGGACAAGGCGTCCGCCAGTGCGCCGGTGCAGGAGGTTGTCGCCCGCGCCGCTGACGATCTGGCGGCCATCCTGTACACCTCGGGCACGACAGGGCGATCCAAGGGCGCCATGCTGACGCACGCCAATCTGTTGTCCAACGCGCAGACACTGGTCTCGTACTGGCAGTTCACCTCATCCGATGTGCTGTTGCATGCCTTGCCCATTTTCCACACGCATGGCCTTTTTGTCGCCTGCAACGTGATGCTGCTGTGCGGCGGACGCATGATCTTCCAGCCGGGTTTCTCGACGGATGCGGTGCTGCAGGCACTACCGACTGCAACCACCATGATGGGCGTTCCAACCTTCTACACGCGACTGCTGGCGGACAAGCGATTTACTCGCGAGAGTGCCAGCCATATGCGATTGTTCATCTCGGGAAGTGCGCCGCTGCTGGCGGATACGCATCGTGAATTCGAAGCGCGTACCGGGCAACGAATACTGGAGCGCTACGGTATGACCGAGACCAATATGAACACCTCCAATCCGGTCGATGGCGAGCGCATTGCCGGTACCGTGGGAATGCCATTGCCGGGTGTGGAGGTGCGGATCTGCAAGCCGGATTCAACCGAAGCCCTGCCGTCTGGCCAGGTGGGCATACTGCAGGTTCGTGGCCCCAACGTATTCGCCGGTTACTGGCAGATGCCCGAGAAGACGCGTGAAGAACTGCTGGAGGATGGCTTTTTCATCACTGGTGATCTGGCCACCATCGATGAGCGGCAATACGTCACCATCGTGGGGCGTTCCAAGGATCTGATCATTTCCGGGGGATACAACATCTATCCCAAGGAGCTGGAGTTGTTGATCGATGAGTTGCCGGGGGTGACGGAATCAGCCGTTGTCGGTGTGCCGCATCCGGACTTCGGAGAGGCGGTGGTCGCCGTTGTCGTGCGCGATGGTTCTGTGGAGGCTGATGAACTGAATGCCGAAAGACTGACCACGGCACTGGCGGACAGACTGGCCAGGTTCAAGCAGCCGAAAAGAGTGGAGTTCGTGGATGAGCTGCCACGCAATACGATGGGCAAGGTGCAGAAGAATCTGCTGCGCGAGAAGCTGAACGATTCATTTACCTGAGGCGCTGCTCGGCGGGAAGCGTCGGTAAGGGAACTGGAGCCGGGAAATCCTTCTCCCGGCGCCCCCTAAGATGGCCGTCACATGAGTTCGAGCCTTGACGTGACCTCAATGGGTCGCGCCCCGTCATTCTTGCTTGATGACTTGATTAGGGATAACGACGGGCAGGCCGGCAAATGTACGTCAAGGAGTGGTTTATGAGTGCTCCTTGGCGTTTGCAGGTTCGAAACTCACGGACGGTAGACAATTAATTCAGAGTTGCTGCATTTCTGGCCTGGGAAATGGCCTTCCCGGGTGAGCTGTCCCGAACCAGAGCCACTTGCTCGAAACCGCGCTGTTCGAGCTTGGCTTCACGCCACTGATTGGCATGGCGAAACGGCAGATACAGCAAACCGATGAAAGCCAGTACGGCAAAGCCGATCGTGCTTGCCTTGATGGCGAGGCTGGCTGCAGGACCTGCATCGAGCCAGGCCAGTCCGGAGACCAGCAGACCGCCCATCAGTATCAGCCACATGATGGTGTAGACCACTGCCGTGCCGAACAGGTGGCGGTAAACCAGAAAGGGCAGAGTCAGGAACAGGGCAGACCAGGAGCCCCCCTGTTTGACAGCTTGTGTCTGGGTGTCACGGCGGAAGACGCTGTAGCGTGAACCACTGGAACGCTCACCGGTCAGGTCCAGCGGCAGTGCGACTGTCTGGGGCTGGCTGCTGCTACTGCTTGCGGCGTCCACGGTGGGAGCCGTGCGTGCAGAGGATGGTGGCGAGATGTCGGGTACTTGCACGGCGCCTGCCGCAGCCGAGTCTGCAGTGGCCGTTCCAGAGCGGAAGCCCGAGGCGGCGCCTGCGACAGTCCCTGCGGCAGTTCCTGCGACAGCCGTCATGGCCGCGGCGGGGAGCATGTCATCACTACCGAAATCGATGTCCGGCTCCTTGCCTGTCTCGACGTCTTCATTGATATCGGCAGCATCGGCCTGTGCGTCATCACGGGCATCTGTCTCGCCCTGCGAAGGCGCTGCGGTGTCGACGTCGGAAGATTCACTGTCACCGTCCAGTCTGGAGGCGGCCTCGTCAGCTTCGTGTTCAATGGAATCGAAGATGGAGTCCAGTCCGGAGCTGCCGGTTGAATCTGCAGAGCTTGTGTCTGTTGGTTCGTCATCGAGGACCAGGGCCAGCTGCTCTTCATCGCTGGCATCGTTGCTCTCGATTGGCGTCTGCTCGCTGACGGCCACCACATCGCTGGGTTGTCCGGGAAGCTCGCCAGCCTGCCGCTCCAGCTCCAGTGCCAGTCTGTCGGTATCCCGGATGTCATCCAGTGTCAGGATATCGTCCGCTTCTTCGGAGATTGTCTGTAGTTGCGTGTCGGCGCTCGCATTCGAATCCTTGTCATCGGAGTCGTCATCGAGCCAGGCAAGATCATCGTCAAGCGAGCCATGGGCACCGCTGACGTCACTGAAGTCTGCCGTCATGGCAGCTTCGCTGTCGTCGGTACGGGTATCCACCGGAGCGCCGGCCTCATACACACCGCCCAGTAGCGCTTCCAGTTCTTCGTCGGCACTGATTTCCTCAGCGCTGTCACCGCTCAGCGTGTCGTCAGCATCTGCCTTGTCCAGCTCGAATACAGCGGTACCGTCCAGTTCAGAGGTCAGATTGATGGTCTCATCGAGGAAATCATCACCCAGCTCCAGATCATCCATGGGATGTTCCAGATCCGAGCTGGATCCTGAATCGAAACCCTCTTCGAAATTGCGGCTGCGAGTGGCTTCGAAACCGGGCAGCTCATCGGAGTCGCTGGTGGAATCGAGTGACAGCTCGTCAGCCTCGAGTCCCTCGTTCTGGTCCAGCCCCGATGGCGTCGAAATGGATTGCGGAGAATCCTCATCGAAGTCGAGTGGCTCCAGCGCCAGTGAGTCATCTGCCGAGTCAGACCCGGTGCCCGCAGCCGAAGACGCCGCTCCACCGTCTGCTTCACGCTCTGCGATCAGCTCCTCGACACGCAGATTGGTGTACAGATAGCGTGCTTCGTCATGATCATCACTGGCCAGGGCGCACGCTCTGGCCCAGATATGCGGCCGGCGTTTGTCCGTGTTCAGCTCATCGGCAGCTAGCTGGTAAAGATCTTCATCTATCATTTTTGGTCAATCATGGTTGGCCAGTTATTAAGTCGGCGTCCTGATACAGCCAGACCTCTGAAAGCTGAAGGCGGACTGATGACTCGGCAACAGGGCTGAAGTTTAACCTTAATGTCGTATAAAATCCGCTGTCAGGGCCGTGTACAGGGCCCCGGGATGCGTCCTTGACGGTCATTTCGCGAGCCCACAGCACTGGCTCATATCCGGATGGCTGACGATCGACTGCTGAAATATCCGTTAAATACACGGGTAGCCCCGCGTCACCAGACGCGCTGTGCGGTTTCATGGTGTTGTTTTCGAGGCGAAAACCGTGCCCGAAAGCGTCAGTCGGGTGGGGGTGTCATTGACCCGCCGATCGACAGACATGTCATCTCCCCGGATACCAGTCCCCTTGATCACCACAAGCGATTGCCTGCCGCTCTGCATCGGTATACGGGTTTGCCACAGCCCTGTTGCACGACTGGCGCATCGTTTCGCTGACAAGTTGCAACCGGTTGCAAGAAATACTTGCAACGACACTCGTCTGCTCGCATAATCACAACACCTGTGAACCTGCGAGCGCAATGTATTTGCTCTCGGTCGGAGGAGGCTTGAACTCGATCTGTACTCAATCAACTGGCGTGGTCAATCACGTCGAACGCGGAGTCGCCCGTGACCACAACACCAATGGCACGGACGTGGATCGAGCGTGGAATCGATCTGACGGATTGTCTGTTCAGGGGCCTGTAGGCGACACCTGCCGGCGGCATGACAGGCGATACCGGGTTGCGGCTTCGGCCAGTGCTGAATGCCGTTCATCTTGATGTTTGCCAGCCATCCTCGGCTGACTGGCATGTCAAACCAGCACGATCAGGTTGTATCGGAACGATTTCGACACACGCGGCAAGGCTGAAAGGCAGCCGCAAAACACTTGCAAGATAGAGGAGTAGGGAATGAGAAGATTTGTCAAAACGGCCATCGCAGTGGCTACTCTGGTCACCGCACCAGCACTGATGGCAGCTGACATCATTGTCGTCAGTCACGGCCAGGCCAGCGATCCGTTCTGGTCGGTTGTCAAGAATGGCGTCGAACGGGCTGCGAAGGATACCGGCGCAAACGTTGAATACCGCGCGCCGGAAACCTTCGACATGATCGCGATGAGCCAGCTGATCGATGCTGCCGTCAATCAGGAGCCGGATGGCCTGGTGGTATCAGTACCGGACGCCGATGCGCTCGGCCCGTCCATCCAGAACGCCATTGCAGCCGGTATCCCGGTTATCTCCATGAATTCCGGTGGCGATGCGGCGAAGGAACTCGGTGCCTTGCTGCACGTCGGCCAGTCTGAATATGACGCAGGCAAGGCGGCCGGCGAAAAGATGGCAGAGCTGGGCGGAACGCATGGTCTGTGTATCAACCACGAAGTCGGCAACATCTCGCTCGATGACCGATGTGCAGGCTTTGAAGAAGGCTTCGGCGGTCCCGTCGATGTCATGCCGACCACCAATGATCCGAGTGAGATCCAGTCAAAGGTTCAGGCCTCGCTGGAGTCGAACACGGACATCGACACCGTTATCGCACTGGGCGCCTCTCTGGCCGGTGAGCCAGCGGTCGCGGCGGTAGAGGCTGTCGGTCGTACCGGTGAGGTCATTGTCGGTTCATTCGACTTGTCCGGTAACTTCCTGAAGTCGGTTGCCGACGGCAAGGCGGCATTCGCCATCGATCAGCAGCAGTTTCTGCAAGGCTATCTGCCTGTCGTCTTTCTGGCTCTGCACGCAGAATATGGCCTGATGCCTGGTGGCAACGTACCTTCCGGTCCAAACCTGATCACTCAGGACAAGGCTGAGCAGGTTATCGACCTGTCTTCCAAAGGTATTCGCTGATCCCGACGCAAGTCGGTCTTGACCGGTCGGGGGGGACTGCTGTCACCCCCGACCGAAGACGCTTGAGACAGGCGTGTTGCAGTAAAAATCCATTGTGTAATCAGGAGGGAATCGAGAATGTCAGAAGAGAATTCTGTGGACACCGACACGGATGAGCGACTGAAATCCGAATCGGCCATGGCCGGACTGATGAAGCGACCGGAGCTCGGGGCAATTGCCGGGGTCGTGCTGGTCACCGTGTTCTTTCTGTTTACGGCGGACAGCTCGATGTTCACGCTGGCAGGATTCATGAACTTCATGTCGCCGGCAGCCCAGTTGGGCATTCTGGCCATCGGCGCAGCACTGCTGATGATCGGCGGTGAATTCGATCTGTCACTGGGTTCCATGATCGCCTTTTTCGGTCTGTTCTTCGGTACCTGTATCGTCAACTTCGACCTGCCGCTGATCATGGCCATTCCCATGACCATGGTGTTCGCTGCCCTGATTGGCAGCTTGAACGGGCAGATCGTCATCCGCTCCGGCCTGCCATCGTTCATCGTGACGCTGGCCTTTCTGTTCATCTATCGTGGACTGTCACTGGTTGGTCTGAAGGCGGCGACTGACGGCTCGACACAATTGCGTGGCATTCGGCCAGCCATCGAAAACGATTTCCTGACACCGATCTTCAGTGGCGATGCCTTTCCGTATCTGTTCTCGTATCTGGGCGATATGGGACTGATCGATACCTTCAAGAACGGCACGCCCAAGGTCAAGGGCATTCCCGTTGAAATTCTCTGGTTCGTGGTCATTGCGATCATTGCCACCTACGTCCTGTTGCGCACGCCCGTCGGCAACTGGATATTTGCCTCGGGCGGTGACGCCAATGCCGCCTCGAATTCCGGCGTACCCGTGCGCAAGGTCAAGGTCGGCCTGTTCGTCCTGACGGCCTGCTGTGCGGCCCTGGTCGCCATCATCACGGTTCTGGATAGCGGATCCACCGATGCTCGTCGCGGCTTTCAGAAGGAGTTCGAAGCGATCATCGCAGCCGTTATCGGGGGTTGTCTGTTGACGGGAGGCTATGGCTCGGCCATTGGTGCCTTCTTCGGTTCCATCATATTCGGCATGGTGCTGATCGGTCTGAGCTATACCCAGATCGATCAGGACTGGTATCTGGTGTTTCTCGGCGGCATGCTGCTGATCGCCGTGTTGTTCAACAACATGATCCGAAAACGTGTCACCGGAGAGCGCTGAGATGACTGACAAACCCATCGTTCATATGGAAGGCATCGAAAAGCACTTCGGCAATGTCATTGCACTGGCCGGTGTCTCTTTCGATGTCCGGGCTGGCGAATGTCACTGTTTGCTGGGTGACAATGGTGCTGGCAAATCCACCTTCATCAAGACGATGTCCGGTGTACACAAACCGACGAAAGGATCCATATTCTTCGAAGGCAAGCCGATGAATTTCGATAGTCCGCGTGATTCGATGGAAGCCGGTATCGCTACCGTTTTCCAGGATCTGGCCATGATTCCGCTGATGTCGGTCACCCGCAACTTCTTCATGGGACGCGAGCCGACCAAGGGTCGTGGTCTGTTCAAGCGTTTCGATACCGAGACTGCCAGCAAGGCGGCGATCGAGGAAATGCGCAAGATGGGCATCAATCTGCGGGCCCCGGATCAGGCGGTGGGCACACTGTCCGGAGGAGAGCGGCAGACGGTGGCGATTGCGCGAGCGGTGTACTTCGGAGCCAAGGTACTCATTCTCGATGAGCCGACCTCCGCGCTGGGTGTGCGTCAGACTTCGAATGTGCTGGCAACCATCGATCGGGTGAGAAAGCAGGGGGTCGGGGTCGTGTTCATCACGCACAACGTCCGCCATGCCATGGCCGTGGGCGACCGATTTACCGTGCTCAATCGTGGCAAGACACTCGGGACTGCCCTGAAGGATGAAATCACGGCAGAAGAGCTGCAGGACCTGATGGCCGGTGGTCAGGAGCTGGCGCAACTGGAAGGCTCGCTGGGCGGTACCGTCTAGCGAGACAGGCAGATTGTCGATGGTTTGCAGCCTGATCAGGCTGGCAGGTTCCGGCAGTTTGCCGGTGCCAGCCAGTCAAGCGGTGCAGGAAGGATTCGATCCGCTTGACTGTATAATCATTGGCTGATGTGGACGAGGGCTCTGACTCTGGAGCTCGCACGAATCCACGGGCGAGATACCCCGGCCTGCATTTCAGGTGCCGGCATTGATGACACAGGCGCTGCCTGGTGCAAACACGACGATCATGCAATTTTTCGAACTTCAGATAGATTTCTTCTTGCCGGTATGGCGTCGCGTGGTATTGGTTGCCGTGTGTCTGGGTTGGGCGGCTTTCGAGTTCCTGGCAGGAGCACCCTTCTGGGGCGTCATATTCGGCGTACTGGGTGTCTATGCCGTGTGGCAACTGTTCTTCGACGGCTGGCCGGGTGATAGCGCCGAGCACTGAACGGTGAGTGCAGTCACACTCAAGGACGTGGCGCAGCGTGCCGGTGTTTCACGTTCCGCCGTGTCGCGCGCCTTCACCAACGGTGCCTCGGTGTCCGAATCCATGCGGCGCAAGGTTGAAAAGGCCGCTGCTGAGCTTGGTTACATGCCCAATGCACTGGCATCTAGCCTGACTACCGGGCGCACACGATTGATCGGCCTGGTGTCGAACAACTTCCACAATCCGATCTTTCTGGAAGTCTTCGACCTTTTTACACGGGGCCTGCAGGATCGAGGACTGCGACCCTTGCTGGTCAATCTCAGTGACGAGACCGATCCTGCCAATTCCCTGCGCATGTTGCGACAGTATTCGGTGGACGGGGTGATCGTTGCATCTTCAACTCTGACCCCCGAGTTTTCGCAGGCTTTTCGCCTGGCCGGGATGCCGGTGGTGCATTCCTTTGGTCGCCAGTCCAGTTCGCCCCAGGTACACGTGGTCGGTATCGACAATGTCGAATGTGGGCGCATCGCCGCGCGTGAATTGCTGGCGAGAAACCACCAGCATGTTGCTTTCATGGGAGGGCCGGAGCAGGCGACCTCGACTCAGGATCGCCAGCAGGGTTTTCTGGCCGAGTTGTCGCTGCACCCGGAGGTCGATGTCACGTATTCGTATGCCGACAATTATTCCTTCGAGGCGGGGCGCAGGGAAATGCTGCGCCTGTTGCAGAGCAAGCCGGCAGAAGCCTACTTCTGCGGAGACGATGTCTTGTCGATTGGTGCGTTGAGTGCCATTCGCGATGCCGGCTTGCGGGTCCCGGAAGACGTCGGGGTCATCGGCCTGAACGATATGGAAATGGCTGGCTGGGAGAGTATTGCCTTGACGACGATTCGGCAGCCGATTGCGCAGATCATCAGCTCATCGATCGAGCTGATCGTGGCCATGCTGGAAGAGCCGGACCGTTATCCGGAGGCCCGGCTGTTTCCCAGCACCGTGGTGGAACGCAGTACGCTGAGGCCGCGCGCGGCGACAACGTGAGGGACAGCGTCCGCGATTGACGCTGTCCCGGCTATCAGCAGAGACTGATCAGCGAAACATCGGCGGTCGGGCATCCACCCATTGGCCGTCGGCAGCACCGGACTCGGCCACAGCCACAACCGCTGCCATGGAGCGCAGGCCGTCAGCGGCACGCGGATACAGATCCGCCGCCGGATCAATGGCACGTCCTTCCTCACTGGCCCGGATGGCTTCGGCCAGGTCCTTGTAGATATTGGCAAAGGCCAGCGGCATACCTTCGGCATGACCGATGGTGACGCGCGTTGTGCGATCGGCTTCGGGTGAGAGATTGGCTTCGCCGCGTTCGATGATCTGCAGCCGTTCGTTCAGCGGCATCCAGTAGAGCTGATTGGGCTGCTCCTGGGACCAGCGCAAACCGCCTTTTTCGCCGAAGACCTGAATGCCCAGGCCGTGCTGCCGGCCAATGGCGATGGAGGAGGTCCACAGTCGACCGACGGTGCCACCGCTCATGCGGAAGTTGACCATGGCATCGTCCTCGAGTTCGCGCGAGGCGATGCAGGAGACCGTATCGGCAGACAGGCGAGTGACTTCCTCACCGGTGACGAAGCTGGCCATGTGCATGGCATGGATGCCGCAGTCGGCAAACTGTGCCGAGACGCCAGCCTGTGCCGGATCATAGCGCCAGCGCACTCGTGGGTTGTCGGCATCGGCCGCATCGGCATGATGGCCGTGAGCAAATTCGGCATTGACCAGACGGATCTTGCCCAAGTCGCCGCGTGCAACCATGGCCCTCATGTGACGTACCAGTGAGTAGCCGGAATAGCCGTAGTTCACGGCACAGATGCGTCCGCTCTGTTCGGCGGCTCTGACAATCTGTTCGCCTTCATCAACCGTCATGGTCATCGGTTTTTCGCACAGTACGTGAAAACCGGCTTCCAGAAAGGCCTTGGTGATTTCGAAATGGGTGGAGTTCGGTGTGGCGACCGTCACTAGCTGGATACGGTCTTCACGGGCCGATTCACCGGCCAGCATTTCCCGCCAGTCGCCGTAGGAGCGATCGGCCGCCAGGCCCAGTTGCTGACCGTATTGACGACCGGCCTCAGGGCGGTGATCCAGGGCGCCGGCACTGAATTCGAACAACCCATCCAGGCCGGAGCCCAGACGATGTGCTGGTCCTATCTGGCTGCCTTCGCCGCCGCCGATCATGCCCCACTGCAATTTTTTCATGTTCTTCAATATGTCCGTGGTGGAATCAGGCAAAGCCGATGGATTGCAGGTATTCGCGGTTCAGTCTGGCATCGCCTTCCGGATCCGGGTCCAGCAGCGG
This sequence comes from uncultured Granulosicoccus sp., assembly GCA_965367215.1. Lineage (GTDB taxonomy): Bacteria > Pseudomonadota > Gammaproteobacteria > Granulosicoccales > Granulosicoccaceae > Granulosicoccus. The sequence goes on from CBDUIJ010000101.1 coordinate 16,513, forward strand.
GTCGCAGTCCTGTTCGATGGTGCACCAGCCTTCGTAGCCGCTATCGAGAAGCAGTTTGCGAACGGCCGGGAAATCCACTTCGCCATCGGCGAGGTTGCAGAAGATGCCCTGACCGCAGGCATCGTAGAAGCCGGTGC
>CBDUIJ010000102.1:0-16594 GCA_965367215.1 uncultured Granulosicoccus sp.
TCGGCGCTGTCGGGTGCGGGTGTAACGACAGCCCAGTCCGGATTCAGCTCGCGAATGGCAGCAGCGGTGGCTTCAGGCACCAGCCAGGTGGTGCCATTGAGGCGCGTGATGACCAACGTGCCGTCGACCAGCTGCAGGCGAATCTCTTCCTTGACATGCAGTTCGCGGATACGCTTGTTGAGAATGAAGCGGTAGACGCTCTCACCCTGGAATTCCTTGATCGCTGCCGCTTCGATCAATGCCTTGATCTCGGCCTTGATTTCCTTGCGTCTGGCGATGCGTGCGTCGGCTTCTGCATCGCCGCTGGCCTTGCGCTGTTGCGGAGCCGGGGCGTTGCGTTGCGAGGGTTTGCCCGGCTGCCTGACAGGAGGCTTCCCGGTGTTGCCGCCCGAGTGCTTGCCGCGTCCGGGTTTGGGGCCGGATCGGCGCTTGGGTCGATCAGCTTCTTTCGGTGCGTTGAATCCCGCTTGCAGCAACTGGTCGCGGAGTGAATCAGACATGGCTCAGGAACTCCTGGCAAATTCGTGTGAACTGAGCGGGTTTTTCGGCGTGAGGCCAATGCCCGGCGCCGGTGATGATTTTCAGTGACGGTTGCGCACAAACCGCCTTGATGGCAGGTTCATCGGCGGCGGACAGGTAATCGCTGCTGCCTCCCTTGATGAACAGCGTAGGCGGCTCGATGACCTGACGGATCTGCGGTGCCCGGGAGATCAATGGGTAGTCCTGTGCCAGCTGTTTCAGATCGAAGCGCCAGCGCAGACGCCCCGACTCATGTCGGTAGAGGCTCTTGAGCAGGAATGCACGTACCCCGGCATCCGGGATGGCTGAGCGCAGCTCACGGTCCGCCTCGCGCCTGTCCTCGATGGTTTGCAGATCCATTGCCTGCAAGGCTTCCAGAATTTCCTGATGATGTGGTGGATAGTCCTTGGGGGCGATATCCACCACGCACAGGCTCTGCAGACCCTGGCAATCGGGGGAACCTGCAACGCTCATTGCCACTTTGCCACCCAGTGAATGACCGAGCAGGTGAAACCGGGTTATTCCCAGGCGAGCGATTTCTGCAAGAACCTCCTCGGCCATCGCCTCGATGGACAGGCAGGGCAGGGAGGGCGACAGGCCGTGCCCGGGCAGGTCCATGCGCACTACGGTCAGGGCGCGTTCCATATGCAGGGATACCGAACGGAAATTGTCCAGACTGCCAAACAGGCCGTGAAGCATGATCAGAACCGGCCCTTGACCGGCTTGCTGGGAGTTCAATCTGCTCATAAGGGCATCGCCTGGGTTACACTCCCGCGCTGGCAAAGTGGGATGTTCATCGTGTACTCCGAGGTTAGACAAAGAGCTGACAAGCTGGTCCGGACCCAGACCCCTGAGGTTTTGGCTGAGCGCAAGGTTGGTCTCGAAAAAGAATCGTTGAGGGTCAAGGGTAACGGTGGCATATCCCAGGCTGATCATCCAGAAGCGCTGGGTGCTGCGTTGACCCATCCATTCATCACCACGGACTTTTCCGAGGCGTTGCTGGAAATGGTAACACCACCGTGTGATTCAGCTGAAGAGGCTTTGCATTTTCTGACCTCTGTCCATCAGTTCATCGTACATCGACTGCCCGAGGGTGAGCATATCTGGAATACCAGCATGCCCTGTATCCTGCGTGGCGGCCCCAGTGTGCGTATTGGCGAATACGGCAGCTCGCACAGCGGGCAGATGAAACATGCGTATCGGCGTGGCCTCGGCCTGCGCTATGGTCGCCGCATGCAGGCCATCGCCGGTGTGCATTTCAATTTCTCGATGCCCGAGACGGCCTGGTCACTCAGAGAATCCCTGTTTGCCGATGACAAGGCGATCGACCCGGCGGCGTTGCGCAGTGCCTTCAACGCCCAGGATGGACAGGAAAAGCAGCAGCAGCGTACCAACGGTTACTTCCAGATGATGCAGAATCTGATACGCGTCGGTTGGCTGGTGCCCTATCTGTTCGGTGCATCGCCGGCCATCTGCCAGAGTTTTCTGGGTGAGGGCGAAGGCGAGGAGCTGGATGTCTGGAATCAGTCAACCCGTTTTGCCGAATACGGCACGTCCCTGCGCATGGGCAAGATCGGTTATCGCTACAGTGAAGAAGATCCGATCGATCTGAGCGTCAGGCATACCGATATAGACGAGTACATCGAAGACATCATCGGCCATGTATCGACGGAACACCCGCCGTACAAGGCTCTGGGTGTGCGTGACGAAGACGGTCATTTTCAGCAGCTCAGTGCCTGCCGTTTGCAGATCGAGAACGAGTTCTACAGCACGGTGCGTCCCAAGCAGATTCCGCAAGCCGGAGAGTTGCCCATTCATGCGCTCAGTGAGCGTGGAATCCGTTATCTGGAATTGCGCTCAGTGGACGTCAATCTGCTGGATCCGGCAGGTCTGAATCTGCATCAGATAGCGATGCTGGAAATGCTGATGATGTTTGCCTGGCTGGCCGATCCGGCGCCGCTGACGGCGGAAGAGCAGGCCATCGCCACGCAGAACGTGAAGACTGTCGCTCACCATGGCCGTGAACCCGGCTTGATGCTGGACGGGCCTGATGGCGCCATCGCCTTGTCGCAATGGGGAAAATCCATTCTCGATGCCCTGGAGCCCATCGCACAATGGCTGGACAGTGATCGCGAGACGGCCCTGTATGGTCCGGCCCTGGCCGAGCAGCAGGCTCGACTGGATGATCCGGAGCTGACACCGTCGGCGCAGATGATTGCCGGCATTCGCAAGACCGGCTCGTTTTTCGAACATGCTCAGCTCATTTCCCGCCAGCATGATGCGGCCCTGCGCGATGCGCCGCACGATGAGGCCTTGTTTGCCCGCCTGTCCGAGCTGGTCGAGCAGTCCCGGGTGAAGCAGGCCGAGATGGAAGCAGACAGCCAGGGTGATTTCGAAGATTTTCTGGCTGCCTATCTCGGTCAGATTCATCCGCAGAGCGTTGCCTGATGAGTACCGGGGCGGTCATTCTGGCGGGAGGTCTGGCTCGTCGGATGGGAGGTCAGGACAAGGGCCTGATCACGCTGGCAGGTCAGCCGATGGTTGCCCATGTGCTGCAGACAGTGCAGCCGCTGGTGGATCATTGTGTGATCAATGCCAATCGCAATCTGGACGCGTATGCCGAATTCGGTGTGCCGGTCATCAGAGACCAGCTGGAAGGCCATCTGGGGCCTCTTGCCGGTCTCAGCGCCGGTATGGACGCACTGAAGACCGAGCATGTGTTCATGTGCCCCTGTGATTCTCCGTTCCTGCAAAGCGGCCTGTGTACGGCATTGCTGCAGGCTTGCATTGACAAGGATGCCGATCTGGCCGTCGCCGATGATGGTGAACGTCTGCAACCGGTGTTTCTGGTGGTCAAGCAGCGTGTCAAGGCATCGCTGGATGCGTTTCTGGCAGCAGGTGAACGCAAGATCGATCGCTGGTTCGATGAACTGCAGATTACCCGGGTTCCTGCGTCCGGATTTACAGAATCGTTTCGCAACATCAATACCGAAGACGAGCGTTTGCGAGCAGAGATCGAGTTGTCGTCATGATCGAAAAACAGGCCTCCTGCGAAGATGATCAAGAACCGGCGCTGCTGCCGGTGGCCGAGGCCCGCCGACGGTTGTTTGCATCATTGAAGCCGATCGAGAATTCGATCGAACTGCCCGTCTCGGAGGCTCTGTATCGTGTCCTGGCGGCCGATATCGTGTCACCCGTCGATGTGCCGCCGCAGGCCAATTCGGCCATGGACGGTTACGCCCTGAACCGGGCCAGTATTCCGGAGCAGGGTGAGGCAAGTCTGCAGCTTGTCGGTACGGCATGGGCTGGCCAGCCATTCACGGGCGAGCTCGCCGACGCGCAGGCCGTGAGAATATTCACGGGCGGTATCATGCCGGCAGGCTGCGATACGGTCGTTATCCAGGAACATGTCAGGCGTACGGAAGAGGTATCCGGGGAGCTGGATACCATTGATATCGATAGTGATGTCGTCGCTGGCAAGAACGTCCGGCAGGCCGGTGAGGATGTGGCTGAAGGTCAGATGGTGCTGCCGCGTGGTCGTCAATTGCACGCAGCCGATATCGGCGTACTGGCCTCCCTGGGTATTGCTCGTGTGAAGGTCGTCAGACCCCTGAAGGTCGCATTTTTCTCCACCGGTGACGAGCTGTGTGCGTTGGACGAACATGTTCCGGGTACGCCTCTGGCACCTGGCAAGCTGTTCGACAGCAATCGCTATACCATGGCCGCGCTGTTGCGAGGTTTGCATGTCGAGTTCATCGACATGGGCATCGTGCGTGACAACGAGGACGATACGCGGCAGGCCTTGCTGGCAGCGTCGGCCGACGCCGATGTGGTCATCAGTTCCGGCGGGGTGTCGGCAGGCGAAGCTGACTTCGTGACGCGTGTCTTCCATGAGGTCGGACAGGTCAGTTTCTGGAAGCTGGCCATGCGTCCCGGGCGACCACTGGCTTACGGCACGATAGGTCAGGCCGCTTTTTTCGGTTTGCCAGGCAACCCGGTTGCTGTCATGGTGACTTTTCTGGAATTTGTCCAGCCTGCGCTGAAACATCTGGCCGGTATGCACGAAATCGATTCACTACAACTGCCTGCACGATGCCTGTCGAAGCTGAGAAAGTCGCCTGGCAGGGTCGAGTATCAGCGAGGCATCATGCGACTTGATGAGCAGGGAGAGCTGGTGGTGGAATCAACCGGCAAGCAGGGTGCCGGACGTCTGAGTTCCATGAGTGCGGCCAACTGTCTGATCGTGATTGCCAGTGAGGCAGATGGTGTGCAGGCAGGCGATCGGGTGCAGGTGCAGCCCTTTCACGGTCTGCTGCCCGGATAGTCCGGATTGCGCCGCTGGCGTATCGGTACCGCTTGTTCAATCCACTCAGACTCGAACAGGCTGGCAGATTCCCGTCGGTACAGATTGACGGGAATCCGGAAGACTGAGATTACCAGCGCACTGGCAGTTGCTTCAGCCCGTGAAAATGGTAGGCGTCCAGGTACTCCAGTTCGCCGTCCAGGGTCAAGCCGGGCAGGCGTTCGAACAACACCTGCAGGGCGATGCGCAGTTCCAGTTTTGCCAATGGCGCACCGACGCAGAAGTGAATGCCAGCGCCCAGTGACAGCTGGCCGGCATCCTCGCGCAGCGGCTGGAAGCGTTCAGGCTCGTTGAAGCGCACCGGGCAGTGATTGGCGGCGGCCAGCAACAGACCGACAGGATCACCGGGCTGCAATGTCGGTCCGTTCTCCAGTTCGATGGTCTCCTGTGCGTAGCGCATGAACAGATGCAATGGAGCGTCATAACGCAGGCATTCGTTGACCAGGGCATCGGCGCTGCGTGTGTCCGATAACAGCTCCAGCAGAGCATCGCGAGGTGGCCCGAGCGGGTACTGCTCCAGCAGCGTTTTAACGGCATTGCCCAGCTGATGGACCGTGGCCTCATGACCGGCGTTGAGCAGCAGAATGGCGGTCGACACCACTTCATCATCGTTCAGTGACTGGCCTTCGCCATCCTCCCGGACCAGCTGGGAGAGCAGGTCTTCGTGGGGAGCCTGGCGCTTCTCGGCGATGATCGGTATCAGGAATTCACGAAATTCACGCGCTGCCGTGTTGGCCGCCAGTTCTTCATCCCGCGTCTGGGTCATGGTGTAGACCTTGACCATGGCGTGGGACCAGTCCACCAGCTGCTTGCCGGCCGATTCCGGAACTCCCAGCAATTGCGTGATGACGGTCACCGGTATCGGGGTTGCATACTGGCTCAACAACTCGCTCTGCCGGTGCTGTGCGAGGCCATCGATACGCTCATGAGCACGATGGGTGATCGCGGGTGTCATCTGCTCGACCTGACGTGACACGAAGGCGCGATTGATGCGTTGCCGCAGGCGAGTATGGTCCGGTGGTTCCAGGGCCAGCAGGGAATGCTTCTCGGCGGCGGCAAAATCTGCCAGATGCGGCGCGAGTTCCGGCAATTCCTGTCCGGGTGGCGGCAAACGGGCGAAACGTCGGTCTCGCAAGGTACGATTGACTGCCGAGAAGTCGGCCAGACACCAGAATCCGTAGTCTTTCCAGTAAAGGGGACAGGCCCTATCATGCATCTGACGATACAGTGAATAGGGGTTCTGGACGAATTCCGCTTGTCGGGGATCCTGACAGACGGTATTTTTAGACAGGTGTTGAGTGTTCATTCCGCATGATAGGGCTAAACTGTGAGTTCAATCACAGGCATAGGCAATTATCGTTTGGCGAACATCGGTAACCTAGTGCATATCTTGCAACCAAGCTGGAATCAGCCAAACAGAGCTTTGTGTCCTTGTCCCTAGAATACCGCTCGTGGCCCCTGTTGATGTCATTGCGCCATGACTAAACGACTTCTTCTGGTGGAACCGTCCGCCACCATGCGGTATGTGCTGGACAAGCACGCACAATCGCTGGGTTTCGAGGTGGATGCCACCGAGAGCTTCAGTGTGGCTGTGGAGTCGCTGGAAAAGCAGTACCAACAGTTTGGTACCGAATTCTGCGGTCTGCTGTTTGGTTGGCCGATAACCGAACAGGAAGATGCAACTGCATTGGCGCAGTTGCTCGAACAGCCTTCCTATCGGGATCTGCCGGTCGTCGTGATGTCGACAGACATGCGGGCTGAGACGCGCGCCTGGGCTGCAGGACGGGAAAACACCGGTTTGCTCGCCTGGAAGGAATATCAGGGCCTGGAGGCCCAGTTGCAGAAGTTGATCGAAGCGGATGCCGACGATACTGCCGCGCTGCCATCCAGTGATGACAACAGCGACATTCACCTGCTGATCGTCGACGATTCGGCAACCATTCGCTATTCCCTGCGGGACCTGTTTCAGCTACAGGGATATCGAGTCACGCTGGCGGCAACACAGGTAGAGGCGATGCAGGTGGCCACGACCGACAAGGTCGATATTGCCATACTCGATTACTACCTCACTGAGACTACCGGTGATCTCTTGTGTCGTGATCTCATGATGCACAATGGAGTGGGCAATATCGTCTGTACCGTTCTGACCGGCACCTACAGCGACCACATCATCAAGCGCAGCTTGCGAGCTGGTGCCGTGGAGTGCATGTTCAAGAACGAATCCAGCGAGTTGTTGCTCAGTCGCATCGGCGCCATCAGCCGCTTTGTACGGCAGCGAAGACGCCTGCAGGGCGAGCATCTGTTGCTCGAGGAGGTCATAGAGGCCGTGGCAGGCGCCGTGCTGATTCTCGATGCAGAGCTGCAGATCAGCTATATCAACGATGCCGGACTGCAGGAACTGCAATTGAAACGGCGAGAAGCTCTGCTGGGTCAGCCGGGAACGGCATTGCTGGAAAGGGGAGGCCCCCAACAGGGAACGTCAGGCCAACCCCGTTCTGCCAGCTGGCGTTTGCCTGATGGCAAACAGGTGGATGTCGACTACGAGCTTGTCAGCATCGAATCCTCCGGCCACAGTCTGATCCGATTTGCCCGGGCAGCCATTCCCATCGTGTCCGGCGTCGCTGCCGGCAAGAGCGGATCGAACAGCGCAGTCTCTGCTGAAAGCGCGACAGCTGCAGCAACGCCGCAGAAGCTTCTGCCTGCCAGTGCCGGGTTCATGCAACAGATGCGCTGGTACCTGTCCAAGGGCGCAACGCTCAGTGAGCGCACCAGCCTGATGATCATGGATGTCCAGATTCTGGATGCCGGCGGCAAGCTGCTGCCCTTGAGTGAGATGCCCAGTCTGCAAACGCGGGTGGAGGCAGTCATGCAGGGCATTTACAAACGCCCTGGTCACGTCAGCTTGCTCACTGACACGCGCTTCGGTTTTCTGCTTCGACACAAGGAAGAATCACATGTCTATCTGCTGGCGCGCAAGATCATGCAGTTGTGCCTGGAGCTGGAACTCAAGCAGGATGATGTGTCACTGGTCTGTGCCGGCAGCCTGTTGAGTCTGGTCGACAAGCAGGGGCATTCCATCGAGACTTTGCTCCTGCATGCCTTCAAGGGTGTCGAGCTGGCGCGCGCGCGCGGTCCGAATCAGATCCTGCTGATGGATCTGCGGCGCATGCTCAATGCCTATCCTGTGGCAAGTACCGGGGCGTAGAGTCAAGAGCCTTGCCGGGAAAGGTCCCGGCAGATTGCTGTGGAAGTGACCGCTTGTCAGCGTAGAACCAGCACCTCACCGATTCCGGATCCGTTCGTCTGAGTACGCCTGGCATCGATAGCCATCATCAAGGTGCTGCCGTCGGCAGACAGAACCATTTCTCCGCCGAAGGCCTGTTTGGCAAGAGTGGGTATGGCCTCGGGCAGCTCCAGATCGCTGAGCCATTGACCTGACTGAGAATGATATTGCCAGGTACTGAAGGCGGCGTCGGGCATGTTGCCGGTTTCCGGGTCGTCCACCAACTGCCAGCCCAGCACGACCTGAGTCAACCATTCGCTGGCATGGAAGACAAGGGTAGCCTGAGCCTCGCTTGTCGGTGGTGCGCGCAGAGAGCTGAGTGCCTGCAGAGAGATGCCCTCGGCAGCCGACTGGGTGCCTGAATTCTGGCTGAGAGAGTAACGCCACATGATCGGATGTCGTTCTGCTCTGTTGCCGGCTTCCCAGCCTGCGATCAGCAGCTCATCACCCTGCGTATTGGCATGCAGCGAGAGTTCATGCTCCTGGCTGAAATCGGACAGCAACAGATGACCTGTCTGTTGCCAGTCATTCGTGGCTGGCTCTGCTGACCAGAGGTTCAGATAGGTCGAACCGTTTTGCTGGACAAGTGCCAGAATGCGGGTGAAATCGCGGCTGACGCTGCTGCCTGTCAGTCTTGAAAGAGTTCCAGGTGCCGAAGCTGCATTATCGCTGTTCATGTCTGCCAGCACTTGCGGTGTGGACCAGCCAGCTTCTGTCCGACGGCTGGTATATAGTCGATCATCGTTCTGCAGCAGCAGCTCATTGCCCGCGGCAGAAATTGTCATCGAGTAGTCTCGATCAGGGAGTTTGTCTGAGCTCTGCCCGAATGCAGTTTGCCCGGCCGAGTCAGCTGCCGGCTTTCCGGGTAGTGATAGGGACGTGGTTTGCAGCCAGGTTTCTCCCAGTCGTTCAAGGATTCTGATTTCACCCGGATTGCTGTTGTCTGTATTGCGTATATAAACTGCAATGGTGTCACCGGTGTCGGATGCAGACAGAAGGAATGAACGTGTGTCGGCGTCAGGCAGTGCCCCGAGGCGGAGTCGTTGGGAGAGTGACCACTGAGTGCCACTGCGAATGTGAAATTCCAGAGAGCCTTCCAGTGGCATGCTGATGACAGCCAGTGAAGCATCGTGATTGAGCGCCATCTGTTCGGCGTACCGTTCTCCGCGCAGAAAAACGGCGGGTGACAGATATTGTGCAGTGGCCGGGGCCAGGCCAGACAGTGCCATGCGCTCCGAACTGACGCAGTTGTCGGCGGTACACAGCTCCAGTCGATATTGCTCACGATGCCAGGGGGTCTGCGCTGTTGCGCTTGGCATGTGCAGCAGATGTTGCTGCCAGTCATCCGTTTCGTAGACCAGCATCTCGCCCGGCAGGGCAGAGTCGTATCGGTAGAGGCGGGCCAGCGTCTGTCCGGCAACAGGCGACCAGTCCAGGATCAGGGTTCCGGGTTCGGCTCGAACCCGCAAGAGAGGTTGCTCGGGAGCTATCAGGGCATCGCCGGACAAGCTGGACGCGGTTCCGGGAATGTCATCGGTCAGCAGTCCGAGCGTTGTGCTGCCGGGCTCGTTGTCGAGCACATCCGGGGCGCGGGCTGATTCCTGTTGGCAGGCGGCCGTCAGCAAGGCGCAGAGCAGTACGGACCCTGTCCACAATGGCCTTACGGTGGTCAATCGGGTCTTGCGCATTGCCAGTCAGTCGTCCGCGAAGCCGGAAACGAAATTGAGCGTTGGGCGAGACAGACTGAACTTCGGCTGAAACAAGTATTCGGTTTGAGCCGTCTGTAGGAGTTGTCCGAAGGTTTGTCAGTCTCGCCCGCTTACCGTTTCGCAAAAATCATGCCACGGGTGGCTGACTGATCAGTGCTTCTCGACGTCTGGGGCAATCGTGATAGGGGTCTTCAGGCAATCGATGGCTTGCTGCAAACCGTCGACCGTCATCGGGAACATGCGATCGGACATCAGCTCACGGGTCATTCTGACCGAGGGGGTGGTATCCCACCACTGTGACGATTCCGGATTCAACCAGACACAGTGCGGATAAGCCTGTTGCAGGCGTCTGAGCCAGAGCGCCCCGGGTTCCTGATTCCAGTGCTCGACGCTGCCGCCCGGCACCATGATTTCATACGGACTCATGGTGGCGTCGCCGACAATGATCAGGCGATGATCCTTGCCATAGGTTCGTATCAGTTCTGCCGTGGAGGTGTGCTGCGAATGACGTCTGGCGTTGTCCTGCCAGACATTTTCATAAATGAAATTGTGGAACCAATAGGTATCGAGTCGCTTGAATTCGGACCGTGCGGCTGAAAACAGGGTTTCGCTGAGCTGGGCGTGATAATCCATGGAGCCGCCGATATCGATCAGTAACAGCACCTTGATGGCATTGCGGCGTTCCGCCCGCAGATGAATATCCAGCAGCCCACCGTTGCTGGCGGTGGCTCTGACGGTTTCGTCCAGATCAAGATTGTCAGGGCGACCGTCACGCGCCAGCCGTCTCAGCTTGCGCAAGGCCATCTTGAAGTTGCGTGTACCGATTTCACGAGAGCCGTCCAGATCCTTGAAGCGTCGTTGTTCCCAGACCTTGACGGCACGCCCCTGGCGTTTTGCTGTCTGCCCGATGCGAACACCCTCCGGATTGAAACCGCTGTGCCCGAACGGGGAAGTGCCGCCCGTGCCGATCCAGCGATTGCCGCCGTGATGTTCTTCCTGTTGTTCCTCCAGCCGTTTGGCGAGTGTCTCCATCAGTTCATCCCAACCGCCCAGAGCTTCCACCTGGGCCCGTTGTTCTTCGGTCAGGCTTTCCAGGTTGGCGGATTTCAGCCATTCTTCCGGTATGGCCGCGTCCAGTGATTCCAGCAAGGCGTCAAACTGTTGCGCCCGACCTGACCAGTAGTCGCTGAATACCTGATCAAAACGATCGTAGAACGCTTCATTCTTGACCAGACACAGACGCGCAAAGCTGTGGAAGTTCTCCAGGTCCAGTGTGCCCAGGCCTGCTTGCAGGCCCTGCATCAACGTCAGCCATTCGCTCAGTGAGACTGGCAGGCCAGCCTGACGCAGACGATCATGAAAATCGAGCAGCATCTGAGTTCCTTGCGCAGGTGGATTGATGCATTATCGGTGCTTGTTCTGCTGCTGGCGATTGAGGAAGATCAGACGTTCGAACAGATGCACATCCTGTTCGTTTTTCAGCAGGGCACCATGCATCTTGGGCAAGACGGTGCGAATGTCATCGGCCTTGAGCGCCTCGGCAGGCAAGTCGTCGGCTATCAGCAGTTTCAGCCAGTCGAGCAATTCGGAGGTGGACGGTTTCTTCTTCAAGCCGGGCACTTCGCGCAGGTCGAAGAAAACCTCCAGGGCAGCGCTGAGCAGATCCTGCTTGATATCGGGGAAGTGCGCATCCACGATGCGTTGCATGGTGCTGCGGTCCGGAAAGCTGATGTAGTGGAAGAAGCAGCGGCGCAGGAAGGCATCGGGCAATTCCTTCTCGTTGTTACTGGTGATGATGACCAGTGGGCGCTGCCGTGCGGTAATGATTTCGCGTGTTTCGTAGACTTCGAACGACATCTGATCGAGTTCCTGCAGCAGGTCGTTGGGGAACTCGATGTCGGCCTTGTCGATTTCGTCGATCAGCACGACCGAGTGCTCTTCGCTGACGAAGGCGTCCCACAGCACACCGCGAACGATGTAATTGTTGATATCCGCCACTCGCGCGTCGCCGAGTTGAGAGTCTCGCAGGCGAGACACGGCATCATATTCATACAGACCCTGCTGGGCCCGCGTCGTGGACTTGATATGCCAGGCGTGCAGCGGTGCATTCAGCCGGCGTGCCACTTCGATGGCAAGTTCGGTCTTGCCGGTACCCGGTTCGCCCTTGATCAGCAAGGGGCGCTGCAGTGTCAGCGCGGCATCGACAGCCTGCTGCAGGTCGTCGGTGGTGATGTAATTACTGGCGGGCGCGCCGCTGTTGGCAGTGTCTTTCACAGGGGGCTTCAGCTCTTGCGGGTAAGCATGGGGCCGACGTCCTCGCCACCCAGCAGATGCATGTGAATATGCGGCACTTCCTGTCGGCCGTGTTCGCCGCAATTGACAATGAGGCGATAGCCGTCGGCGCTGATGCCTTCGTCGCGAGCTATCTTGCGGGCAACCGTGAACATGCGGCCCAACGTGGCCTCGTCATCGGCGGTCACATCGTCGACCGCCGGAATGTGTCGGTTGGGGACGATCAGTACATGAGTCGGGCGCTGCGGATTGATGTCACGAAAGGCGGTGACCAGTTCATCCTGGTAGAGCATGTCCGAAGGCAGTTCCTTGCGGATGATCTTGCTGAAAATAGTTTCTTCGATCACGTCGATATACTCGAGGTTTCAGGGCACGAGCCATTATACTGTGCTGTCTGAATTCCGGCCGACACCATCTGGTATCGATCCGGTCGGGCGATCCGGTCGGGCGATCCGGTCAGGCAACCAGGGGAATCATGCATGGGCAACCGATTATCGAAAATCTACACGCGTACCGGCGATGACGGTACGACAGGTCTCGGAGACGGTAGCCGCACTGACAAGGATGGTGTGCGCGTCGAGGCCTATGGCACCACGGATGAACTGAATTCGGTACTGGGACTGCTGCTGGCACAGCAGGATGTACCGGAACAGGTGACTCTGGTTCTGAATGAAATCCAGCATCACCTGTTCGATCTGGGCGGTGAGCTGTGCATTCCGGGTCACCAGGCCATCGGCCAGGAACATATCGACTGGCTGGAAAAGACCCTGGATCACTTCAATGCCGACTTGCCACCGCTGAAGGATTTCATACTGCCGGGAGGCAGTCAGGCAGCGGCTTTTTGTCATCTGGCGCGTACTGTCTGTCGCCGGGCAGAGCGCCTGGTCGTCAGCCTGCAGCGAGTAGAAACCGTACCGCCATTCAGCATGAAATACCTGAACCGCCTGTCTGATCTGTTGTTCGTCATCGCCAGGGTTCTGGCGCGTCATCAGGGTGGCAGTGAAGTCCTGTGGCAGAAGGACAGGCCCCCGGTCGATCTTGCTGATTGACAGCCGGCACCCGTCCGCTGTTTCGTGAACGGTCGCGTTCACAACAGTTTTTACCGGTGTAACATGGGTTATTGACTTCCAGTTGGTCAAACTGTGAAGGTCGATAATCCATACGCACTGTGTGACATCCAGTCGAACAACCATCCCGCCCGGTGTCCAGGCCGGGAATTGCCGTGAAAATGCCCCGATACCTTCGTCAGAAATCCGACTCTCCGAATCTGCCTCGAGCGCTTGCGTTGTGTCTGGCTGCGACGCTGACTGTCGTTTTCTTCCAGCCGATGCCGTTGGCCAGAGCTGTCAGTATCGAACACGCTGAGCCTGACAGTATCGGGCCACTGGCTCTGGCGACAACAGAGGCCGAGTTTTCGACATTCAGTCGATTGCCGTATACAAGCCGGTCGCAAGCACCTTCCTTGACTTCAACGGTGGTTCCACCGCTGACGCAGTTGCCGGATGGCATGACGCTCATGGCGATGCCCGAGGCAGTTACCGACGCGCCGGCTGCGAGCCTGCAGCGGCCCGGCAGCTTCGTCAAGGAAGCCATTCTGGAGCCGATGCTGGGATTGGTCAGTCATCGTTTGTGGGTGTCTGCATCGTTCGACTCACCCGACAGTGTTCTGTCCGATCAAATCCATCTGCCCGGTCAGTTCCGCGGAGTCGGCTTTCCCGATATTCGCTCTCATCGAAAGATCGAGCGCTACAACAGCTACGATCCGGATCAGCCATTCAACTGGAATTCCATGGTGGCCTGGCGCATGCCGGATGATGAAGAGCAGGCTCGCGAGCCTATTGCGGACGTGCATTGCATGGGACTCTCTCCACAGGCAGTCGCACGACGAGCCGATCGTTACGAGCAACTGATCCAGGAGACAGCCGCGGAGTATGGCATCAGCGCCAGCCTCGTGAAGGCCATCGTTGCCAAGGAATCGTGTTTTGACAGCGAGGCCTTGTCGCGAGTCGGCGCTCAGGGCCTGATGCAGCTGATGCCGGATACGGCGCAGTGGCTGAAGGTGACAGATCCGCTGGATCCCGAGGAAAACCTGCGTGCGGGTGTTCGCTATATTGCCAGCCTGCGAGAACAGTTCGGCACTCTGGATCTGGCACTTGCGGCCTATAACGCAGGCCCCGGCAATGTCCGGCGCTACAAGGGTGTGCCGCCGTTCGCAGAGACCGAGAGCTATGTGCAGATGGTCAAGGCCTATTATCGTCGTTATGCCGCTGCCAACATGCTGGCAGCACGCTGATCGTTCTGCTCGGTAAATCTGACCGTTAACCTGAATACCGGCAGGCCGTCGACGCTTTGCTGGTAAAATGGTCAATTCCTGTCTGTAATTTCGGATCTCAATGAACGCCTTGTCCATCGCCGGTCTGTCCAAGACCTATGGCGACAATGTACATGCCCTGAAGGGCATCGATCTCGATGTACCGGATGGTGATTTTTTCGCCCTGCTGGGCCCCAACGGTGCCGGCAAGTCCACGGCTATCGGCATCATCAGTGCGCTGGTGAACAAGACTGCCGGCAAGGTCGAGGTCTTCGGCCACGATATCGATCGCGAACCGGAAGCGGCGAAAGCCAGTATCGGTCTGGTACCTCAGGAATTCAACTTCAACATGTTCGAGCCGGTGTTGCCGACCGTGCTCAATGTGGCCGGCTACAACGGCATCAGCCGCAAGGTGGCGCTGACGCGGGCCGAGTATTATCTGAAGAAGCTCGACCTTTGGGACAAGCGCAAGGCCGCGTCAAGGCAACTATCCGGTGGCATGAAGCGCAGGCTCATGATTGCCCGAGCTCTGGTGCATGAACCACGCTTGCTGATCCTCGATGAACCTACCGCCGGGGTCGATCTGGAAATTCGCCGTTCCATGTGGGAGTTTCTGACCGATCTGAACGAACAGCATGGCACCACGATCATTCTGACGACTCACTATCTGGAAGAGGCCGAGGCGCTGTGCCGCAATGTCGCGATCATCGATGGTGGCAAGATTGTCGAGCGCGGTGCAGTGGCACAATTGCTGAGCCGTTCCATGCAGGAAACCTTCGTACTGGATACCCGCGCTAATCCGGATGCAGCGCCAAGCCTGCCTCCGTTCACCTTGCGCCTGCGCACCGAGAATCGCATGGAAGTGGATGTGCCGCACGGCCATACAATCAATGAGCTGTTCCAGGGTTTGAGCGAGCAGGGCATCGAGATCACCAGTCTGCGCAACAAGACCAACCGGCTGGAGGAGTTCTTTCTGCGTCTGGTACACCGCAAGACCGAGGCAAGCACATGACTCAGATGACTCACGAGGAAACTGTCGACGCAACAGTGCCAGAGCAGGGGCCGGCAGCGGATCGTCATTCGAAGCCGCTGGATCTGCTGGCAATCAATCGCATTGCCTTCCAGACGATCGTGCGAAAGGAAATACGGCGTTTTGCCCGTATCTGGGTGCAGACCATCGTGCCGCCGTCGATCAATGCCGTGCTGTACATGCTGATCTTCGGCAGCCTGATCGGTTCGCGCATCAGTGACATGGACGGCTTTCGCTACATCGATTTCATCGTGCCCGGCATCATCATGATGGCGGTCATCATCAATTCCTATTCCAATGTGGTGAGTTCCTTCTTCAGTTCGAAGATGCAGAACTACATCGAGGAATTGCTGGTGTCCCCGGTGAGTAATCTGACCATCGTCATCGGCTATGTCTGTGGTGGTATGGCCAGAGGGCTGCTGGTCGGGTCTCTGGTGGCTCTGGTTTCACTGTTCTTTTCCGAAATTCGGCCGGTTCATCCGTTTGTCACGATCAGTGTGGCAGTGTTGACGTCCATGATGTTTTCACTTGGCGGCCTGATCAATGCAGTATTCGCGAAGTCATTCGATGATATTTCCATCGTTCCCAACTTCATTCTGACACCTCTGACCTACCTCGGTGGTGTGTTCTATTCCATCAGCATGCTGCCGCCTTTCTGGCAAACGATCTCCATGTTCAATCCGATGCTCTACATGATCAACGGTTTTCGCTATGGAATACTGGGCGCCAGCGACATTCCCATCTGGACCAGCTTTTTCGTGATACTGGTTTTCATCGGTCTTCTGGGTAGTATCGCCATGATGTTGCTCAATCGCGGTATCGGTATCAAGCACTAGAAGCCCGAGTCCGCACCCTTCGCCTGCTGTTGTGCGGAGGGGGCGGACCAGCCGGTTCTCAATCGCCACCATCCTTGTTCCTACGGACACACCTTCATGGCCAAGTCAGAAAAATCACGGAAACCCACGATGGCAGAGCAGGCGGATCGCCACCTGCTGTATCAGGCTTCCGTGCAGAACCCGGACTTCGAACTGGACTTCATTGACACCACGTTCAAGGAGATCCGGGGGCGCAAGCCCAAGTCCATGCG
>CBDUIJ010000103.1:0-16474 GCA_965367215.1 uncultured Granulosicoccus sp.
GACAGCCGTCAGTTTGGTCAGGTTGTTGCTGTCGCCGAGCAGCTCATCGACGCTGCTTGCCACCAGCACACCATCAGCGTTGTACCAGGGACCGGAACCGATGCGATCACGTGCGTTTTCCGTACTGGAGGACAGATAGGCCTTCCAGGTCTTGCCCGTTACACCCACGCTGTCTGCCAATTCGGAGCAGTAGGCGTCGGCTCCGGCCAGACCACCCAGGTCCGCACCGTTACCCGGATTGACGCTGGTGACGAAGAAACTCATGCTGGTGTCGGGTGCTTCTGGGGTCGTGGTTGCACAGGCGCTGAGGGTCGCGGCTGCAACAGTGATTATCCACCGGGATGCTGGCTTCATGCGTTCATATCCTTGAGTTCTATCATTGAGAGAGCCTGGTCCGGCGCCAGCCTGAACGAGACCGTTCGTGGAAACATTAACACAACAGACTTACCGTCCGGGAGGCCTGGGCAGTGCCTTGCGTAAGGCGTTCGGGGTTACATTCAGAGAGGCAGCTACCGCCGTCAGATCCATCCCTGGCCCGGGGCCACCAGCACCTTTCATTGCCGCCAGCAGAGTCTGTTCGCTCACTCCAAGGGAGGCAGCAGCAGCTGCAAGATCAGGCATGTCATGACCACCTGCGCCACCCGGGCCTCCCGCGGTTCGCGAACCGATACCCATGGCGGAGGTGGTAGAGAAATTGTCCTGTGCCAGAACACCAGACAGACAAGCGGGCAGATTCGGGAACTGCGATGTTGCGTGATAGTGATATTCACCATCGGGTGACTGCTCGGTTGCACTGACATGACCGTTGCACTCGTCCAGGTCTGCAGGCACCGAGCCGTCAGCATCCGCGCGTCCGTACATCGCAAAGCCATCGAATGCGTAGGCGAACAGCGCGGAGGCGGACTGCGGTAGCGCGCAATCGGCATCCACATGATTCTCATCGAATACGGCATCGATGTCGGTTGCCGTGGCGTGCCAGTGATACCAGCCACCCGGGTCGATGTGGCCACCACAGGTATCCAGTGCCGGCAGATGCCCGGTGTCCAGCACCGACGGTGCATCGGCAAACACCGGCACACCGTCCAACGCCAGACCGACCTTGGCGACAGTGCCCAGATCGGTTGCCGTACTGGCCTTTACCGGGGATACAGGGATACGTACCGTCATCTCCACGGCAGTCTGTTCAGCGGCTTCCAGGCAAGCGTGATCGCTACTCGGCGGCCCGGCCCCGGGATCTGCGATGTTCATATTGACACCATCGTCGCTGAAATCCAGGCCCATCCCGGACAGCATCTCGAAGAAGGTACCGTCCAGTCGATACAGACCGGCCTCTTCTCCATCCCATGCCCAGACACCGCCCACATCATCCAGAGTCTCGGGACAGAAAGGTCCGGTCTCCAGATTGTCCGGCTTGTACTTCACGACGAATTCCGCGCATTCTGCTGTTGCACCGGTAGTCAGGGTACACGCGACGATTTCAGGACTCGTGACCATGGCCTGGCCATCGAACCGGGACAGGTCAATATCGGCACTCGCCGATGAAGCCACGAAAAGAGCGAGCCCCGCGCAGGCAGTGAGTATCGGGTTTCCACGAATCATGTGATCAATCATGAGAATCAACAACGAGAAGTACGGAAATGAAAACGGTCAGCCAGCACCACGAAAGGGTCATCTGACGGACTCGTGTCAACAACGTATCCACTGTAGCGATCAAATGTGCACCTAATACGGAAATCGTCGGCGCCGTCGCGCGCAAGCAGCAGCAATCAGCATCGACAGAATCTGACCGTGCACCAGGTCACGACTCCGGCACGAGCCAACGCGTATCACAGCGGCTGGTAATCCGCTTGCTGACGGTCATCGTAAGGATCGTTACAAAGCTCGTCAGGGTGTCATCCAGCACCGGCGCACTCGGCTGACCCTTTTGGAGCAGTCACCATCCAGGGAATCGACATGAAATACGCACTACTCTCTGCCTTGTTGCTGCTTGCGTCTGGCACCTGTGTATCAGCCAGCCAGTCTGCCTGGCATCCCGTTGGCAACAGCGACATGCGCTGGACGTTTTTCAAACTCTACAATGTGACTCTGCTGACCGATGATGGCGCCTACGCTGCCAACGATTACCCGCAGGCGCTGGAAATCGTCTACTACCGCAATATCGACAAGGACGATCTGATAGAAGCCACTGCCGATCAATGGCGCAATCTGGGCATCCCGGACGCGAAGATCCAGCCCTGGCTGGCAGAGCTGCGAACACTCTGGCCCGATGTCAGGGAGAAGGATACGCTGCGCATCGAAGTCGATGCCAGTGGTGGTAATCGCTTTCTGTTCAACGGCCAGCCAATCGGCAGTATCGATGACTCGGAATTCTCCGTCTCCTTTCTTTCCATCTGGCTCTCTCCAGAGACCTCTCGCCCCGACATCCGCAAGAAACTCGTTGGCGGACAATCGGGGAATGTCTGATGCGACAACAAATGAAGAGGCGAATGGGCTTGTGCGGGGTCCTTCTGATGACGCTGCTTGTGAGCGCCTGTTCCACCATGAAGATTGACACCATACCGGTCACCGACCAGCGCTTTCTGGTCGAGGAGTATTTTCTCGGCAAGACCCGTGCGCACGGCATTGTCATGGATCGAGGCGGCTCCCCCATGCGTTACTTTCAGGTGCAGATAGAGGGAAGCTGGGATGAACAGACCCAGACACTGACACTGGACGAAGATTTCCTGTTCGACGACGGCGAGGTCAGCCAGCGCATATGGAAAATCAGACGCGAGGGAGATGGCCGGTATTCCGGTCAGGCTGCTGATGTCGATGGTGTGGCGAAGGGCTTCAGTCGTGGCAATGCATTGAACTGGAAGTACACCCTGAACATTCCCTACAAGGGGAAGACTCTGGGCGTACAGCTCGACGACTGGATGTACCTGCAGAACGATGTGCTGATCAACCGCGCCGTGATGCGGAAGTTCGGTTTCCGCGTCGGAGAAATACTCATCACCTTCGATCACCAGAACTAGTCAGCACGCGGAAACGCCTTCATCCGCATCTGCGCAAGGCAAGTTGGGCCGATCGATTTGCATGGACGAGTCGACCAGCCTGCCTTTTCACCCTATTCCAGCGCTACACATCCACCGTCACCCTGCCAACCGGATAGGAACAACAGGCCAGAATGTAACCGGCGGCAATGTCATCTTCCGATATACCGCCGTTGTGTACCATATGCACTTCACCGTCCAGCTTCCTGATCTTGCAGGTACCACACACGCCGAAGGTACATCCTGAAGGTATGTTGAGACCCGACGCTCGCGTCACGGCCAGAACGGTATCGTTCTGCGTACAGGCCTCTGTGCGCTGCGCCTGTGCAAACACGATTTCAGCATCAATACTGGCATCCGGAACGACGTCGTCCAGTTCCGGAATCTCGGCTTCCGTGGCAACCGGCGCCTGAAAACTCTCCTGATGGTAGCGATCCATGTCGTATCCCAGCCCCGTCAATGCATCACGTACTGACTGCATGAAAGGCTCGGGACCGCAACAGAAGACCTCGCGCTCAAGGTAATCCGACGCCACCAGACCCAGTATCAACTGATTGAAGCGCCCCTGAAAACCTGTCCAGGGAAGAAATCGCTCCGGCTCTTCGACGACCCATTTGACATAGAGCCCGGGTAGTCGAGTCGCCATGTGTTCCAGCTGATTGCGGAACAGGATTTCGGAAGGACGCCGGGCGCAGTTGACGAACACGATATCGGGTTCCGAACCGTGATCGAACATCCAGGTCGTCATGGACATCATGGGTGTGATACCGGAACCGGCAGAAATGAACAGATATTTTTCGGCCGGGTAGTTCAGATGAGTGAATTGACCTGAAGGCCCCATGACTCTGATGCGCATACCGGGCACCAGATTGTCCAGCATCCAGCGAGTACCGATACTGTCGGGTTGCGCCTTGACGGTAATGGTGATGGATCGGGGGCGCGAAGGAGAAGACGAGATCGTATAGGTCCTGTGGATGACGCCATCGGGCAACGGCAACTCGAGTGTCAGAAACTGGCCCGGCTGGAAGTCGAACAAGGCACCCGAGGCAGCACGAAACGTAAAGCTCGCAGTATTGGGCACCTCTGGAATGACGGAGACACATTCCAGCTCTTCCGAGTCCTTCCAGGTCGCATGGCGACTGATGTCAACAAGTTCGCTCATGAGTTCAAGCCACTTCCATGATCAGTGCACCGGCCTGTCGGGTCATTGTTCGTATATACCATTCGACAAATTCCATGACGCTCTCTTCGTGAACCGGGGAATATGGCCCGGGCTCGTAAGCGGGGGAATTGATCCCCTTTTGATTGTCTTCGACCACACGGCGGTCTTCGTCATTGGTGGCATTCCACACTTCAGACAAACGCTGCACGTCGTAATCCCGGCCTTCAACGGCATCCTTGTGGACCAGCCACTTGGTTGTTACCTGCGTTTCGGTGGGACTCAATGGAGTGACTCGAAACAGGGTTGCATGGTCTGGCAGAAAATGATTCCACGTACTCGGATAATGGTACTTCAACAAGGTTCCGGCCGAATCATCACTGACACGACCCAACTGACGACTGACCGCCGGTTTCAGATCCATGGTGAAACTCTTGGCACCCGGCAACAATGGCATGCGCGCAACACGATACTGGAAGTCTGGCCCCATTCTGAATTGTGAGGGAAGTCCCTGGGCTGCCATACGATCGTAGTGCTGTTGAATATGCTCCGGAATGGCAGCGGCAGCGCCGCCGGTAATCACAGGGTCTTCCGGAAAGGAACGACACAGGCCCGGGTGATTGCCGCCACAGTGATAGCACTCGCGGTTGTTCTCCCAGACCAGTTTCCAGTTGCCGTTTTCCACGATGCTGGTCTCCACGGCAACCTTGGCATTGTTCAGATCATGCGGTTCCAGATAGGGGCGAACGAGATCGGCGAAAGCCTCGAAATCAGGTGCCGTATGCGCCAGACAAATGTAGATCAGTCCCGCCACCTCGCGGCAGTGCACCGGCCGCAAGCCAAAGGCCGAGGCGTCGAAGTCCGCCCCCATGTCCCGCGCCCAGATGAGCTTGCCATCCAGTTCGTAGGTCCACTGGTGATAAGGACAGACAAGCTTGGGCACATTGCCCTTGTCCGCCTTGCACAGAATGGAACCGCGATGACGGCAGGTATTGTGGAATGCACGGATCTGACCATCACTGCCACGCACGATGATGATGCCGTAGGCACCGATCTGGTGAGTGACATAACTGCCCGCCTTCTCCAGCTCACAGGCAGCAATTGCGAACAACCATTCCTTGTAGAAGATGGTGTCCATGTCCGCGCGAAAGATCTCGGGGTCGTTGTAGAACGGCTGGGCCAAGGCATAGCCGGGTGTTCTCTGCGCCAGCAATTCCTTGACTCGAGATGTGATCATTGATTGTTACCTGTCGCGACTCACGGACAAAGGGAACGAGCAGGAGTTGAACACCAGATAGCAAACAGCGGTGCCGAGCTGTCTAGCCTTGCTGGCGCCCACACCACCACCCGTGGTTTGACGTCTCTTGCCAGGCTGGTTTCCCAATTCTCGGATCTTGCGACCCGCACCTTGCGCGTCGATTGTACGACTGGGAATCAAGCTGCTATTGTTCCAGATGAGACGCACAGAGACCTGAGCCCGACACCCATGAAGATATCCGTAGAAACACTTGTCAGTGCACCTCTGGAATCTGTCTGGCATGCCTGGACGACACCGGAGGATATCGTTCGATGGAACGCCGCCTCCGATGGCTGGCAGGCGATTCTGAATCGCTTCGCCCTGCACGTAACGTCGAAGAGCACGCTGTGAGAACAACAGGCACAGCGATCGTGCAACTGCTCGAGCCACCTGAAGACATCACGATGTAAATTCCGGACCTGTCAGATATCATTGCCAGGTCTGCGCAATGCTCTGAAATGAACACGTCGCGCCAGACACCGTCTAACAACCTGGGCCAATGGAATGAACAGAGAAGAGACGAATTCAAGCACTATCGAGCTACCGTCCATTGCGCGATCACTGCCGATTGCGCTGTTACGGGCACGCGAGAAGGTCATGGCACCCTTTCGTGAAATGCTGTCCCGCACCGACATCACCGAACAGCAGTGGCGTGTCCTGCGCATACTCTCGGAATTCGGGCCGCAGGATTCCACTCACCTTGCACAGAAAGCCTGCCTGTTATCACCCAGTCTGACGCGCATATCGCATTCCATGCTTGATAAGGGGTATATCTCCCGCACTGCCGACACGCATGACCGACGGCGGCTGACGCTGGCCATTACCGCCAAGGGCCAGCAACTCATTCAAGCCAATATCGCAAGAGCTGCCGAGATATCAGCCTCGTTCAAGCAGGCGCTGGGTGAAGAGAAATACGAGCATCTGATCGATCTGTTGACAGAACTCGAGGCACTGGACGATAAATCGAAGGCCTGACTATCAGGCAGAGGTGGTCGAGGGCATCGCGGCGTCCGCCCCCTCATCATCTTCAGTACGACTGATGATCGCGGCTCCTACAAGATCTCCGGTGACATTCAGGGCAGTGGCTCCCATACCCACCAACGCATCGATTGCCGTGAGCAACGCTACCGTCTCGATCGGCAGGCCCACCTGAGCGAACACTGTCGCAATCATGATGATGCCGGCACCGGGCACACCGGCCGTCCCGATGGTTGCCAGTGTACCCACAATGACGATCTGCACCATCTGCATCAGGTCCAGGGGTACCCCGATGACGTTGGCGGCAAAGACAGCCGATATGGCTATCCGGATGGCCGCACCATCCATGTTTATCGTGGCTCCCAGAGGCAGAATGAAACTGTAGACACGATGAGATATTCCCATGTTGCCGGCAGCGTTCAGGCTCACCGGCAAAGTACCCGAACTGCTCTGCGTGGCGAAGGCTGTCACGATCGGCGTTCTGGCGTAGCGAATGAATTGTCCGATGTTCACACCTGACATCAGCATGGCCAGTCCATAAAGACTCGCATGCACGAACAGCGCGATGTACAGAACCATGACCATGCCTGCCAGCGAGGATATGGTCGCGATGCCCTGCTGTGCAACCGTACCGGCGACAATGGCAAATATCCCGATGGGCAGGTAATGCAGCACGGCGCGCATGATCAACATGGTGGCCTCGTTGAGCCCTTCGACAACCTTCAGGACCTGTCTGGCTGCATCGCCATGAACCGGGGATTCGCGCAGCTTCAGTAGCGCAAGGCCAAAGCTCACCGCCGTGAAGATGATGCCAAGCATGTTCATCTGCGCGAAGGCTGCAAACAGGTTGTCCGGTACGATGCTGAGGACAACCTGAACGATACTGGCCTGGCTGTTCACCTCGACTGCCGCCGCGTTATCCAGCTGCATCCCAGTGCCCGGTGACAACAGGGTGGCCACGGCGATACCGACGATCATGGCTGCTGCTGTTGTCAACAGATACCAGAGAACCGTCTTCTTTCCCAGACGTCCGACACCTGCGGTATCGCCCTGGTTGACACCCACAACCAGGGTGAACAGTACGATCGGCACGATCAGGAATTTCAGCAGCCTCAACAGCAGCTCGCCAAAGGGGGCGAACCAGTCGACAACAGATTGTCCGGCAAACAGGCCTGCAAGTATTCCCAGTATCAATGCAACGGTGATACGCAGAACCAGAGACGACTCTGTATAGGCTTTGAATAATGCTTGCATGGATTATTTATGGAGTCTGTTGGAGAGAATGCGTCTGGCGCAGCATTGGCAATTGCCTGACAGTCTCCGCCTGCAGGACACAGGGAAGCCAAGCATATGGACAGTCACGTCACGCACAAGATTGACCACTGCGCACAAGTGTTAGTGCGACAGAATCAGCGAAGACAGGCTACCCTCTGCGCCTTGTGGATCATACCGACAAGGTGAGCTGCTACATCCGCACTGGCAAAAGTCACCACTTGCGCCCCTGCACCGTGTAGATCTGTCAACACCGTCTGCGCTTGACTCCAGTACAGGATAATCCGGCGCTACTGATTCGTAATGTCCGGCAATGGCCAGCCTGCTTTCCTCTGGAGTGAGCCGCTCACACTCCAGGCTGACCACTACCAACAACCCAATCAAGGAACACCTGTTTAATGATCAGAACCATTCTTGTCAGTGTGACCGCATTGGCGGTACTGGCGGCGGGGGCATTTGCCGTCTACGCGTACAGCCCGGAAATCGAAGAAGTCGCAGCCGGTAGCGCGCAGGAATTCGATGCCGCATCAGTCGAACGCGGCCGCGTGCTGGCAGCAGCGGGCTACTGTGCAACCTGTCATACCGCACAAGACGGCGAACCATGGGCTGGAAACTACCCGATGGAAACCGGCTTCGGCACCCTGTACTCCACCAACATCACCCCGGATCCGGAATCCGGCATCGGTAGCTGGTCAAAAGAGGCCTTCAGGCGCGCCATGCATGAGGGCGTCGATCGCGAGGGCAAGCACCTGTTTCCGGCTTTCCCCTATAACCATTTCACGCTCATGAGTGACCAGGATGTTGACGACATCTATGCCTACATCATGAGTGAGGTGCCACCAGTGCAATCCACGCAGAAGGAAAACGAGCTGCCCTTCCCGCTTGATCAACGGTTCCTGCAGGCCGGCTGGAAGCTGCTGTTCGTGGACTCTGGAAAATACGAAACCGACACCAGTCAGTCTGACGAATGGAACCGTGGCGCCTACCTGGTCGAGGGGGTTGCACACTGTGGCGCCTGTCACACGCCTCGCAACACACTGGGTGCCGAGATCGACAGCGCAAGCTTCGATGGAGCCGCCATTGATCGATGGATTGCACCAGCTTTGAACGAGAAGAGCGATGCCGCCATTCGCTGGACCGCTCAGGACTACAGCGAGTACTTGAAGGCCGGAGGTACACGGGCACACGGTATCGCTGCAGGCCCGATGGGACCTGTCGTGCACGCGGGCATCAGGGAATTGGCCGATAGCGATCTCAAGGCCATTGGTGTCTATCTCGCTGAACAGGCAGGCGTGCCGGCAAGCGCTGAGGATACAGCCGGAATCATTGCGGCCAGCCTTGCCAAGGGCAAACCACAGAAGACTTATCGTCAGGACCAGGGAGAGCGGCTCTATCTGACGGCCTGCGCCTCCTGTCATTACAACGGTGAGCAGATCGAGTTGGGCCGACCGGATCTGGGAGTCAACTCGGCCACTCGACTGGACGAACCGGACAATCTGATCCACGTGATACTCGACGGTGTGGGTAATGAAGAAGGCCTGCCCGGCATTGTCATGCCCGGCTTCCGCAATGCGCTTGACGATCAGGAAGTCGCCTCGATTGCAGCGTATTTGCGTCGCTCACGAACAGACAAGCAGGAATGGACGGACCTCACTGACGCCGTGTCGACCATTCGAGCCCACTGAAAACAACAGGAATAATGATGATCAACTTCAAGGTTAATGGGCGCGATGTCAGCATCGATGCGGACCCATCCACCCCGTTGCTCTGGGCAATACGGGATGAAATCGGACTGACTGGAACCAAGTTCGGTTGCGGAATCGGTATGTGTGGTGCCTGTACGGTACACGTCGGCGGCCGGGCGACTCGCTCCTGCATAACACCCTTGTCGGAAGTCGCAGGGACGGACATAACCACTATCGAAGGGCTCGACAAGGATGGTCAGCATCCGGTGCAGATTGCCTGGAACGACCTGCGCGTGCCGCAGTGTGGTTACTGTCAATCGGG
The DNA here is from genome assembly GCA_965367215.1 of uncultured Granulosicoccus sp. Classification (GTDB taxonomy): domain Bacteria; phylum Pseudomonadota; class Gammaproteobacteria; order Granulosicoccales; family Granulosicoccaceae; genus Granulosicoccus. The sequence goes on from CBDUIJ010000103.1 coordinate 9,746, forward strand.
CCAGATCATGCAGGCTGCAGCCCTGTTGAAGGATATCCCGAATCCGAGCGACGAGGACATCGACGCTGTCATGACCGGCAACCTCTGCCGCTGCATGACCTACCCCCGCATTCGTAGCGCTGTTCGTCAGGCTGCTTCTGCCAACAAGGAGACAATCAGCGAATGATCATCGACAAACTGCGCCAGAAGAACAACACTCAGCCCGACATGACACGTCGTGGCTTCCTGATCTCCATGGCAGCAACGGGCGCAGCCTTCGGCTTTCCTCTGACGACTCAGGCGGCAATGAACCCGGTGGCAGCTGATGGTGCGCCCATCGAAGCCGCCGGAGAGAAGTTTGAACCGAGCCTGTGGTACTGGATTGATACCGACGGTCAGGTGAACGTCAATATAATCCGCGCAGAAATGGGACAACATGTGGGAACCGCCATTGCCAGAATACTGGCCGATGAGCTGGAAGTATCCTGGGAAAATGTGCATATCACGCATGTTGACACCGATGAGAAATGGGGCACGATGGTCACCGGTGGCAGCTGGTCCATCTGGCAAAGCTGGCCGGTATACCGCAAGGCCGGTGCCGCCGGGCGTACGGCTCTGATCGATGCGGCAGCCAGCCGTTGGGGCGTGGACGCGTCCCGGTGTACGGCCAGCAATGGTCAGGTCAGTAGCGGTGATCAGACCATCAGTTACGGTGAGCTGGTCAAGGCCGGACTGTCTCGCAGCTTCAGCGAAGACGAGCTCAATCAACTGCCGCTGAAAGATCATTCGAAACTGCAACTGGTCGGCAAGGATGTCAAGGCACTGGATATTGCCAACAAGACCAACGGCAAGGCAATCTACGGTCTCGATGCAAGGATAGACGGCATGGTGTATGGCGTGCCCCTGTTGCCACCTACCCGTCTGGGTTCCAGTGTTGCATCAGTGGATGACAGTGAAGCGAAGTCGGTCAAGGGCTATCTGCAGACACTCACGCTCGATGACCCATCCAATACGGTACCCGGCTGGGTCGTTGTCATCGCTGAATCACTGATGGCCGCCAAATGGGCCTCGGACAAGGTCAAGGTCAGCTGGAATGCCGGGGACACGGCCGGCGTTTCCGAGGCTGATATCCAGGCGCATTCTCGTGCCCTTATTGCAGACGACACCACCGGTGCCATACTGGACACGGGTAACACCGAGACAGGCGCACCGTTTGCCGATGCCAAGGATACGCTGGAAGCAGAGTACACCACGTCCACGGTTCTGCACTTCCAGCTCGAACCCGTCAACGCAACCGCATTTCGCAACAAGGAAGGCGTCTGGGAAATTCATACGGGAAATCAGTGGCAGTCACTGATCCTTCCCACGCTCTCCCAGGCTCTGGGTGAAGAGAGCAAGAACATCATCATGCGCTCCTACCTGCTGGGCGGTGGCTTCGGCCGTCGTCTGAACGGTGACTATGCAGTGCCGGCAGCCCTGGCTTCCAAGGCGCTTGATGGCAAACCCGTCAAACTGGTCCTGTTCCGTGAGGACGATGCCCAATTCGATAGCCCGCGTTCACCGAGCGTACAGAAACTGCGCATGGCATTCGACGCTGATCAGTCGGTCACCGCCATGGAACACCATGCCGCTGCAGGTTGGCCAACCGGCGTGATGGTCCCCTCGTTCATGCCCAAGGGTATCAATGACGTGGCTTATGATCCCTTTGCCATCGATGGTGCTGATCACTGGTATTCGGTGGGTGCTCACCAGGTACGCGCCATTCCCAACGATCTGGCCAACCGGACTTTCCGGCCAGGCTGGTTGAGATCGGTCGGACCCGGCTGGACCAACTTCGCCGTGGAGAGCTTCATGGACGAGGCAGCCCACAAGCTGGGCAAGGACCCTCTGGCATTCCGGCTCGAACACCTGACGGCCGAAGGCATGAATGCAGGCTCCGCACCCAATTCGACAGGTGGTGCAAAGCGTCAGGCAACCGTACTGCAACGGGTTGCAGAACTTTCGGATTATACGCGCACCGATCTGGACGCTGATACTGCCATCGGCATTGCAACGACCTTCGGTCAATCGCGTGGCATGCCGACCTGGACAGCCGCTGCCGTGCAGCTGCATGTGGACCGTGAAACCGGCACGATCGACGTTCAGAAGATGTGGCTGGTATTCGATTGCGGAACAGTAGTCGACCCCGATGGCGCTCGTGCGCAATGTGAAGGTGCGGCACTGTGGGGCCTTTCAATGGCTCTGCATGAAGGCACCGAGATCGAAAACGGCAATGTGCAAGCCCGTAACCTGAACACCTATACGCCTCTTCGCATGATCGACACCCCCGATATGGAAATCGAATTCATCGCTAGTGAAGAAGTGCCGGTGGGCCTGGGCGAACCCGGGGCGACCGTGATTGCACCGGCAATTGCCAATGCGATCTACAAGGCGGTCGGGGCCAGAATGCGGCATCTGCCTATCTCACCCGAGGCTGTATTGCAGTCCTTGTAGCTCGGGTATCGACGCATGCAGGTTTCTGCCACTTTGGGGAAACCTGCAGTTACCGGAGTATTGATGAGCCGGCGGGAACCTGTAATACTCCCGCTCGGCGTGTTTTCCAGCAGATTGCGCTCATGAGTCTGCACACAACGAACACCCACAAGGCTGGTTGATTACTGACTTGCCTTGTGCTCTCCATACTTGCGGAAGAATGTCAGGCCATCAACAATTTAGCTCACACGATTGACCAGCTTCTGGTCTGGTTCGATCTTGCCGGTGTTGCTGTCTTTGCAGTCAGTGGTGCTCTGGTCGCTTCGCGCAAATGTCTCGACCCAGTAGGCTTTGCGCTGATTGCCACGGTAACCGGAATAGGTGGAGGTACGCTACGCGACCTGTTGCTGGGCCAGCCGGTTTTCTGGGTCAGCCAACCGCACTTCGTGGGTCTTTGTGTCGTCGTATCGCTGTTCGTCTTCTTCGCGGCTCCCTTTGTCGAGTACCGCTACCGCCTGCTGCTCTGGGCCGATGCCATTGGCCTCAGTCTGTTCAGTGTGCTGGGGGCCAAGCTCGCGATCGTCTCGGGTTCCGGCACCACCATCGCCATCGTCATGGGTCTGTCCACTGCCACCTTTGGCGGTCTGATTCGTGATGTGCTCTGCGGCGAGATCCCTCTCATTCTTCGTCACGAGATATACGCGACAGCGGCCCTGACTGGCGCTCTGGTATACGCCTGCCTGGCCTCATACACGCAGCTCCCCTATCTGATTCCGGAGTTGTTTGGCGTCATCACCTGCTTTGCGGTTCGGGCGCTGGGATTGGTCCGCGGACTCTCGTTACCCACCTATCGGCCACGCGCCGGCCGTGAGTACCCCACGGAATAGGGCCGCTGACAAACTTGTTCATTCGCTGGATCTTGCAATATCCGCTTGTGCCAACAGTTCTTGTGCACCTTCCGTAAAAACAGTTCGAGTCTTGCATGTTCGAGTTTCTCAGGCAGTGGCGCAAGAAACGCATACTGGCCGGTAGCCCCTATTCCGCTTCGGACTGGCAACAGACAGCGGCGCGGCTTCCGGTACTCGATCGTCTGACTGATCGGCAGAAATCCAGCTTGTACGAACTGGCCACCCTTTTCCTGCACACCAAGAACTTCAGTGGAGCTGGAGGCCTCGAACTGAACGATGCGATGCGTCAGTCCATCTCCTTGCAAGCCTGCCTGCCGATTCTCAACCTGGGCCTGGACTGGTACGACGGTTGGTCGAACATCATCGTATACCCCGAGGCATTCAGGCGAGAGAGCAGTATCGTTGACGAATTCGGTGTCACGCACTCAGGCAGCCGCAACCTCAGTGGTGAAGCCTGGCTGCGCGGACCAGTGGTTCTGTCGTGGAAGGATGCCGAACACGCGGGATGGGTCGATGGGCACAATGTCGTCATCCATGAATTCGTACACAAGCTCGATATGCTCAATGGCCGTGCCAACGGTTTCCCACCAATGCAGCATGGAATGAATCCACGGGCCTGGTCTCAACTGATGAGCGAGGCCTTCGAGGACTTCAGACTGAATCCCAAGGTCGGGCTGGATCGCTACGGTGCCACCGACCCGGCAGAGTTCTTTGCGGTACTCAGCGAAGTGTTCTTTGAAACTCCGGACAATCTGATCGCGGCCTATCCACAACTCTATACGCTGATGACACAGTTCTATCTGCAGGATCCGTCGGGACGACAGCAGTGACTCACGACGGGCTCTGCGACATGACGGCAGAGCCAGCGTGATAGCCGACAATCAGTATCGGAAGGTCACACTCAGGGCACCATACTTTTCACGCTTGTCGGTAAATTCGATATGCGAACTGAAGCTGGACAGCTGGAATACATAGGCCAGCTTGCCCATGCTCCAGACAACCCCGGCTGACAACTGATTCTGCAGGTGCTCCAACTCTGCCGAGTGACTGTCGGTGAATGTATTTCCCTGAACCAGCACATCGTTGACAATGACACCCGCCTTGGCACCTATATACGCGTAGAAGCCATTGGATTCCCGGATGGCCAGCGAATTGACCTGTCGATCGGCCTCCAGCGAAAAGGTGGAATGCGTGTAGTCAAGGTTCGATCCCCAGCGTAGTGCTATTCCGGCCCCCATGCCCGATTGCAGATTTCCCAAGCCCACCCCTGCAATTCCGAGCACATCCCAATCGCGCGGCCTGTCTACGGTTCGGGCCAGTTTCCAGACCCTCAGGGCCTCGATTCTACCGACCAGTTCGTTTTTCAGCTGATTGTCCCAGCCCTCTGGCTGGTCCGAACCTGTCAGGGTGTGAATGATCGATTGACCTTGCTCGGCAAGCGAAGCCGGGCCTATCACACCAAGGGAAATGGACACCTGGTCAGCACGGTTATCATCATATTCATAGAACGTACCTTGCCAGCCCAGCAGACCGGCATAGGGCAGATCCCCTTCCAGCGGCTCCGCCACGGTGATGTCCTGCGGCGTCTGCATACGCTGGTAATACATATGTGCCACACCTCGGCGTTTGCCTTCTCCCTTGTTGAGATAGCTCTCGCTGATGAGGGGCCGGAGCCAGCCTGGCAGGTTGTCATCGTTGAACTCGGGAAAGGGTCCCTTGCCAAAGGCCATTCCGAGACCATTGGTATAGCCATTGTCTTCACCCACGAAGATATCGTTCTCGAAGGTGAATGTGAAATAGCGCGGTACCTCGTTACCCGGCACGCCGTCGACTGTTGCCTCCTGTTGCGCAAGACCCAGTGCCGGAAGAAACAACCCTGACAGGATTGCCAGCGAGCATTTCTTCGAAAGATCAGCAGGAAAAAACAGCGCTCGAAAGCTGGATAATGCAGTCACTGTCAGAGTAATCAGTTGGTTGGCATGTCCGTCTCGCGGAGTTGTATTGATGATACGTCATGCCATTGACATTGGGTTCCTTCCCGCAATAGTTTCCAGGAAAACCTGCGCTTGTTCAGGTATCCGCTTCGGGTCAGGAAAACGTTCGCATGGTCCGGCAATGTACTGATGAATAACAGTCAACAGTACTCAAGACAGCCAATCGTCAGTATCATTGCCGATACCCGACAATAGCTGCGACTGCTGCCGGCCGGCACCTCTAACGCTGGCAATCTCAACGCTTTCGGCAAACTGCCGATAACCCACACTGCAATCCTGCAATTGTGTGCCTGTTACGCCTTGTACAAGCAATGTCATTCCAGCCCCACTGATTCTCTACAGCCCTCGAACTGCCCATGAAAATCGACTTCTTGAAGGCCTGTGGCATCTGCCAGCAAGCCTTGTCATGCAAAGCTGCCCGCGCTGCCTCTCGCCACGTAAGCTGTCGCCTTTCGCGCCGTTTACCGCTCGCCGCAGCCCTGCTGGCGATCCTCACGATGAATGCCTACGCACAGGACGCCGCAGAGAATGTCGTACCGCCCAAACCAGTCAAGGTAATGACACTGCCCGGACAGGATCAGAGCATCGAACGGGCATTCTTCGGCCGCGTCGTGGCTCGCCAGTCCGTGGATCTGGCTTTTCAGGTAGCCGGGCAACTGGTTGAGTTCCCTGCCATCGAAGGTGCACGTATCAGCAAGGGCGCTCTGGTGGCGACGCTGGATCAGGAACCCTTCGAACTGGCCCTGGACCGTGCTCAGGCCAGCAAGCAACAGGCTGATCGCACACTCAGCCGCCTGCAACGATTGCAGGGCAACGGCGCGACTCGTGCCTCGATCGATGATGCTCGCACCGCCTCGACCATCGCAGCCGTCGCTGTACGAGATGCCGAGTTCGCATTGGAGCATGCCACCCTCACAGCCCCTTTCGACGCTGTTGTGGCACGCCGCTCGGTCGCCAACTTCTCCACCATCAATGCGGGCACGCCCGTGGTGCGATTGCATGACTTGTCAGAGCTGAGGATCGAGATCGACATACCCGAGATACTGTTCCAACAAGTGGGTAACAACCCCAATCTGGAATTCATGGCCATTTTCCCCGCCAGCGAGACGGTGTATCCGGTTGAATTCCGGGAAGTGGATGCCGAGGCATCACAGGTCGGTCAGACTTTCCGGTTGTCATTGGGCATGGAGCCTCCCAAAGGTCTGCTGCTGTTTCCCGGGGCCTCTGTCACGGTCATCGGACGAATACTGGATGTTCCCGGGGGTATCACGATACCGGCAACAGCCGTCTACAAGAACAACGATGGCAGCACTGCGGTAATGCGAGTGGAACAGACAGACGACACGATTCGCGTCGTCAAGGTGCCTGTGAAAATC
>CBDUIJ010000104.1:0-16448 GCA_965367215.1 uncultured Granulosicoccus sp.
TGTACGCGCATCTCGCGTGCGCGCCTGATCGAATCAGCCTGACCGGATCAGCCCGGTCGAGTCAGTCCGATCGATTCGGCCCGAGTGATGCTCGACTGCATCACACTGAAGGATCAATATACAAAAGCCTGCAAGGAAAAACAGCAAAGCGACCCCTGACATGAATCAGGGCATCAGCGGGTGTGCGCAAGCGTGTGCAAAAGGCTCTGAACGAGTCCTGTCAGCCGTCAACTCGACCTGACGAGTAGTTGTGCTTACGAGAGACTGCTCACAAGGTTTTCAAAAGCCGGTGTGAAAGTCCGGACGAGTTCTCGCTTTGAATACAAGCCTGATCACCCCCGGCTCTGGTGATAAACCCTTCAATAACAGTTACTTGCGGAGCCTCTTGCTTTGTTGTCAATTTAATGACTTGCAGAATTTAAAGCCAAGTCATTGATAAACATGAATTAATTGATCTTCCCTCAGGCGTTTGCAGCGAATTTATTCGTTGAGTACAGTTCGCGGCATGTTGTTGACGCGAGTCGTGCAACGCCTCTTAAAGAGCTGGCTTCAGACCGGCAAAGAACTCAGGGAAGACCAATGAAAACGCAGATTTTCAAGTTTCAATCAATCCTCATTCTGGTCGTCGGCCTGTTTGCCGCACCCGGCTCAGCCAAGGCCGACAACGGCTATCTCGTACTCAGCACCCTCGCCTGGCATTTCGATAACTTCGACGAGCGCAACGCTTTCACTCCCGGTGTCGGTTGGGAATACTCACCCAGCAGCAAGCTCGGTTGGCACGCCGGTACGCTCTCGGACAGCTTCGGTTATCAGTCCTACTACGGTGGTATCAACTATGCGACTCGCTCTGTCATCGCAGGTCGTATCCGTTTCCTGGTGGGTGCGTCCATCGTGCACAAGCAGTTCAAGAAGAATGCCGAACCCGAGACCAAGGTACTGCCCTTCCCTGCCCTGGAAGTCAAACTGAGCCAGCGCTCGGTACTGAATATCAGCGGCTCCCCTGCGATCGATTTTGCCGATCAGAAAAACAACGCCGTGCTGTTCTTTCAATACAAGCTGCAACTGCGCTGAGCCACTGCAAGCGCTAACGGCGCTAACAGAATTCCACGAATGACCCCCTTTTGGCTGATCCTTTGATCAGCCATATTTTTTCAGGTAGTCACGGGTTGCATTACAGAGATTGAATCACCTACCCATCTCTCCCCCGCTGGCCGTGTATGAGCAACAGCTCGCTATACACCGTCATCCCAATACGGTTTACCGGCAAAGTACTCCACCAGGAAGTCGATGAAACTGCGTGTTTTCAACGGCAGAAAGCGACGATTGGCGTAGACCGCATTCAAGGTCCGCGACTCGGGCTCCCAGCCCTCGAGCACGCGTATCAAGGAACCTGTGTTCAACAGCTGATACACCATGAACGTGGGTTGTAATACGACTCCCAGACCAGCCACTGCCGCGCTGCACAGGACATCGCCATTGTTACCCTGCAGATTCCCCTGCACCGCGACCTGACAGTGCTCCTTGTCACGTCGAAAGTGCCATTCATCACTGGTTCTGGCGTTGGTGTAGCGCAGACAGTTGTGTCGGGCGAGATCCTGCGGATGTTCAGGCATTCCATGTGTGTCCAGATACTGCGCAGAGGCACAGGCCACCACGCGCACCGGGGCCAGCGGTCGTGCAATCAAGGTCGGGTCGATATCACTGGAGATGCGCAGGGCCAGGTCAAAGCCTTCTTCCACCAGCTTGACCTCACGGTCCACGAGCGACAGGTCTACCTGCACGTCCGGAAAACGTTTCAGGTACTCGGTAACAGCTCCCCCGAGATGCAAGGTGCTGAATGACAGGGGCGCGTTGATGCGCAGCGTGCCACGCGGTTGAGCCGTCTCGGAGGTCGCCGCCGTTTCCGCCTCCTCCACCAGGCCCAGCACCTGCACCGCACGCTGATAATAGTCCTGCCCCACGCCTGTCAGGGACAACTTGCGGGTGGTGCGATTGAGCAGGCGTACCCCCAGATGCGCCTCTACCTGCGCCACGTAGCGAGACGTCATGCCCCGCGACAGGTTCAGCTTCTCCGCCGCCCCCGCAAAGCTGCCGGTATCCACCACCGCCACAAACACCCGCATTCCCGCCAGAACGTCTGTCATTTCAACTGTTGCATATAAGTAAACAAACAATCCGATTTCATCACGTTTATCTACTCAATGGCAACTGTTGTAATACCCCTCATCAGCCAGGAGCAGACACCCATGAACACGCAAGACCAGACACCCACAATCAAACAAGACCAGACACCCATGAAAAATCGCCTCATCAACACCATTTTCGCCACCCAGGCCAGCTGGGGCTCACTCGCCCTGCGCTTGCCCATCGGTATCATCTTCATGGCCCACGGCTCGCAGAAGCTGTTCGGCTGGTTTGGCGGCTACGGCCTGGAAGGCACCGGACAATTCATGGAATCCCTGGGCCTCACGCCCGGCGTCACCATGGCACTCCTGTCCGGCGGCACTGAATTCTTCGGCGGCCTGGCATTGATTATCGGCTTGCTGACACGCCCGGCAGCTGCGGGTCTGGCATTCACCATGGTGATGGCGATCATGACCGCCCACATCGGCAATGGCCTGTTCATGAGCAACAACGGTTATGAGTTTGCCCTGGCACTACTGGCTGCAACCGCTGCGCTGTTTTTCAATGGTGCGGGCCGGCTGTCTCTGGATGCCGCCATCGCTCAGTCATACAAAAGGTAACGATCATGAGATTGCCCACCTTCTTCATCTCTCACGGTGGCGGCCCCTGGCCGTGGATGGACAGCCAGAAGCAGCACTATGCGGGCTTGAGCCAGGCGCTGCGACAGATGCCGGCGCTCATGGGAGAGCAACCGAGCGCGATTCTGATGATATCGGCGCATTGGGAAGCTCCCGAGTTCACGCTCATGAGCGGTGAGAACCCGGGCATGATCTACGACTACCACGGCTTCCCCGAAGAAACCTATTCTGTCAGCTACCCCGCGCCCGGCGCGCCGTGGCTGGCCAAACAGGTGCAGTCCTTGCTGACTCAGGCTGGCCTGACAGCGCAACTCGATGCAGAGCGAGGCTTCGACCATGGCATGTATTGCCCCATGGTGGTGGCTTACCCGGATGCCGATATACCAGTCGTGCAGTTATCGCTGCGGCAGGGCCTCGATCCGCAGGAACACCTGTCACTCGGTCATGCACTGGCGCCGCTGCGAGACCAGGGCATCCTGATCATTGGTAGTGGCCTCAGCTATCACAACCTCAGGAATTTCGGACCCACGGCCCATCAGATATCCGCCGATTTCGACGGCTGGATGAACGAGACCCTCACTGCGGAGAATCCTGATGCTCGTGAGCTCAAGCTCGTCCAGTGGGAATCAGCCCCCTCTGCCCGTCTCGCTCATCCACGGGAGGAGCATCTGTTGCCCTTGATGGTGGCGGTAGGGGCTGCCGGGCAGGATAAGGCCCGGCGTGTCTACCATGAAGATACCTTCATGGGCGGCATCAGTGTGTCCAACTTCCAGTTCGGTTGATGCGCCCGGGAAATCGCTACTGCTGAACCCAGATCAGTTCACTGGTATCGAACCCGGCGCTCTCCGCAAGCATCCTTGGGGCAGGAAGACCGTTACACCCGCAGACGCGCCGCTCTAGCGCTGCTTGTACTGCGTGGGACAGTAGGCGCGCTCCACCCCGGCCGGGCGCTTCGCCGCGTGCTTGGTCGAGCGATTGCTCACGCGTTGCCGCCACGAGCGGAAAGAGCCCTCCTTCAGTTGACGACGCATCAACTCGATGACCCTCGCCTCACTGACACCATGACTGGCTTTGATGGCATCAAATGGCGTTCGATCTTCCCAGGCCATCTCGATGATGCGAGACAGCTCTGCTTCCGAAAGAGTCGGGCGATCGTTTTTCATGGCAACAGGGCTTCAGGATTCGAAATATCGAATACCTGTACGTAGAGAATGTGCAACTGGGTTTCACGCGTGGACAAGTTGCCTTGACCAGACGGTTATTTCACAGCCACGATCTCCGTCGGCTCTACGATATCGTCAAACACTGCCTTGGCGAAGTTCGCCGTCTTCTGTCCGATATCGTCGCCCATCAGCAGATGCAACCCCAGCGGAGAGCGCACTTTCGAGGAAGCTGCCTTCTTCTGCATTTTCGTGAAGAATGCCTTGGCAAACTCGGCCCGGCCTTCCACGCGTTGAATGCTGAATCCTGCCGCCCTCAATAGCTCGGCATAGTTTTCTGCTGTTTCCATATGATTCATTGTCGCGTCGCTGGCCCACGGAACCGGCAGCGCAATGTCGGCATTCTTCAGAGTCATGACATCGTAGATCAGGAAACGCCCACCCGGACGCAGAACCCGACAGGCTTCCGAGAACAGACTCGGCTTGTCGCTGATGTTCATGCCAACGTGCAGCATGATAGCCACGTCGAACGCCTCATCCTCGTAAGGGAGCGCCGTCGCACTGCCGACATCCATGGAAATCCTGTCCGATAGCGACACCCAGTCATTCAGCACCTTCGCCGTATCGATGTATTCCTCGCTCAGGTCGATACCACTGACCGACACCGGATAACGATCAGCCAGGAATCTCCCTGTACCACCAATTCCGCAGCCGATATCCAGTATCTTCTGACCTGCCTGCAATTCGATCGGCTCAACCAGATGAGACGTCGCAATCCTGCCGCCCATGTGAAATTCATCAGCCGAACCAAGATCTTCGACGGTCACGTCTTCAATCCTGATACCGCAGCTGTCCAGGGCGGATTGAATGGACATCACAAGACCACTCCGAGCGTAATGCTGACCCATCGAACCATGCTCTGTCATTGCAAGTGCCTCCCCAGGCTGTCGCTACTCCATCAGACTCGCCGGCTTCGTTTTCTGCCGATGGCAATACTCGCAATATACAGGACCACATAGACGCTGGAGAACGCGACCGTGGCCAGGCCAGACCCGAGCATGGAGTACACCCACCACACCCCGACCAACAACACGGTCAGCAGGGCGAACTCGGCAACCGGCGGCTTTCCGCCAAAACGCTTGCCGTTGTACCTGACCCACAGCCAGCCGATTCTGACAAAGAACCACGCAATGTAACCAACGAAAGGCAGCCTGTTGACTGTCCCGACGATATCCCTGAAGAGTCTGTCTGCCCGGTGCCTGGACAAGGGAACATCCTTGAAGGTTTCACCCCCATCCTTCGATATTCGAAGAGTGCCGTACTGATAGGCATAATCATGAACGATGGACCCGACCAGCATGACACCCAGCGGCCGCAATATTCCAACGGTGAGCAGACTCACCAGCCAGGGCATGGGAATGGAAGCTCCGTCGAACACGATGGTTTTCTCGTTACTGTCGCGAGATGGAATTTCGACAATGCCATTGAGCTCGTCTGAATAATCGATGTCCGCCAGCTCGATCTGCCAGTCCCTGAACAAGGAGAATCGCCGGCGTCTGGTGGCAATGGCAAGGCGTTCGAGCATGCCAGCCTCGTCCATCGACTTGAATGATTCCAGACGTATGGAAGGCATGCCTTCGAACTCGACGTCGATCTTTCCGTCATGATTTTCCATCTTCACCTCGGTTCAAGTGCTTTTACGGGCGACATCGCATCCAACCGCATGCCGACCCCGAGCCATATTACGAGAGATATTCAATACCCATGCAATGTGAGAAACAGCTCGCAATTCTCGAAAATTATTCACAACATTGATGAATCAATTTCGAATCCGAGCGATAGTACGCTGTTTTACACACAGAATTGTCATGACCCACAGTCGACGAATGCTCGCGCTTGCGAAGCAACACTCCCCTCAAGTCATTTCCATGAAAGCGGAACAGGGCTTCCTGAAACACCTGCGAAGCTGCGCCCTGTTGGCCGCCTCTCTGATGGTCCCGCTGGCAGCACAGGCAGACAACCCGAGGCCAGGCTGGAAGGACAGCTATTCGGCAAACGGCCAATGCTACTGCGACACCACGTTCGATCACGCTGTAGGAAACATCAAGATCAGCACCGCACAGGGACAAAAGACGGTACGGCAGATCTGCGCAAAGATCGGTTCCGGACCGGGCTCCAACGGCAACCCCGTCTACAACGATGTCCAGTGCGGCAACGGTCCACCGAACGATGCCGGTGATGAGCACAGCTGTCCGGGACGTGTTGATATGGGCCCACAAGGCTGTAATGTCATTGGCCCCACCTGGAATCTGAACAAGCACTTTCCAGGGTCCACTCCAGTACCAGCGCCAGCACCTGAGCCAACGCCAGAGCCAACACCAGAACCAACGCCAGAGCCAGCTCCAGAACCAACACCTGAACCAACACCTGAACCAACACCTGAACCAACACCAGAACCAGCTCCAGAACCAACACCGGACTCAGCCAACCTTGTACCTCTCCTGCCAGCTTTCGCGGACCAGACTGTCCAGGTTGGCGATGCCATCAGCATACTGGTGAAGCCGCAGGATCCAGAAGGCTTTGTACCCAGCCTGTTTCTGGCCCAGGCACCGAATACCATGTCATTCAACGACAACGGTGACGGCTCCAGAACACTGTACTGGCAACCATCCGAATTTGACGCCGGACAGCACGACGTGATCGTTGTTGCGAAAGATGCGCTGGATGAATCTCTGACCACGGAAAGAGTGATAAGGGTCTCTGTCATCATTCCAGACTCCCACACCTCGGTTAATGCAGCACCTGTCATCAGCGTCATCGAAAGCGCCACCGTCGCTGCCGGACAACAGCTGGAGGTACTGATAAGCCCGACAGATGCTGACGGCATTGTTCCCGGCTTGTATCTTGAAAACGCACCCGCTGACGCCTTGTTCGTTGACAACCTCAACGGCACACGAACGCTACGGTGGACACCAGGGCTCGACAGTATCGGAACTCACGTAGTTCGCGCAGTAGCGGTTGATGGCCTTGATCCGACACTGACCGCCACCAGTACGCTTACCATCACCGTTAGCGGCGATGCGCAGACGGATAGCAACGGCATGTTCTTCAGCGACATTGCCCCGCAGTCCATCACCGCAGGTCAGAACCTGGAATTCGTCGTTCAGGCAATTCATTCGAACGGTACGGTTCCGTGGATGCATATCGACAATCCTCCTGCCGGAGCGTCGTTCAGAGACAACCTGAATGGAACCAGAACCTTCTCCTGGACACCAGGCCTTGGTGAGACAGGAACGCGGGAAATCAGAATCATTGCATTGGACAGCCAGCAGCCGGAGTCTTCCATCCAACTGCTCGTACCTGTCACAGTACTCGACCCCGCTTGATGCGATGGGCCAGGGCTTGCCCTGGTCCTTTTCCCTGGCAAGGTTTGCAACGGCGACCTTGCCTGCCGAAGTCCTGTATCAAGTAGTAACGGCTTCGCTGGTAGCACTTGACCAGCAACACAGATGAGGGCGCCGACAGTGGCGCCCTTTCTGCTCACTGAGAGCTGCGATTACCCCAGCCTCCTTGATAGATCCCTCCCCTTGTGAAATGCCCCTGCAGAACGTGTAACGCCCTACACGGCCCTCCACGGCACGGATCCAGTCTGACCTGATCCGGATGGTCGTTAGACCGACCCGCGCGCTATCCACTCCTATACACTACCCGCGCGCTCGCACTGGCATCCATCCGGCGGCTGACAGAGACCTGTCAGAGCCATTCCTCACCCCGACAAGCACAACTGAATTCATGTCCGACCAACTCCTGGTTGATCAGATCGTAGAGACCGGCGAGACACTCCACCGATGTGGTTGCGCACCCTACAAGATCGCCAAATATGTCAATCACTACGCGCGAATACATGGGGTAAACGTGGTGGTGCAGGCGAGCCCGACTGCCATCAACTATCAGTTTCCGGACTTCGACAACAAGGTCATCATCAAGCAGCTGGAACCCGCATCCATTGATCTGAGCCTGCTGGCCAATACCATCATCCGGATCAATGAACCCAGCAACATGGCGGTACCTGAAGCCACTCGCTATTCCACCTGGCAAACCATGCTGGCCAATATAGCCATACCGCCCGCCTTTCTGGTGCTGGTCGGCAGCACCATGAACGCTGTCATGATGGCCTTCATCCTGGGCTTTCTGGTCTGGGTCTGCCAGTACCTCTGTCGTGACGATCACAAGATCGTGGTGGAATTCTTCAGTGCTTTCGTCACCGGGCTGACAGTCTCTCTCGTGAGCTACCTGGGCATTGATGTCCCCATCTGGGCGCTGAGTATCGCCGCCATCGTGCTGTTCGTGCCCGGCTTGTCGATTGCCAACTCGCTGGAATGCCTGGCCTTCAACGATCTGATCTCGGGCACCTGCCTGTTTGCCCAGTCCATCTTCATACTGGTGAAGCTGTTCATCGGCATCTACATGGGGCTGACGCTGGGAGATAATCTGTGGGGAGCGTCAGTTGCTCAATTGAAGATCAACGAGGTGCCCAGCTGGATGCCCTTTGTTGCCTTGCCGGCCTTGTCACTCTCTCTGGGTATCATATTCAATACCCGATTCATCGATATCATCTACGCCTTGCCCGTCTCCATTCTGGGCATGTGGGGCCCCTGGTATCTGGATTTGGGAAGTGGCTGGATAGTGGGCACCTGGGTCACCACGGTCGTGATCACGCTGTACGGTACCTGGCTGGCCAAGACACTGAAACTCACCGGGGCCATCTATATCGTGCAGGGCATCATCATCCTGGTACCGGGTAGTCGCGTATTGGTCGGCGCCAGCGAGTCCCTGCTGCATGAACCGATTCTGTCGACTCCCGATATAGGGCTCTCGGCGCTGTTGATGTTCTCGGCTATCGTGACAGGGCAGATCACGGCGTATTCGTTCTACTCGCAGAAGAACCGGTATCTGATCAACTGAGCATGCGTGACACTGATCAACCGCCACTGAACCATCAGGCACGCATTGCGTAGTCCCGATCATTCAGTGGCGGCTTGATAGCCCGACCGCCTGTTTCGCACAGCTCAAACGAACTTGCACCCCTTACTCATGACGCGCATGCGGGTACTTGTCAACGGAAACATTCGGCACGACGAACGACAGCGGCAATACTCTATTTCGAGGCTTCTCGCAAAGCGTCATGTTCTTTCTTGAACGACTCGAGATCATATTCAGCCCCCTGAAACACCGCACTCAGCAATCTGACATAACCCGCCGTTGCAGCAGCTTCCCTCAACTCTTCCTCGGTAGCGCCAAACGCGATTGCATTGTTCCTGGGTGCATAGATGCAGTAAGGACAGGGAATTTGAGCCCCTACCGCCAGTGCAATGAGCTCTCTTGTCTTGGGATCCAGCGCAGAACCTTCTCCCTGCAGTGCTCCGTAACTCTCCAGAATCTTGCCCATGGAATTTCCAGGCAGAGAATCCTTGAAGAACTGCGGAGGTCCATCCGCCATTGCCGGCCCTGCCAGCAATGCAAATGACAGTAGTATTCCTCTCATGTAACCAACCATGTCAACAACTCCTTCATGACCCATTGAATTGCACCGAATAGTCCAGGCGCAAGTCCTGTCAATCAGGTGCAAATTCGATCATATAGCGGAATATCAAAGATAACGAATGGCATTAGTTTGACGATATTGGTGTAAACAGATCTGTTTTAATTCGTAACGTATTGCTTTCAATCAGATTGCAGTTTCAGCAGGCCGATAATCGACCCATCAAGAGACAATATATTCTGTATAAAACAGACTAAAGCATAGGGGCTTGTGGTCTCTTTTTGCTGGTTTTAGAGGATGAAATCAATCTCCGGCAGAACGAGATCCATATTCTGATACCGCGTGGGTCGCTTTATTCAATACCCATGAACACGGATTATTACCTACACATGAAAGCCGATTATCCTTTTCGTACCGATCAGTGCCATGGCGTCGTCATATACCGGGCACGACGATAGCGCGTACTTCACCCCCGGCTGCTGCGTTGGCAATGACATCCGGCGCTTCGTGCAAGGATATTGTCCTGGTGATCAGCTGCGCGACATCAATAACGCCGTCTGCAATCATTCGAGCTGCACGTGCATGCGTGAACGGATTCAGAAAACTGAAGTGCATCTGAACTTCGCGAAACAGCAGGTCGAATGGCTCGATGGAAACCTTGGCGCCATCGGGTAGCACACCCAGTACCACCACACGTCCGCCAGCGCGTGCCAGCCGAGGGGACATGGCAACGGTTGCATCCACACCAGCGCATTCCACGACAAGGTCAGCGCCTTCCGGCCATTGCTCCCGAACCTCGGCTTCGGAACCGGCGATAAGCCCGGCACCCAAGGCACGACCGAGTTCCTGTTTACTGGCAGTTCGTGTCAACAGCATTACCTCACTACCGGCAAGCCTTGCCAATTGCACGGCCAACAAGCCGATCACCCCACCACCGATGACCAACACTCGTTCACCGGCGCTTGCCTTGCCAATGTCCATGCCATGTAAGGTACAGGCCAATGGCTCACAAACGGCCCCGAACAAAGGGTCAAGCTCATCTGGCAGGACATGCGCCTTGTGCGCAGGAAAGGCACAGTATTGCGCGAACCCACCATCACGTCCGATACCCGTCGCGATATTGTTCGAGCACAGATTGACCCGCCCCCGCTGGCATTGAAAACACGACCCACACCAGGTGTTCGGATCACACGTGACTCTGGTTCCAATTGACAAGCCGGACGTGCCAGCATCCACCACGATGCCGCAAAACTCATGACCCAGCGTGGTGCCGGCGACCGACGGAAATTCGCCCTTGAACAGATGCCTGTCAGTACCGCAGATTCCGGCAGCCTCTACCTTGACAACGATATCGCCAGGTCCGGGCACTGGCTCTGGTACCTCGACGGTGCGAATGTCTCCGACGTTGAACAGGCGTGTGGCCAGCATCTCGTATCCCCTGTGGTTGATTACTTGCGAATGAATTACCAACGATCATACTGGAGCGGTGGGTGATTCATTCACTCGGATTCAGCGTTTCAGGGCTTCGTCCACGTCTCGCTTGTATTCGTTCTCGGGTTTCGTGGCTTCCTCCAGACACCTGGCACGTTCATCAGCATCTTTCGTTCGGAGCCAAGTCAGTTTCAATACATGTGTGTGGACAACGACCGGGCATTTGCTCCTACCGAGTCGTGGGTAGCCGATGACGGGCGTAGTTGCAGTTGTACGACAGATTACGTTACATCCTCTCAGTGATGGCGGAGTCTGCTCTATCAAGTCTGACCCTGTAGGCGAACAGGCTGATCAACTGATAGCATACTTCGGTACGATTGAATTTCATGCCTGGTTTAATAATGGGAGTTGTCATGGGCACCATTACCTACGATGTCGCAGTATCCCTTGATGGATACATCTCCGGTCACGATGACGATATTTCCCGATTCCCGATGGTGGGCGATCATGTAGAAGCGTATCTGGCTCGTCTGGCCGAGTATGACGCTGTCATCATGGGCCGCAAGACCTATGAATTTGGTTACCAGTACGGTCTTGAACCGGGCCAGGCCCCGTACCCCAATATGGACCACTACATAATATCCAGAACTATCAAGGTCCCCTCTGATGCAGTGATCACTATCATTTCGGAAAACATCACTAACCAGGTCTCCCAACTGAAGAACCGCTACAACGCCATCTACCTTTGCGGAGGCGGTGAACTCGCCGGACTGTTGCTGAATAATGGGTTGATCGACCGACTGTGCCTGAAGGTCGCACCGGTCATTCTGGGCCAAGGCGTCAAGTTGTTCTCCAAGCTGGAAGCTCCGACAGGTTTCTCGATGTCAACTGTCAAGCAACATGAATCAGGTGTTAACACTGTGATTTACACGCGATCTTGCGCTCAGTCAGAATGACGAGTTGAAGTTCGGCGTGTACTTGAAAGGCTTGTTACCTGAGTTCTGGCGGCTGTCGTACGCGCAAGAGGAATGCTCCAGAACCAAGTGCAATGGTCAGGATCAACTCTTCCCAACGTCTCTAACTTCCTCGTGCAGTGCCAAGTCGCTCACGATACCGAACAGGCGGAACACCCATCGTCTTCCGGAATTCCCGGCGGAAGGTTTCAGCTGAGCCGAACCCGCAGATTCCCCATACATCCGACAAGGGAATGGTGCTGTTCTCGAGCAACTCTGCGGCTCTTGATACACGTTCAACCTTGAGCCAGTTCAACGGGGTCGTTCCGGCCTCCTCGTGAAATCGCCGTGCCAGTGTTCGGCTACTTGTGGCAGCAGTACTGGCCATGCGTTCGATCGGCCAGTCCTCATCAATCGATGCACGAATGCGATCCTGCAGTGCAGACAGACCTGACCCCACACGAGCCTTGGGCTCCGGGCGAGGTACGAACTGTCGCTGACCACCGTCCCTTTGCGCTGGCAGAACCAATCGCCGCGCGACTGAGGCTGCAACCTGCGCACCATAGTCCTGCCGGATGATGTGCAAGCCCAGATCCAGACCCGCCGCTGAGCCCGCAGACGTCAATACGCGCTCACTCTCGACAAACAGGACATCCGGGTCGACACTGATCTCGGGATACCGCTCTGCAAGCTTGTCGGTATAACGCCAATGCGTGGTTGCACTCTTGCCGTTCAGCAATCCGGCTGCAGCCAGCACAAACACACCTGAACAGATCGACGCGACACGTGCACCGCGCTCATGGGCGGCACGTAGAGCCTCACACAGCTCTTCTGGCACCGGTGTGTCCGCTCCTCGCCACCCGGGCACGATGATCAGGCTGGCGTCCTGCAGGAGCCCCAGATCATCCTGTGCGTCCACGGTGATGCCCCCGAGAGCTCGTATCGGACCAGGCTCTGCCTTGACGGTCGCAAACCGGTACCAGTTCTCGAACTCCGGTCGCGGCAGAGCGAACAGTTCGACGGCGATGCCGAATTCGAATGTGCACAAGCCGTCATAGGCAATGGCGCAGACCAGCGGATGCTTTTCGGGGAAGGTGGCGCATTGGGTCATGTTGGCAGTATCCGACTGTATGTTGTCAATTATGACAGTGTTGCGAATTGTCTGCAGGCCGCAAACTGTGTTCAACACATTGAAACGGAGACGATACGATGAGCATCAACACCGACCTTCTGGCCGCGGTCGACACCTACTTCGACGCCATTCACTACTGCGACGTCGACAAGCTGAACGCTGTGTTTCACCCGCAATCCAGCCTGTTCGATGCGGACAACGGCACCGTCTTTGTCGAGCCGATAGACAGTTTCAGCCGGGATGTGGCAGGACGCGTATCGCCTGCCAGCAAAGGACAGGCGCGCATGGCCGAGGTGCTGCTGATCGATTTTCTGTCCCCGATCAGTGCGACCGTGAAGATCCGCATACGAGCGCACCAAAGCGTGTTCGTCGACCACCTGGGTTTTGTCCTTGGCGAGAACGGCTGGCAGATCGTCTCGAAGATCTGGCATCTGGAAAGTACCGTGGACGCAGACGAACAGACGCAAGACACCGCCGCCTGACCCACGCCCCCTTCAAAACCGATATCACAGAGGAATACACAATGAGCAAAATGAATGCAGTCGGATGGTTCGATATCTACGTTGATGATCTGGATCGCGCCGTGGCCTTTTACGAAGCGATGCTCGGATCAAAACTTGAATCCATGGGCGACCCTACTGGCGAGTCGCAAATGATGAGCTTTCCCGCCGACATGAACGCCTATGGCGCGGGCGGCGCCCTGACCAAATCACCTCACGCAAGCCCCGGTGTCGGCGGAACCATCGTGTACTTCATGGTCGAGGATTGCGCCGTACAACAAGAACGTGCGGTTGAAGCCGGCGGCATTGTTGTCAGACCGAAATTCTCGATTGGAGATTTTGGCTGGATTCTTCTCTGTCAGGATACCGAGGGGAACATGATCGGGTTCAACTCGATGAAGTAGCTTGTGGGTCATCGTGTCTCTGCCTGTTGTGCGAGACACGATGACACAGAACCCTGCTTCAGCTTTTACATAACCCCGTTTTCGCCGCGAGCTGACTGACTCGACCTGTATTCGGAATCGGCTTTGTAATGACCTTACCTATTCGCATGTCGGAAGATCTGCATTTGTTACTATCATGATGTATGGCATCACTTGATACATAAGAACTTCCGATGACAACTTCTCTATTCATACTCACAGGGGCCGGCGTTTCTGCTGAATCCGGAATTGCCACGTTCAGGGACGAAGACGGGCTATGGGCCAAGCACCGCATTGAGGATGTGGCAACACCTGAAGCTTTCGAGCGCAATCCGGCACTGGTGCAGAACTTCTATAACCAGCGACGCGCAGGTCTTGCTTCAGTGGAGCCCAATGTTGCTCACGATGCTCTGGCTCGCCTGCAACGACTGCATTCGGGACCAGTGACCCTGGTTACTCAGAACATCGATGACCTTCATGAACGAGCGGGAGCGGATGTCATCCACATGCACGGTGAGCTGGTCAAGGCACGCTGTATTGACTGTGGAGCTGTGCAGCACTGGCCGCATGACATTACAACGGAGTCTGTCTGCTCGCAATGCAAGAGTCGAAACACGCTCAGGCCACATATCGTCTGGTTTGGTGAAATGCCCTTGTTCATGGAGGAAATAGAACAGGCGCTGATGGATGCCGATATTTTCGTTGCCATCGGTACGTCAGGCGAGGTATACCCGGCAGCAGGGTTTGGTGAGGTAGCAAACACACGTGGCGCTCATACACTTGAGCTGAACCTGAAGCCGACCCGCTCGGATATGTTCAAGCAAAGCCTGGCAGGACCGGCTAGCGAAACCGTGCCGGCGTGGGTCGATTCAATTCTGACGACAAGCCAATAGAGGTTCAGTTTTCATTATCGCTACTCGATTCTGCCTGCGGAATCTTGGTGCGCCAACCGTATACCTGAAAGGTCTGAATACCTGACTCAATCGCAGCAGCAGCGGCCCCCGATCCTGTCTGGCAACACCAACGGTATCCACGCACTCTCCGCACCCCTACTGTTGCACTTGAGATTTGAATCCGCGGTGCGTTATGAACTCTGGAATTGGCAATCGTGCTCGATCTGGAGTAGTTTGTTGTGTTATCGGAGGTCTTTCCAGGGCTGAATTCTTTCGTGTTTTTCAGCAAGTCCTGGTTTACTCATATGCCTGGTTGACAGTAAGCCTCTCAATTTCTTCAGCAGCTAATCCAATACGGGAGGGTCAATGCCTATATCCAGCAGCTTTGTACGATTTACCTTGGTTTTTGGCTGTCTACTGCTAGTTCAGTGCGGTGTTCAAGTACAACCCAAATTCACGGTGGATCTGGCACCGTTTTACGGCACCTACAAGGGTAATACTCTTAGTGTCATAAAGGGCGAAATCTCAGAGCGAGAGCTGGGCGTGAAGATCAAGCCTTGGGAAAAGAAAGGCTTCACTATCGAGTGGACTACCGTTATTCATCTACCTGATGGTGAAAAGAGAGTGGTTGCTCCCTCCATCAATTTTTATCGTTCTCCGCGCCCCGGTATTTTCGCATCATCGATGACGACCAATAGCTTTGGAAACACTGTTCCATATGACCCACTCAAGGAGAACGCCGATCCTTACGTCTGGGCGGGGCTCGAGGAAAACACCTTGACTGTCAGCGCGCTGTACATCCTGGAGCATGGCGGCTATGAGCTGCACGTGTACAGCAGGACTTTGAAGAATAACGGATTGGAGCTTGAGTTCGAAAGGATCAACAATGGCGAAATAAAGACAAAGATTCAGGCCAAACTCGAGCGCGTGGAGTCATGAACCTGACGTGTAAAACACTGGGCCGTATGCACCCTGCCCCCTACTCCCCGTCAACAGAACCAGACAGCAAAAGCTCACTATCCGGCAACAGATTCGCCACAATATCCGCCTCCGAATAAAACAGCTGTCGCCGCGTCTTCGACGAATAGTTCAGGCTCTGATCGATGAAGTGCGCAGAGCCAGGGTCGGTGGATTGCGAGTAGCTCAGCAGGCCGTAAGCAAGCGGTCCGTCGTCGGTGAATTCCAGCCCGAAGTGCCAGCTCGTGCCTCGCCCGATGGCCCACCCTTCACCACTGGTGGCAGACAGGCCTTCACTAGACGGTAGCGTCGGGTTGCTGATACGTGGGTAGATCGTGTCCTCGTGGACCGGTGAACGCACCACCGCAATGGCATTGAATACGCCTTCAGTACTACCGATGCCTCCATGCCAGGGAATCGGGTCCGCCAGTGCCACAGCGGGCTGGCCACCGAGCAAGCCTGCGGGTGGCACACCGCCGGACGGCGTCCAGGTCTGTACGGTACCCAGTGCGGCATCGTAGGCAATGCCTGCCATGTCCAGCGTATCCAGAGCTTCGGCCAGCAATTGCAAGGCAACATCCTCTACAGTACCGCGGCCCTCGGTCGGCAGCAGGTACTGCGTGTTGGCCGGATCTGCCGGGGCAAACTGCACCTCGATTCCCACTGCACTACTACTGAACAGCTTCGCCAGAAAGA
>CBDUIJ010000105.1:0-16362 GCA_965367215.1 uncultured Granulosicoccus sp.
GCCACGAATTCGATTTACCTGGAGATATCGCATGAGTGCGAATGACCGGAAGAGCACTGCCCAGCACGCGTCGGCGGATGGCTCTTCTACTAGTAATCCGGCCGCTGTGGACTCGTCTCTGGCCGACCATGTGGCTGACCCGAAACGTCGGCGTCTGTTGGTGCAGGGTGCGGCTGCCGTCGGTGGACTGGGCGCAGTTGCCCTGGCTGTGCCACTGCTGGGGTCCATGTCACCCAGTGCCAGAGCCAAGGCAGCAGGCGCTCCGGTGCAGGCTGACATCAGCAAGTTGACCCCCGGACAGCTGGTGACGGTTGAATGGCGCGGCAAACCCGTCTGGGTTGTCAGCCGTACCGAAGAGACTCTGAAGCATCTGGAAGAGGACACCGAAAGGTTGTCGGATCCTGCCTCTGAAGTCGAGCAGCAACCGGCCTATGCGCAGAACGCTGCACGGTCGATTCGTCCGGAGACACTGGTCGTCATCGGTATCTGCACACACCTGGGCTGCTCGCCCAGCTATCGTCCCGAAATTGCCCCTGCCGATCTGGGTGCTGACTGGGATGGCGGTTTCTTCTGCCCTTGCCACGGTTCCAAGTTCGACATGGCCGGGCGCGTCTATAAAGGTGTACCAGCGCCAACCAATCTTGAAATTCCTCCGTACAGGTTTGTCGACGACAACACTATCATCGTGGGTGAAGATTCAGGAGTAGCGGCATGAGTTCGAACGTGGAAAAGCAGGGCGGTGGTGTTCTGGGCTGGATTGATGAGCGCTTTCCGCTCACCAAGATGCTCGAAGAGCACATCACCAAATACTATGCTCCGAAGAACTTCAACTTCTGGTACTACTTCGGTTCTCTGGCTCTGCTGGTACTGATTCTTCAGATTGTCACCGGCATCTTCCTGACCATGAACTACAAGCCGGATGGCAATCTGGCGTTCACGTCGGTCGAATACATCATGCGAGATGTCAACTTCGGCTGGCTGATCCGCTACATGCACTCCACCGGCGCTTCGATGTTCTTCGTGGTGATCTATCTGCACATGTTCCGGGCCCTGTTGTACGGCTCCTACAAGAAGCCTCGTGAACTGCTGTGGGTCTTCGGCATGCTGATCTACGTGGCTCTGATGGCTGAAGCCTTCATGGGTTATCTGCTGCCTTGGGGACAGATGAGTTACTGGGGTGCGCAGGTCATCATTTCCCTGTTCGGTGCCATTCCGTTCGGCATCGGTGATGCACTGACCATCTGGCTCAAGGGCGATTACATCGTCTCCGACGCCACGCTCAACCGTTTCTTCGCACTGCACGTCATTGCGGTACCGCTGGTTCTGGTCTTTCTGGTAGCTGCGCATATCCTGGCACTGCACGAAGTGGGTTCCAACAACCCTGACGGTATCGAGATCAAGAAGAACAAGAACGCGCAAGGTATTCCCAAGGACGGTATCCCGTTCCACCCGTACTACACCGTCAAGGATTTTCTGGGTGCCGTGGTCTTCCTGATCATCTTCTTCGCCATCGTGTTCTTTGCCCCTGAAATGGGCGGTTACTTCCTCGAACATGCCAACTTCGTACCGGCAGACCCCTTGAAGACGCCTGAGCACATTGCACCGGTCTGGTATTTCACTCCGTTCTACGCCATCTTGCGGGCAGTACCTGACAAGCTCGGTGGTGTCATTGCCATGGGCGGCGCCATCTTCGTACTGTTCCTGTTGCCATGGATCGATCGCAACCCGGTCAAATCCATTCGTTATCGCTCGGTGACCTACAAGATCCTGCTGTTCACTTTTGCCGCAGCATTTGTGGTTCTCGGATACATGGGCATGCAGTCGCCAACACCAGTAGGCACTCTGATTTCACGTATCTGTGCCGGAATCTACTTCGGTTACTTCATCGCCCTGTTCCTTGTCAGTCGCAACGAGAAGAACAAGCCGGTACCTGAGAGGGTTACATCGTGATCGGACAAAACGGATCGCAGCAACAGACAACGCGGCAGGCGCGAGTGCAAGCGCAATTGCAGGCCGCTCGTATTCAGACAGAAAGAGGACGTGCGAAAGTGCTCAGCAGAACAGATTTGCAATCCGGCAAATACCAGCGCCTGCTGGTCATGACGGCGGCTGCGGTTCTGGCTGCGGGTTCGCTGTTGTATGTCAGTCAGTCGCGTGCGGCAGGGGTAGGAGTACACCTCGAGTCACCACGAATCGACCAGAGCAACGACAAGTCCCTGCAGCGCGGTGCTCAGGCATTCGTGAACTACTGCATGGGCTGTCACTCTGCCGACTATCAGCGTTACAGCCGGTTTGCACAGGATGCCGGTCTGTCCGAGGATGACGTCGTCAACAACCTGATCTTCACCACCGACGAAGCCGGTGAGCGAACCAAGGTAGGCTCATTGATGAGCAACAACATGACCAAGGAGTACGGCAAGCAGGCGTTCGGTGTTGCACCTCCCAATCTTGCGCTTACCGCTCGTTCTCGTGGCGTGGACTGGATCTACACCTACCTGAAGTCGTACTACGTGGACCCGAGCATCGCCACCACTGGCGTCAACAACCTGGTGTATCCGGGGACTGCGATGCCTCATGTGTTGTGGGATCTGCAAGGTCTGCAGACACCTGTCTACGGCGAAGAGGTTCATGGTGCCAAGCCCATTACTGGTCTCGAGCTGACGCAGGAAGGTTCCATGTCACCCGAGGAGTACGACGACCTGATTGCCGACATCACCAACTTCATGGCGTACATGAGTGATCCGATCAAGGAAACTCGTCACCGTGTGGGCATGTACGTCATGCTGTTCCTGTTCCTGCTGCTCGGTATTGCCTACATTCTGAAGAAAGAGTACTGGAAAGACGTCGTATAGCCATTGCGGTGTTATGTTGACAGCGATGGCAGTGCCGACAGAGCGCTGTGATCCGACACGTATGGGTCATCGAAAGATGGCCCATCGTGTCTCTCACGAAGGGGATTCCCATTGACTGCTAGCGCCAATCGTCATTCCGCTATTGTGTTGTACTCGGATGCTTCCAGCATCCACAGTCACCGGGTCAGGCTGGTTCTGGCAGAAAAGGATCTTGCTACCGACATTCGAGCTCATGATCCGAAGGTTCCGGATGCGGAATTTGCACGGTTGAATCCATCCGGGCACCTGCCGGCGCTGATCGATCGTGAATTGCTGCTTTATGACACCCGGGTCATCATCGATTATCTGGATGAGCGTTATCCGCATCCGCCGATGATGCCGGTCGATCCGATATCTCGTGCCAGAACCCGGCTTGCGCTGTATCGTATCGGCGTTGACTGGTATTCTCTGCGGCCCGATGCCGCTCAGTCAGACAGGACGCCCGAGACCGCAGCTGCCATGCTGGGTGAATCGCTAGCGGCTGCCAGTGATGTGTTCGCTGCCATGCCGTATTTTTTCAGTGAAGAATATTCGATACTGGATGCAACGCTGGCTCCGCTGTTGTGGCGTCTGCCGGCTTATGGCATCGTACTGCCTGAAGCAGCTGCACCGGTCATGCAGTATGCCAGGCGCATGTTTGCGCGCCCGGGTTTTCAGGCCAGTTTGAGCGTTGTTGAACGCGAAATGGAGCACTCATGACTTCCAGCCGACCGTACCTTATCCGAGCGCTCTATGAGTGGATCGTGGATAACGGGTTCACTCCCTACATGCTGGTGGATACTTCACTGGAGATGGTCGAGGTGCCACGTGCATTCGTGGAAAACGGTCGCATCATCCTCAATATCAGTCCTGAAGCCACACATAGCCTGGTGCTTGGCAACGAGGCGGTGACATTCAATGCCCGTTTCAGTGGTACTGCCATGGATGTGCATGTCCCCGTTGTCAGTGTATTGGCCATCTACGCACGTGAGAACGGGCAGGGCATGATGTTCGGCGAGCAGGACGATACGACACCGCCAGATCCCAATCCCGGTGGCCCCGGCAAACCGGATATCGACACGGCACCCAAGCCACCCGCAGAAGCAAAACGACCCAGCCTGAAGATAGTCAAATAGGGCAGTATGCTGCTGTGTAATATCTGACTCTCTGAGAGGAAAGTCTCAAAACCACAGACATTGCATTGTATTAATGTTCACAGGTGTTATGATTTTTTGCTAGTCCGACAGGCAGCGTCCGCCATGGTTTCCAGCGGTTCAGACGTGTCGGCTGGCAACTTGCGAACATCAGGACGATTTACATGCAAGATAGTTTGCACGACTACGTGGATGCACTGCTCAAGGCAGAATCGTTCGAGATGGCCTTCGAGGTCTATCAAGCCGAAGTCGTCAAGCTGGGTTTTGACGGCGTGTTGTACAGCATCATTCCGCAGGCCATCATCCAGACCAGTTTTCAGATCAAGCCGGTGTACATCGTATCGAGCGGCTATGATGCGGCTTTCCTGTCCCACTACCAGGATGCGCAGTTCTACAACATCGACCCTCTGATTGCGGCACTGCAGGAAGGTGTTCAGGACACACTCGACTGGGATGGGGAGCTCTGCAAGCAGTTCATCATGCGCAATGCCGCTAGCCGTGAGGTCATGGATGTTGCTCGCGCCCACGGCATGAAGCATGGTCTGACCATCCCCCTGATGTCGGATGAACGTGGGGTGGCTGGGGCTACCATCATCAGTAGTGAGGGGCGTGGCTTTGAAAAGCTCAAGCAGCTTGTCTTGCCGGCACTCGAAATGCGAACCAGCCTGTTTCACAATCAGGTAATGGCCAGCCCGGCATATTCGACAACGTTTTCCCAACCTCTGCTTGACTCATTCAACACCAAGCAGTTGGGCTATGTGCTGGGCCTGGCCTCCGGACTGTCCACGGAGGACATCGCCTTTTCTCTGGGAACCTCGGTCGGTTATCTGGAGCAGTCCATGCTCAAATTGCGCCGCAAGATCTCCGGAGTCAGTGAATTCGAGTCGGCATCCGTGAACAGAAACCAGATCATGTATACCGCGGGGCTGCTCAATCTGCTTCGTGATGATGTGCTGAAAACCCTGCCAGCCCTGAAGACGATGCCGGGAAAATCCGGCAAGTCGAAAAAGACAGGCAAGTCGGCGAGATTGAAGAAAACCGTCGATAACGCCTGATCTGTATTTCAGTGCAGTTCCTGTCTTTGCGATCCCGGCAATTTCAGTCGGAGTGCCGCACGTCGGCCATTTCCACGAAACCGGTGCCGATCATTCCTCTACCGCACTGACTACCCAGTTCACCTGGTGAGACTGCCAGCGCTGCTGCGCAGGCGTATTGTCGTCTGCGGGGCACAGTGCCAGCACATCGATGCGCGCTGGCGTCATGCTGTCCGCGTGTTGCTGCAGCCAGGCATTGGCGGTTCTTCGCAGTTTCTTCTGCTTGCGAAAGTCGACACTCTCCAGAGCACCGCCAAAGCACTGTCGAGAGCGGAAGCGGACCTCGACAAAGACAATGGTGTGATTGTCCGGGTGCTGCATGACCAGATCGATCTCGCCGATCCGTCGATTGTAATTTGCCTCGATCAGGCGATAACCATGGTGTTCGAACCATGTCAGCGCCAGAGATTCGGCGATATTGCCACGTTCCCGTGTCTGCATTGCAAGGCCTCCTTGCCTCATGGGTTTCTACTGCTTGCGTGAGCGGGGCTGCCATGCCCCGCGCCACATCCTGTGGGTACTTGTCAGTCTGCGCGTATCAACTCCAGTTGTGGAGAACGCTGATCAATTCGTGATACTACCGGCGCGAATGGACGGCAGTGGTGGGGCGTCCACGCTTTCAACCGGCGTGCTGATGCCGTCGACATACTGGGCCCAGTCCAGGTATCGCCTGATATGACCTTCAGGGCTGAGCTCCAGGGCGCCGGTGTAGCCTTGCAGTCGTTCACCTCGAGTCAGGGCGTCGAGATTGGAGACCAGCTGCCAGGCATCAGCACCCAGTGCGTAGAGCTTGGCATAGGCGCCGTCAGCTGATGGGAAGTTCTGCTGAATGCTCTGGTACAGCGGATCCTTCTTCATTGACTCTCTCAGAACCCAGGGAGCATCGGGATAGGAGATGGAGTTCAGGTCCTGGTTGTTCTTCTGGTCATCACTCAGCGATGCGACGCGGGACGTACCCAGTCGCGTAATGTCGCGGGCGTGGAAGAAATCCAGTTGCGGGCGCACCGAGCGAGCCTGTTCGGAGGTGATGGCAAGGAAGATGACGTCCACGTCATTCCTGATGGATGGCTCGAAGAACAGCTTTTCCCCGATGGTGCTGCTGAGCATCCGAAAGCGCCCGTCACTCTTGTCGATGGAAAGGGCTTCCTTGATCTGCGCGGAGTAGTCATAGCTGTCTTCGGGCAGGACGGCGACATGCACGACATCGCCGCCGTACAGGAACATCGCGTCCTGGAAGGCGCGTGTTTCACGATCGCCACGCGAGTCGCTGGACTGCAATACGATGGCATTCTTGAGTCCCAGGCCGATTGCGCGTGAGGCCGCTGCACGAGCTTCGTCCTCCGGCGCAAGCCCGAACTGGATGATGTTGCTGGTGTTGCCGCTCAGGCCTGATGATTCCACGGTATTGAGGGTGACGGTGGGAACCGGCACTTCTCTCTGCGACACGATCGCAGCCACGGCCTCCTTGCGCAGCGGTCCGATGACCGCATCGGCACCGTCACTGATGGCGTTGTTGTAGGCGGTGCGAACGTAGCCGGTGTTGTCGCCGACATCGTAGAAACGCAGTATCGGGGTGGAGCGTGATTTACCTGACTCCTCATAGGCTGCAACGATGCCATCGCGAATGGCGGCGGCGACGGTTGCCGTGCTGCTACCGGACAAGGGCAGTAATACGGCAACCTGCGAAACCGGTTGTCCATCGGTCTTCATCTCGAATCCGTTGGGGGTGAACAGGGTTGTCACGAATCCGGGGTTGGCGGGGTGGAGCGGAAATCGTTCCTGCCACAGATCGATGCCGCTGCGCTGCTTGCCGGTATCGGCACCTGCCGAGGCATGCACCAGAGCCAGCTCGATCCAGCCTTGATAGACATCGCCTCGCACATTGGTGGTCATGCTGCGCAGTGTGGCCTGCGACTGTGAGGTGAGCAGTTGCCATATCTGTTCATGGCCACGCTGAATGATCTCGGGGGTGTTTATCTGGTTTTCGAGCTCGATTCGCGCTATCAGCTCGTTGTCAGGGTCCTGCAGGAGGTTGTAGGCCTGGGCGCGAGTCTCATACAGACGCGCTCGCTGGAAGGGGTTGTCCATGTATTCCGGGTCGGGCAATGCGGCCAGTGCCGCTTCGGCATCACCCTGGAATACATGGCTCTTGGCCGTGAGAATGTCGCGTCGCTGGGTCAGTTCGGGTGTAACCAGTTCTGCCGGAACCTGGGCCAGTCGCTCCTCGCCCTCGACTCCCAGATTGCGATCGAACAGGATCTCGGCTGCCAGTAACAGATAATCCTGCTGCTGTTCAGGATCGCGGCTGCGGGCGGCCCGTTTGCTGTAGATATCGGCGGCGGCAACCGGTTGTCCCAGTTGTAGCTGCCGTCGTGCGGCCGGGTCTGTTATTCTCGCGTTCATCGGATTGTCAGCCAGCGGTGCTCCTGCCGGAGTGACGCAACCGGTCAGAATGCCGGCCAGTGCGCTGGTCAACAACAACACCAGCGTCAGTCGGGCACGGCGTCGCGCAGGGTGTCGCAGGCTTGTCAGGTCAATCATGTCGTCGGAGAATACTCTTTACATTGTGGCAACGCCCATCGGGCATCGTGACGATATGTCGGCCCGCGCAATCCAGACCTTGCAGCAGGTGGACCGGATATACGCGGAAGATACGCGTCATAGTTTACCCTTGCTTCGACATCATGGCATCGAAACCCGTCTCTGGACGCTTCATGAACATAATGAAGAGGCTCGATCAGCAGCTGTCATCGAACATTTATCCGGTGGGGCATCGGCGGCTCTGATAACCGATGCGGGTACGCCACTGATCAGCGACCCCGGATTCAAGCTCGTGAGAGCCTGTCAGGCTGCGGGTATCAGGGTATCCCCGGTACCGGGTGCCTGTGCCGTGACCGCCGCTCTCAGTGTCTCAGGTCTGCCTACCGACCGTTTTCAGTTTGTCGGCTTTCCGCCGGCTCGCAGCTCGGCTCGTCAGAGTTGGCTGCAGGCGCTGCAATCAGTGCCCCACACGCTGATCATCTACGAATCACCTCATCGTATCGTTGACAGCCTGCGTGACATGGTCGGGCAATTCGGTGATCAGCGCCTGATAACCCTGGGTAGAGAGCTGACCAAGCGCTTCGAGACTCTCATTCATGGCACCTTGCCCGAGGTGCTGGCGCGGGTCGAGAGTGACGCCAATCAGCAACGCGGCGAATTCGTTCTGGTCATTGCCGGGCACGCTGAAGATGATACAGAGCAAGGCTCTCAGGCCCAGGCGGCCGATCTGGACAAGACCCTGTCCGTGCTGCTCCCGCACCTGCCGGTGAAGACCGCAGCCAAGTGTGCAGCAGAGTTGTGCTCCATTACCAAGAAACAAGCCTACGATCGCGCCCTAAAGCTGCAAGGACGGTGATACCATCCGCGCTGGAGTTGGCCAGGTCATCGCTGTCAGCCGTTTGCGCAAGCAGGTCGGTTGGTGGAGGAAAGTCCGGGCTCCACAGGACAAGGCGCCAGGTAATCCCTGGGGGGCGCGAGCCTACGGAAAGTGCAGCAGAGAGTAAACCGCCTACGTAACGCCGGTACCGCAAGGTGCTGGATGTTGCCGGTAAGGGTGAAAGGGTGCGGTAAGAGCGCACCGCGTCGGTGGCAACATTCGACGGCATGGTAAACCCCGTCTGGAGCAAGACCAAATAGAGGGACATTGGCGTGGTCCGCGCTGTCCCCGGGTAGGTCGCTTGAGCGTCATGGTGACATGACGCCTAGATGAATGATGACCCTCGACAGAACCCGGCTTATGGCCAACTCCTTTTTCTTTCGAGCCCGCAGCGGGCCTCAGGCCCGCTGCGTTGCCTGGCCTTACGCTGCGTGTTGCTGATCTTCGGCGTCGGCGGATGCCGCCTGATCAGACTCCGTGTCCGAAGCCGCGACAGGGTCCGAGGCTGACTCGTCGTCTTTCCTGCCTGATTCGAATACCTTGCTGGAAGGTGGAAGCTGTCGGCTCAGCTCGGCCAGCTGCTGATCGAGCTCGTGAAATTCATGAGGAATGACGTACAGGAAGTTGACCAGCTTTTCCACCAGCTTCATCAGAGCTTCCGCTGTTTCCGGTGATGCCGGGTCAGGGTTTCTGAGTAGCAGATCCAGTGGTTCGCCTTTTCTGAGTGAGGCTGCCAGCTTCCTGAGAGGCTCGTCCAGTCCCATCGACGGTAGCGAGTCCTGAACCGTCTTGTACAGGGTGGTGTGGCTGTTGCCGTGCGGCAGGAAGCCGGTGAATATGGAATCCA
Organism: uncultured Granulosicoccus sp.; assembly: GCA_965367215.1. Taxonomy (GTDB): domain Bacteria; phylum Pseudomonadota; class Gammaproteobacteria; order Granulosicoccales; family Granulosicoccaceae; genus Granulosicoccus. The sequence goes on from CBDUIJ010000105.1 coordinate 9,384, forward strand.
GAGTCGACTGCACCATGACCCGGGTGGCGGTGAAATTCCCTGACTGAAAGACATCCTGCGTCGAAGCGCAGTACTGGAGAGCGTTGTCCGGCAGCAACTCGCTGATTGCGGACAGGTTCAGGCGGGATTCGGCTGCCGGCAGCATGTACAGCGAGGTCGGCTCTTCCTGACTGTCATCCGTCATGGAAGTCATGTGGGTCATCCAGAAATGCGTGACCAGATTGCAGGCAGGGCACTCCGAGGAGAATGCCAGTGTGTCGCGCTGCGGGTCATAGTGACGACGCCGGGTGGCAAAGGCGACGTTCATGTGGCATCCCGGGCAGATCGTATTGATCGAAACAGGGTGAGACATCTTGTTGTTGCCGGCGGTAATCCACCGTTTGATGTTCTCTAGTTCGATTTCCTTCACAAGCAGTTCTCGCCGGTTTTCTGGATCTGTCTCTGTCAATTCGGCTGTCTGGTTGATTTCTGAACGAGAATGAAACAGTGTTTCGCAGTTACATGCTGTGACGCAGTTCCGGTCTGCAATTGCCTGCCCGATTCCGCCGAAAGGCGCCCTGAAGCACTTCGATCTGGCCGACAAAAATGGCCACCCATTTTCACATTACTGCCTTGAAACGTTGCAGACAGTGGGTGTTGCCACTTGCATTCGGCTCGCCGTACAAGCAATTGCAAACTATCTGCAACGTTCGTCCAGTCCTGCAGGCAAATGTGGACCAATTCTCCCTTCTTCTCACATCGTTTCTGTGAAACACTTGTAAGTCATTGATATTGCTATAGGCCTATCGCGTAACATAAATATACCTCTTTGCAAGGAAAAACATGGACTTAGCGTCCGTTTTTCATTGACCGTGCAGTACAGGGGTCGTATAGTGGGGCTCAGTGCCATTTGGTGGTGAAAAGTGGGTTTTTTGGCAACGCAACATGCGATTTCGGGGCATAACAAAATTGAGTGTTGACGCCAAGGGACGCCTCGCCATGCCCAAAAATCATCGAGACAATCTTGACAAGAACGCCATCAAGGATCTGGTCGTCACGGTGGACAACCGATCTGCAGCCTGTCTTCTGATTTACCCAATGGCCATTTACGAAGAAATCGAGCGCAAGCTCATGGAGCTGCCGAATCACTCGGCAGAAGCACGAAAAGTCCAGAGGCTCTTCATCGGTTATGCAACCGAGCTGGAGCTGGACGCCACGGGGCGAATGTTGCTCCCGGCCGAGCTCAGGGAATACGCGGGGATAGGTCGCAAGGCTTTTCTGATAGGTCAGGGCAACAAATTCGAGTTGTGGGATGAGCAGTCGTGGGAACAAGAGTGCGATAAGTGGAAGCAGGAAGAGTCTGATCCGAACTCTGCCGACGCGCCGGCCGAACTGCTGAATATCTCCTTCTGATGAATGCCAATGACAACAGGGCAGTGGCAAGTCACGTCCCCGTACTGATGCACGAGGCCGTCGATTTTCTGGCGCCGGTGGAAGATGGGAAGTATGTGGATGCCACTTATGGTCGTGGCGGCCACAGTGGGTATCTGCTGTCACGGCTCGGAGAAGCCGGTCAGCTACTGGCACTGGACAGAGATCCGGAAGCCATTGCAGATGCACATGCGCGGTTTGCTGATGAGTCGAGATTCTCGATTCGCCAGGCAAACTTTGCCGACATGCGCGATGTGCTGCAGCAAGAGGGTTGGTTTGGGGAAGTGGACGGGTTGCTGATGGACCTGGGTGTGTCATCGCCACAGTTGGATGTGGCCGAGCGTGGTTTCGGTTTTTCACGCGATGGTGAGCTTGACATGCGCATGGATCCGACAAGTGGAGTATCTGCCGCGCAGTGGCTGGCAGGTGTGGATGAGGGTGAGCTGGTGCAGGTTCTGAGAGAGTACGGAGAAGAGCGATACGCGCGGCGCATAGCCGGTGCGATCATTGCTGCGCGTGCTGTCGAGCCCATTCTTCGCACCGGCCAGCTGGCCGAAATCGTGAAGGTGGCTCACCCGCGCTGGGAGCGCCATCATCATCCGGCCACTCGCAGTTTTCAGGCTATTCGAATTCGCGTCAATGGTGAGCTTGATGCGATTTCACAGGCTCTGGACACAGCGGTCGATGTGCTCAAGGTCGGTGGTCGTCTGGCGGTCATCAGTTTTCATTCGCTGGAAGATCGACTGGTCAAGCGGGCTTTGCGCAAGCCGGTACCGGATGCACGCATACCGCGACATCTGCCGCAGCCAGCGGTTGAAGCCCACCCCTGGAAACTGGTTGGCAAGGCCATCAAGGCCGGCAAGGATGAACTGGCCGTGAATCCGCGGGCGCGAAGTGCCGTTCTGCGGGTCGCGGAGCGGGTGCTATGAACCGCATGGCACTGACACTGGTTCTGTTGACTGCGCTGTGCTTCTGCTCGGCGATGATGGTGCTGTACTCCAAATACCTGAGTACACGTGCCTACATGCAGGTCAGCCAGAGCCAGAAGATCATCGACGCCCTGGATGTGCAGTGGAGTCAGCTGCAGATCGAGGAAAGCACGTTCTCAGAGCACGGGCGTGTCGAACGGACCGCTCGCGAACGATTGGACATGACCTACCCGGCTCTGGACGGTACGGTCATGATCGTTCGCTGACGATGAGCAAGAAATACACAGACATGCAAGAGTCTCCCGCCTCCGACTGGTCAAGGCGTCGGGGCCTGGTGCTGTTCGGTTTCACCTGTCTGGCATTGGCGCTGGTCGGGCGTGCCGTGCAGGTGCAGATCATCAACGAAAAGTTCTATCGCAACGAAGGTCAGCAGCGTCAGATTCGTACGGTTGCCATTCCAGCCAGTCGTGGTGACCTGCTGGATCGTCATGGTGACCCGCTGGCCATCAGTGCGCCGATACCTTCCCTGTTCGGCAACCCTGCCGAGCTGGCTGCACAACCGGCGAAGCTTCGGCAGGCGGCCGTGCTGCTGGGCGAGAATCCTGACAAGCTGGAGCAGCGCGTCGCCAGGGCTGCCAGTCAGGGGCGGGTCTTCACCTACGTCAAGCGTCAGGTGGCTCCCGAGCTGGTCGACAAGGTCATGGCGCTGGATCTGAAGAGTCTCGGCATTCAGTCCGAATACCGTCGCTACTACCCGAGTGCCGGTGCCGCATCACATGTGGTGGGCTTTACCGGTATCGATGAAACCGGGCGAGAAGGGCTGGAAATGGCCTATGACGGCTGGTTGTCGGGCAAGCCGGGTCTGCGCCGTATCCTGAAGGATCGCAAGGGCCGTGAGATTGCCGGCATGAATATCATCAAGCCGGCCGTAGCGGGCAAGGACCTGCGCCTGAGCATCGATCGTCAATTGCAGTACTTTGCCAACCGCGCCTTGCAGGAAGCGGTTGTCGAGAACGAGGCCGAGTCAGGCTCCATCGTGATCATGGATGTGAAGACTGGCGAAGTCATGGCGATGGTGAACTACCCGACCTACAACCCCAATGATGTAGCCGACCGGGTCGGTGGACGTCAACGTAATCGTTCACTGACGGATGTCTTCGAGCCCGGCTCGACCATGAAGCCTTTCACCATTGCTGCGGCACTCGACTCTGGCAAGTTCAAGCCTGAAGACATCGTCTACACCTCGCCGGGTTATTACAGCATCGGCAAGTACGTCATCAGTGATGACGGCAAGGACCATGGCTGGCTGGACCTCACCGGTATCGTGACCAAATCCAGTAACGTGGGAATCAGCAAGGTCGCTCGGCAACTGGAACCCGATCAGATGTGGTCGGTTTTCGACTCCTTCGGTTTTGGCCGACCGCCCGGTAGTGAATTTCCGGGAGAAGTGGACGGCTATTTCAATCCACCCGCGGTATGGCATCACATCGAGCAGGCCAGTATTTCCTACGGCTACGGAATTTCAGTGTCAGCCTTGCAGTTGGTTCATGCCTATGCCGCCCTCGCCAATGATGGGGTGATGCTGCCCGTATCCTTTCTGGCGCAAGAGCCTGATGACTTGCCGGCAGGTCAGCCTGTGATCGAGGAAAGCATTGCTCATGATGTCAGGCGCATGCTGGAGTCGGTTGTTATCGAAGGTTCAGGCAAGCAGGCCAGGATTCCGGGCTACCGTGTTGCTGGAAAGACGGGCACCTCGCACAAGTCGCAATCCGGTGGCTATGCCGATGACAGTTATGTCTCGGTATTCGCAGGGTTTGCACCGGCGTCCAACCCGCAGCTGGCGGCAGTGGTCGTCGTACATGACCCCAAGGGTGGCAAGCATTTCGGTGGCGCCGTGGCGGCACCGGTATTCGCTGAAGTCATGTCGCACGGTTTGCGCCTGGAAGGCGTCGAGCCGGACGATATCGATGGCTCGCGTGACCAGGTATCCGTGCAATTCATTCCTCAGCAGGTCGACAACGGCGGCCGCTCCTGATGACATCTGCGACTCCTACATGGACGCTGGACTCACTGTTGACCGACTTCACCAGCGAGACCTTGCCTGCATTGCGTCTGCAGGGCGTCAGCCAGGACAGTCGTCTTGTCGAGCCCGGTGATCTGTATCTGGCACTGGCAGGCGGCACCACCCATGGCATGCGTTTCGCCGAAGCGGCTGTGTCTTCGGGTGCAGTGGCTGTATTGTGTTCGGCGGAGGCCCTGACAGCCTATGCCGAGACGGTTGACAGCCTGCGCGCTGCCAGCGTGCCTGTCGTTGCCATCGATGATCTGGATGCTCGTCATGTACTTCTGGCTTCGCGTTTCTACGGCCAGCCGGATCGCGCACTGAAGCTGGTGGCCGTCACGGGTACGGATGGCAAGACCTCGGTCTGCCGCTTCATTGCGCAGGCATTCACGGCCATCGATCAGCCCTGTGGCTATATCGGCACGCTGGGATGGGGTCTGGGAGAAAATCTGCAGTCCACCGAATTGACCACGCCTGATGCGGTCAGCCTGCATCGCATGCTGGCCTCGATGAGAGATCAGGGCGCGACTGTCGTGGCTCTGGAAGCCTCGTCGCATGGGCTGGCTGAAGGACGCCTTGACGGCCTGGCACTGGATGTTGCCGTCCTGACCAACCTGGGACGCGACCATCTGGATTATCACAAGACGATCGAAGCATATCGCGCCGCCAAGGCGCAGTTGTTCAGCTGGCCGGGGCTGGCAGCCATGGTGGTCAATGGTCAGGATGCTTTCGGCCAGGCGTTGCTGGCTCAAGCGGGCGCACAGGCGCGTTATGTCTATCACGGCGTTGCACCGCAGGCCGGATCCGAATCTGCCGACAATGCCGCTGGCAATATCAATACCATTCATGCCAGTGATGTACGCGCCAGCGACAGTGGTCTGCATTTCACCTTGAGTGACGGCGATGCTTCCGGCGATATCGATACGCAATTGCTGGGGCGCTTCAATGTCGACAATCTGCTGGCTTGCTACGGCAGCCTGCGTGCCTGTGGTGTCGCTGCCAATCAGGCGCGTCACGCGCTGAGCTTCGTCACTCCGGTTACCGGTCGTATGGAACGGCTTGGCGTGAGTGGCCAGCCAACGGTAGTCATCGATTTTTCGCATACACCGCAAGCACTCAGCGTGGCGATCGATGCGGTCAGGGTGCATTGTCGCGGCGAGCTATGGGTGGTCTTCGGCTGTGGCGGTGATCGTGATCCTGGCAAGCGCGCGCCCATGGCAGCCGCTGCTGAAGCGGCAGATCATGTCGTGCTGACCGATGACAATCCACGTACCGAACGTTCGGAAAACATCATTGCCGATGCCATGAAAGGCTTTCGCAAGCCTGAGGCTGCACTGGTCATTGCTGACAGAGCGCAGGCCATTGCGCATGCCATCAGTCATGCAGCCAATGACGACCTGGTGCTGATAGCCGGCAAGGGTCATGAGGATTATCAGATCATCGGAACCACACGTCATCCGTTCAGCGATCGAGTTGAAGCGCTGGCCGCTCTGGAGCAGGCATCGTGAGTTTCCTTCTGGAAATCGAAGAGTGTCTGGCACCGCTGCAGGCGACCTTGCAGCCGGCAGTCGGTGGAAAGACACCCGCTGCCAGCAGTTTTACCGGCGTCAGTATCGATACCCGCACGCTGAAGCCCGGTGATCTCTACATCGCCATTCAGGGCGATCGTTTCAATGGTCACGAGTTCATCGATGCCGCTGTTGAAGCCGGTGCCGTGGCCGTCGTGGTCCATGAAGATATCGACGCCGGCGTTCCCCGGTTACGGGTTGCCGATACTCGTGAAGCGCTGGGCAGTCTGGCGCGCTATTGGGTGCGAGGTTTTGAAACACCACTTATCGCTGTTACCGGTAGCAACGGCAAGACGACGGTCAAGGAAATCATCGCCACGATTCTGCGTCAGTTGGGGCCGGTACTGGCCACGCGCGGTAATCTGAACAACGATATAGGCGTGCCATTGACACTGTTGGAAATGCGTACGGAACATGATTACGCCGTGATCGAGATGGGCGCCAATCATGCTGGTGAGATCGCCCGTCTGGTGCGTATTGCCGAGCCCGATGTCGCACTCATTACCAAGATCGGTGAAGCTCATCTGGAAGGCTTCGGCAGCGTGGAAGGTATTGCCGCTGCCAAGTCAGAGATCTTCGGCGGTCTCAAGCCGGAAGGCTATGCCATCATCAATGCCGATGATGCCTTTGCCGACGTGATGCGTGCAGCAGCCAGTCATTGTCATGTCCGTGAATTCGGTCTGGCCATGGCGGCGGATGTCCGAGCCATGCCCGACGCCGGTCTGACCATCAAGACGATGGGGGAGATCCTCAAGCCGCATTTCCAGCTCAGCGGTGACCACAACAGACTCAATGCGCTGGCAGCTATCGCCGCGGTGCAGTGTCTCGACGTGCAGCCCGAGAATATCGTGCGCGGACTCGAGACCGTACGGCCGGTCCCCGGCAGACTGGAGAAGAAGCCGGGCCTGCGTGGTGCCAAACTGATTGATGACAGCTATAACGCCAACCCCGACTCTGCCCGACAGGCTGTGGATGTGCTGGCGCGGTACGAAGGTACCCGTTATCTGGCG
>CBDUIJ010000106.1:0-16330 GCA_965367215.1 uncultured Granulosicoccus sp.
CGGGTGAAAAGTTGCTGAAGGTCTCGTGATAGGCAATCTTCAGCAGACTCAGACAAGCTTCTGTCTGCATCCCGTACTGGGCAGCAATGCATTGTTCATCCAGCCACAGCAGGGCAATGACTGGTTGCAGTCCGGCGAATTGCGGGCTCAGCAGCTGTTCATAGAAGCCCTGCAGGGCCAGGTTGGCGGCTATGGCCGTGGCTTTTCCCTGTTCGCCTTTCCAGCCAGAGGACTCCAGTGTCAGAAACTGCTGCAGTGCCCCGCGCAGTTCGTCGGGCTCGGTCAGCCACTGCGAGCGTATCTGACCTTGCTCCTGCAGTTTGACGCGCAGTCGCTTCAGGTTGCGGCGTAGTTTGCCACTGCCCGGGGCCTGTCCGTTCTGCAGGTCGAACCAGGCGGATTGGCGTGATTCGCGCTGTTGCCAGTGAGGATTGTCCTTGGCGGCATTGATCAGAACCGAGCGCTGCGGCACGTTGCGTGCCTGCCAGTCCCATTGGGCGTGGCCAGCGAGCGCCAGTGCCTGCTCGAGTGCCGTCTGTTGCTCTGCCGGGCTCAGACTGGGGGCTACCAGAATGTCACCCAGAGTCAGATGGTCATGCATCGGGGCATTGAAGCGATGCCGTTTTATACGGGCCTGCCAGGTCAGCAGCAGCACGAGTGTGCCGTCGTGATAGACACAGGCACATTCGAGCGGTGCGTTCAGCAGATGCGCCTGGGCAGCCAGCAACCAGTCAGGGTGCTGATAGAAGCGGGCTTCAGCCTGAGCCGCAAACAGTTCTGGCCAACCACTGCGTGCGATGAAGTCTGGCGTCAGGCGTTCCAGACGTGTCGTGACTGAAGGTTCGGACATGGGGGCGAGTATTGCCTCTCATTTTCTGGCTGACTGAATTCACTGTTGTTATCGGCGGCAATGGCGATGACTTCAGTGAATGCTGCGCACTTGCGCCGCGCTGACAGCGATTATATTGACGACATCCTCGGTACTGCAGCCGCGACTCAGATCGTTCACAGGCTTTGACAATCCCTGCAGTATCGGGCCGATGGCCTGGGCGCCACCGAATCGTTCGATCAGTTTGTAGCCGATATTGCCGGCATCCAGCGAGGGGAAGATGAGCACATTACAGGGTGTGTCGCTGGCCTGCTCCGGGGCCTTGCGCGCCAGAATATCGGGAATGACGGCGGCATCGAGCTGAACCTCGCCGACAATGCGCCAGTCCGGGCGCTTTTCGCGAGCCAGCGCCGTGGCCTGGCTGACCTTGCTGACCGCCGCATGCCTGGCACTGCCGCTGGTGGAAAACGACAGCATGGCCACTTCGGGCGTGATGCCGGTGAGTTGCATGGCCGTCTCGCCCGTTGCGACGGCTATATCGGCCAATTGTTGTGCATCGGGGTCGATCACCAGAGCACAGTCGCCGATGAGCATGACATCCTTGACAGGGTGTTCGGGCTTGAGCAGCATGATGAAGCAGCTCGATATCAGGGATTCACCAGCCCGAGCGCCCACGTAGCGCACCGCATTGCGAACGACTTCGGCCGTTGCCGTGATGGCGCCGGCCACACAGGCATCGGCATCACCCTCGCTGACCATCACGCAGGCGAAGGTCACCGGGTCTTCCAGGGCGTTGGCAGCCTTTTCCGGTGTCATGCCACGATCTGCGCGCTTCGCAACCAGGGCGGCAACATAATGCTTGTGTCGGGGTGAGGTGGTCGGATCAACGATCTCGATGCCATCAAGAGACAGACCCAGTGTGTCGGCAACTGCCTGCAGCTGCTCGGCATCACCCAGCAGAATGGGGTCCGCCAGACGTCTCTGGCGAGCCTCGACGGCGGCGCTGAGAATACGACTGTCACTGGATTCGGGAAGTACCACACGGCGCGTTGTGCTGCGGGCTGCTTCCAGTACACGATCAAATGCGGACATTGCCTTCATGTTCGTCAGGGGATGATAGATTCTAGGACAAACGGTGCCACAGTACCTATTGAGCGCCGAGGCAGTTAAGCTTCGCTTCATGAATGCTATCGACGAACCATATCTGACGACTCGGGAACTGGCCGAGCTATTGCGCATCAAGGAACGCAAGGTGTACGACATGGCTACCCATGGCGACGTGCCTTGTGTGCGTGTGGTGGGAAAACTGTTATTCCCGCGCGCGGAGATAATGCAGTGGATCGACGCCTCCCGGTCCGGGCCTCAGGCCATGGCGGAGCTCAGTCTTCCGCCGACCGTGCTGGGCAGCCACGACCCCTTGCTTGACTGGGCGCTGCGAGAGTCGGGCAGCGGTCTGGCGGCCTTTCTGGATGGCAGTGCCGACGGCTTGCAGCGCATGGCCAGTCATGAGGGGGTGGCCTGTGCCACTCATATTCACGAGGCCGAGGGCTGGAATGTCGCTACCGTCAAATCGCAGTTCGAACATCAGAACGTGGTGCTGATCGAGTTTGCACAACGGGTGCGAGGACTGATCGTGGCGGCCGACAATCCCCTTGAAATCAATGATGTAGCCTCGCTGTCCGGGCACCGATTGGCGCGCCGGCAGAGCAGTGCGGCCAGTCAGCAATTGTTCGAACAGCTGCGGGATGATGCCGGTATTGCAGAGGATTCCGTCAAGTTGTTTGCGGATTGCGCACGAACCGAAGACGAACTGGGCATGCAGGTATTCGATGGCCATGTCGACGTGGCATTCGGGCTGCAATCGGTGGCATCCCGACTGCGACTGGGATTCGTACCGTTGCTCGAAGAGCGCTTCGATCTGCTGGTCTGGCGTCAGGCCTGGTTCGAACCTCCCTTTCAGAAGCTGTTGAGCTTCATGGACAGTGATGTGTTCAGGGAAAAGGCGGCGAGGCTGGGCGGCTACGATATTTCCGGGCTGGGCCGGGTGCATTTCAACGCACGCTAGTGGGTCGATAGGATGATATCGACCCACTAGTCCGGATAGTCAGTCTGGCGGCCTCAGAAATCCTTGACGAAGCGCAGGAAGAAGATATCCACATCCGGATACAGCGTCTGGCTGCTCAGGGCGCCGAACTTGTTGTCAGGCTCGTCACCGGATTGCAGGTAGTACTCGGCCGCCACGCTCCAGCCACTGCTGGCCGTGCGACGCCCGAATTCCAGTCCGACGGTCATGCCGGTGAAGTCCCCCAGACGGTAATCGGCCGAACCGGTGCTGCTGCTGTCACCAGCGGTGGGTCTGTCGTCACCGACATAGAAGGGCGTGTAGAAATCCGCTGCCGATTGCTGATAGTAGCGAAGATGAGGTTGCCAGTAGCGTCCCTTGCTGAGTGGTATCCGATAACGAAAATCCAGGGTATGAGAGTTGATGCCCCAGTCGTCGGTCAGGAAGCGATAGGAGGTGTCCAGGATCCTGTCGTCCAGGGAAATCTTGTACTGGGCGTAGATGCTGTGCTTGGTGCGGGTGTCCGGACGGTTCTCGTAGGCGACGGTCGGTAGATCGGCCTGATCGCCATTTTCGAATACCGGATTGCCGGTGACCGGGTCAACGACACTGATGAACTTGTAGGGATCGTTCAGATAACCACTGGAATGGCTGATCGAATAGTTCAGCTGGAACAGACTGCGCTGATTGATGATCTGCGTCACCCCGAAGATTGCATCATAGACCTGCTTGTCACTACCGCTGCCCTGACGGATCTGCTCGGTACCGGACGGCTGCATGGCTGCAAAGGGCACGGGTTCGCCACCGACGGGGTCGGAGGAGTCGAAACTGGCAGAAAACCCACCGGAGAGCGTGGTATTGCCACCATTGATGTCCTTGGCCAGGCCACTGCTGAGGCCCAGCGACAGATAGTCATATTCCTTCGACAGAGCCGTTCCCAGATTGAGCGTCAGGTCTTCTGCCACGGGGCGTTCCCAGCCGGCGTTGAGGGTGACCCGGGTGTCCTTGAAGGTGTCATCCAGCGGTGTACTGTCGGCACCGATACGATACTGGCCATTGCCTGACGGCCGGGTGAAGGTCTGGGGCAAGTCGGAGCTGACGGCACCGGTGGCCGAGGCTCCGGTGAGGGTGTCGATGGTCAGTTTCAGGTTCAGGAACTCGTCGGTGTCGAGGCTCTTGCGGGCACTGATCACCGGTTCCACGGCGCTGACGCGGTCCTGTTCGTTGTACACGAGCAGGCCTGCGCTGACCTGCCAGTCGGAGTCGTCAGACAGAAAACCCGCCTGTGAGCCAGTACTGCTCAGAAGTGCCGCGGTGGCCATCGCCAGAGTGCCACTGAGGGAGCGTGTCTTGCTCACTGGCTTGCCGGAATCAGTTGCAGCCACAGCCACCACCTCCAAAACTGCGTCCGCCACTGGAGGCTTCCTTGCTGAAGTAGATATGATCATCCAGCGCCGAGACGATCGGCTGACTGTCCAGCGCCATTTCGGGTTTGGCCAGGGTGCCGCGTTCCCATGGCTTGACACCCAGGGAGCTGCAGCCACTCAACCAGGCGATGGCGGCCAGTGTCATGACAGCGCGGGCGGCAGGTCGCCGCAATATATCTGTTTTCATGTTGATGATCAGCTGTTGTGTCAGTTGGCGACGGCGACGGCGTCTGCTATCCACTGGCGGATGGCATCCATGTCCTTCTTGCGAAAGCCTACATGGCTGCCGATCAGCGTGCCGTCACGGTCGAACAGAAAGGAGGTGGGCATGCCGGGGACCTGATGTTGGGTCGCCAGCAGACCATCGTGGTCGAAGACGATATCGAAAGGCGTCTCGTAGTCGTCCAGAAAGGCCTGTGCATCGGCGCGTATCTCGTCGACATTGACGGCCACGATGGCAAGATCGTCACCGTGGGTCGCGGCGACTTCCGCCATGAACGGAAACGAGGCGCGACAGGGTGTGCACCAGGAGGCCCAGAAGTCCAGATAGACCACCTTGCCCTGATAATCGGCAAGATCGAAATTCTCGGCGTCGATCTGTTGCTGGGCGAAAACCTGGCTACTGCCCAGTAGACACAGCGTGATGACGAGACGCTGGCAGAAATGCTTCATGAACAACTCCGGATGGAACGGTCTGTGTCTGCAGAACAGACGATGAGGGGGATTCTGAACGGCTTTGCTGACAACAACCTGAAGGCTGCATCGACGCGCTTCAGCTGCTTGTCAGTAAAGTGTTGTATGAATGGGTGACTGGACACGTTGATCAAGTGGTGACATGCGCATTCTCCTGGTAGAAGACAATCAGCAACTCGGCGATGCCGTACGCGAGCAGATGCTCAGCGACGGGCATGCCACGGATCTCATGCTGAGTCTGGCAGAGGCGCGGGCCTGTCTGAGTACCACCGACTATGACCTGATACTGCTGGACATGATGCTGCCAGACGGCAAGGGAATCCTGTTATTGCAACAGCTGCGCCAACGCGAGGACCGCACGCCCGTGATCATCCTGACGGCACTGGACCAGATCTCCGACCGAATTGCCGGGCTCAATGCCGGGGCGGATGACTACCTGGTCAAACCGTTCGACCTGGCCGAGTTGTCGGCCAGAGTCGGCGCGGTGGCCCGACGTTACGCAGGTAACCCCAATCCGACACTGGCCGTGGGCGATCTGACGATCGATCTGAGCAATCGGCAGGTCAGGCGTAACGGCCGTAACATCGATCTGACGCCCAGGGAGTGGGCGCTGCTCGAGGCGCTGCTGCAAAGACTGGATGCCACGGTGTCGAAATCGCGTCTGGAGAACTGTCTGTATGATTTTGGTGCGGAAGTGGAAAGCAACACGGTAGAGGTGCATATCAGTCGACTGCGCAAGAAGATCGGGCGTGAGCAGATCCAGACGGTCAGAGGCATCGGTTACCGGATTGCGTCCGGTCACCCGACATGAAGAGTCTGCAGCTCAGACTGGGAGCCGGCCTGGCGCTGGGTATCACCTTTCTCTGGTTGATCGCCTCGCTGGTATCCGGGTTGGTCATCAGCCATGAGCTGGGCGAGGCCGCTGACAGCGCACTGCGGGTTACCGCGCAGCAGTTGCTGACGATCACGAAGCAGGCGCCGCTTGTCGAGCCGCTGGCGATCGATCAACAAAAGCCGAGCAGCACTGACGATGCAGTGATGCAGATTGGCGAGATGGATGGCGAAGTGACGCATCTACGCTTGCATCAACTGGCCGAGATCTCCAGCCTGCTCGGTTTCGTGATTCGCAATCCTGACGGCCGTGTGCTGTTCTCCGGAGGCAGTCTGCCGGATTCACTGCTCGAGGCGATGCCGGCAACCGGCTTCGGCATGATCGAAGGACACCGTGTGTATGTGGAGAGCACCGCCGATCAGCAACGCTGGATTCTGATCGCCGAACCGTCCCATCACCGCGATGAGATCAACCACGGTGCGATTCGGGTATTGCTGTTGATTCTGCCCCTGCTGGTGCCGCTGAGCCTGCTGTTGGTCTGGTGGATTGTACGGCGCAGCATGCGACCGGTCAGGGATGTGCAGTTGCAGATAGAGAGTCGCGGCGGCAATGATCTGACCGCCTTGCAGACCACGGAAATGCCGCGTGAGCTGGCGCCCATTGCCGAGTCGGTCAATCACCTGCTGGGCCGACTGGCGCGTACCCTGGAGTCTGAACGCAACTTCACCACCAATAGCGCGCATGAGCTGAGAACCCCGATTGCCAGTGCCCTGGCGCAGACCCAGCGTCAGATAGCGTCATTGCCTGAAGGGCCCGAGAAGGTACGGGCCGGCCGAATCGAACAGACTCTGCAGGAGCTGTCGCGAACTTCTGAAAAGTTGATGCAGCTGGCCAGAGCCGAGTCGGGCTCCATGGTCAGAGAGGTGGCAGACAATGTCTATCCCGTCATCGACTATCTGCTGGGTGAATTCAATTCGCTGCAGCGTGAGGAGTCACGCTTGCAGTTGCACTGCCCGGATGAAGAGCGCTTCGATACCTTGCTGGATTTTGACGGTGTTGCCATTCTGCTGCGCAATCTGATAGACAATGCGCTGAAGTACAGCAAGCCTGGTACCCCTGTGGATATCGTGGTTGACAGCGTCAACAATCAGATCAGTGTCATCAACCAGGGAGAACTCGTACCGGCAGAAGAACTTGCGCAGTTGAAGGAGAGGTTCAAACGCGGTACGAAGGGGCAGAGCTCTGGTGCAACCGGGGCCGGGCTGGGTCTGGCGATTGCCGAGACGATTGCCAGGCAGGCTGGCATTGTCATCGAATTGCACTCACCGGCCAGAGGTCGCGACGATGGATTCGAAGCGACCCTGTCTACCGTGTGAGTGCAGCTCGTCAAGTAGCTCAAGGCTGTACGGCGTTGGGGAAGAACAGTTGCTCGCCGTCGATCTTGAAGGCGGCTATGGCTTGCTGGCCTTCGGAGCCTGTCAGCCAGTTGATGAAGGTCTGACCTTCTTCCGCCTTGACGTTGGCATGCTTCTCGGGGTTGACGAGGATCACGCCGTACTGGTTGAACAGGCGCTCATCGCCTTCGACCACGATTTCATAATCGCCCTTGTTGCCGAAGGCAATCCAGGTTGCGCGATCGGTCAGTACATAGGCACTCATGCCGGTGGCGGCGTTGAGTGTGGCACCCATGCCGGAGCCGGTTTCCCGATACCACTCGCCGGATGCGGCCTGTGCATCGACATTGGCCATTCCCCACAGGCGCAGTTCTGCCTTGTGGGTGCCGGAGTCATCGCCGCGTGAGGCGAAGGTGGAACTGGTTTCGGCAATGGATGCCAGAGCGGCGGCGATGTCGGATCCGCCCTTGATGCCGGCAGGGTCTGCCGCCGGGCCGACCAGTACGAAGTCGTTGTACATGACATCAAAGCGTTCCACGCCCTGACCATCGGCCACGAACTTCTCTTCGGCAGGCTTGGCGTGAACCAGCAGCACGTCACCATCGCCATTGCTGGCATTCTTGATGGCCTGGCCGGTACCGACAGCCACGACTCGGACGTCAATGCCGCTGGTTTCGGTAAATTGCGGCAGAATCACATCCAGCAAACCTGAATTCTGGGTGGAGGTGGTGGACTGCACCACGATGAACGGGTTGTCAGCATGGCTGGCTGACAGGCCTGACAGCGTCAGGGCTACACCGATCAAGACTGACTTGACTGATTTTCGTAAGAACATGTCCATTTTGTCTTTGATTTTAGTGAGCGGAAATTATCACATCAAAATGCCGTCAAACAACACGGAAAAACCGGTTTTCGAAAAGATCGGTGAGTTTTATTGCGTGTTGAATCACATATTCAACAGGCACTGACAGTGAATTGTCGCTGGCGGACTGTATTCCACGGGGTCAGGTCTGCCCTTCACGCCGCAGGCCCGCTGTCTGCCGAATCAGGGGCAGCGTGTTCTGGCCGACAAGGCAGCTGCATGCTTGCAGCTGCCTGTCAGGGCTCAAGATCTGTTGGGTGGAAGGTCTGGAAGCCGGGCTAGGTTACTGAAATGATGAGAAAAATCAGATAAGCCGCATAGGCGAAAACCAGCAGGGCACCTTCGCGCCGTGTGATGCGCCAGCCGGTGATGGACAGCCACAGCAGCAGGATGGTGGCGGCCAGCATGACCCAGATATCCTGCGAGGCGATGATGGCTGGCACGGTCAATGGTTTGACCAGTGCCGTCGTACCGAGAATTCCCAGAATGTTGAACAGGTTGCTGCCGACCACATTGCCGAAGGCGACATCGCTCTGACCCTTGCGGGCGGCGATGACCGAGGTGACCAGTTCCGGCATGGACGTACCGATGGCCACGATGGTCAGACCGATGACGGTTTCCGAAATACCCAGATCGGTGGCGATGGACACGGCACCGGACACGAGGAAGCGTGCACCGACAATGGTAGCCAGCAAGCCGAGCAGCACCAGGCCTGAGGCACGTGGCAGATTATCCGGTTCGATGCTCAGGGAGTCGGCCTCGGCATCGTAGACTGCACCGGCGGCCGTGCTGCGACGCCGCTCAATGGTCAGCGTGACAATCAGATAGGCCAGCAGACAGATCAGCAATGCTGCGCCACTGAGTCGGTTGATCGATCCACTCAGCACCAGTCCCACGCACAACACCGTGGCCAGTGTCAGCATGCCGCCATCGCGGCGGAATGCGTCAGGTGAGACCAGTATGGGTGCCACCAGCGCGGCGGCACCCAGAATCAGCAGGATGTTGGCGATATTGCTGCCAATGACATTACCCAGCGCAATGCCGGGCGAGCCGACCATGGCTGCCTGCAGGCTGGTCACCAGCTCCGGCATGGAGGTGCCGAAGCCGACCAGAGTCAAACCGATGACCATCGGTGATACATCAAACCGTCGGGCGATGGAAACGGCTCCACGTACCAGCCATTCACCGCCGACGATCAGCCCGGCGAAGCCGAGCAGCAGATAGAGTGCGTCCAAGTTATCAGGCAATGCCACCCAGGCAGAGATACTTGATTTCCAGGTAGTCGTCGACTCCATGATGTGAGCCTTCGCGCCCCTGGCCAGATTGCTTGACGCCCCCGAACGGCGCTACTTCGGTTGAAATCAGACCGGTGTTGACACCGACCATGCCATATTCGAGTGCTTCGGCAACCTTCCAGACGCGTCCCAGATCGTTGGCGTAGAAATACGATGCCAGACCGAAGATGGTGTCATTGGCCTGTTCGATGACATCCTCGACGGATTCGAACTTGAACAGTGGCGCAACCGGACCGAAGGTCTCTTCGGTGGATACCTTCATCGCCTTGGTGACGCCCGTCAGTACCGTGGGCTCGAAGAAGGTCTTGCCCAGGCTGTGGCGTTTGCCACCCGTGATGACCTTGGCGCCCTTGTCGATGGCGTCGGCGACGTGCTCTTCGACCTTCTTCAAGGCATTTTCATCGATCAACGGGCCTGCCGAGACGCCGTCATCGAATCCGTTGCCTACCTTGATCTTGCTGGCCGCGGCTGCCAGTTTCTCGGCGAATTCATCATAGACACCGGCCTGCACATACAGGCGGTTGGCACAGACGCAGGTCTGACCATTATTGCGATACTTGGAAATCATGGCGCCTTCAACGGCGGCATCGATATCGGCATCATCGAAGACGATGAACGGGGCATTACCGCCAAGTTCCATGGAGGTACGCATGATCTGGTCGGCAGCCTGACGCATCAGAATGCGTCCGACTTCAGTGGAGCCGGTGAAGGTCAGTTTGCGGACCTTGTGATTTTCACAGAATTCCTTGCCCATGTCCGACGATGAACTGGAAGGCAGAATGCTGAGCAGGCCCTCGGGCAGACCGGCTTCATTGGCCAGTACGCCCAGAGCCAGAGCCGACAGGGGTGTCTGAGCAGCCGGTTTGGCAACGAAGGCGCAACCGACTGCCAGAGCCGGAGCCATCTTGCGGGCGATCATCGCGTTCGGGAAATTCCAGGGTGTGATCGAGGCAACAACACCGATAGGCTGCTTCAATACCACGATGCGCTTGTCGGCTTCATGGCCGGGAATGGTTTCACCGTAGATGCGCTTGGCCTCTTCGGCAAACCACTCGACAAAACTGGCACCGTAGAGGATCTCGCCACGTGCCTCGGCAAACGGCTTGCCCATCTCGGCAGTCAGGATAGCCGCCAGGTCGTCGGCATTTTCAATCATGAGTTCGTTCCAGCGACGCAGCACCTTGCCGCGCTCCTTGCCGGTTTTTGCCGCCCACGACTTTTGCGCCGCATACGCCAGATCGATGGCCTGGGCCGCTTCCTCACGGTTGAAGTCGGGCAGGCTGGCCAGGTGCTCGCCGGTGGCCGGGTTGGTGACGTCGAAGCGTTTGCCGCTGGCAGATGTCTCAACCATCTTGCCTGCCAGATAACCGGCTTCACACAGTAGATCCTTGCGGCTCAGTTTTTCCCTGAGTGTGTTCATGATAGATACCCTGTCCTGCTTGAATGGAATGCCGGATTACGGCGATGATGACTATGGTCACGCCATGCGGAATGACAATGGCCGCCGACAGATTTCGGATCTGCCAGGCGCTGCCTTGGGGCGTGTAGTGCAGATAGTACGTCCTGATGCAACAAAGTAACATTCGAATCGCGTAATCGAGATAGATTGCGAGTGGCCTACCTGATGGTCGACGACCGGTGGTATGGTCTGCGCCTTCCCCTCGGAGTTCGATTCAGTAGAATCCTACAAGATGACTCACGACAACGAGCTTGACCAACGGCAGCCCAAGGGTTCGACCGTCACGCGTGTGATGGATATCCTCAAGGCCATCGCCGATGCTGATCGTCCGCTCAGCCCGACCGAGATAGCCCAGCAACTGGACATTCCCAAGGCCAGTGTGCACCGCTTGTGCACCACGCTGGAAGATCATGGTTACCTGAAAACCCGCCTCAACGGACGCGGAGTGCAGGCTGGGCACCGTCTCAATCAGTTGGCATTGGGAATCCTGTCGGCCTCGCCGTTGCAGGCCCAACGACGCGCCATCCTGATGGACCTGTCAGAGGAAATCGGCGAGACCTGCAATATTGCCGTACCCGATGGCACCGAAATGATCTACTACGACCGCGCAGAGACTCATTGGCCGGTACGGGTGAGTCTGCAGATTGGCAGTCGGGTGCCGGCCTGCAGTACGGCCAGTGGCAAGATGTATCTGAGCACGCTTCCCGAGGTGCAGCGCGAGCGCATTCTGGCCAATGTTCGCCTGAAGGCCTATACACCCAACACACTGCTGAGTCTCAGTGCGCTCAGAGATGAGTTGGCGGCCATTGCCCAGCGAGGCTACTCTCTGGATAATGAGGAGTTCATTGAAGGGGTGGTGGCAATGGCGGTGCCGGTACTCGATCTGAATGGCAGGCTCTATGCCACCTTGTCGTTTCATGCCCCTTGCATGCGAGTGCCGTTTTCCGCACTATCCGGCTTTCTGCCGCAGTTGCAAGCTGCCAGCCAACGGCTTGGAACCTTGCTTGATGAATGAATGGCAGTCGACCCTGTTGGAATCCTAACCTGTAGCGCTGATTGAATGACCAATTACTGGACCGAGACGGTGAGCCGTCTGACACCCTATGTGCCGGGTGAGCAACGCAGCGGCGCTGATATCGTCAAGCTCAACACCAACGAGAATCCCTATCCCCCGTCACCGATGGTGATGGAGGCGATTGCGGCCGTCAGTGGGGATCAGCTCCGACGTTACCCCGACCCGGAAAGCGTGGCACTGCGAACTGTACTGGCTGAATACCATGGGCTGGATGTCAGTCAGGTCTTCGTGGGAAATGGCTCGGATGAAATTCTGGCACTGGCCTTTCTGGCGTATTTCACCAACCACAAGGTGCTGCAGTTTCCTGACATCAGCTACAGCTTCTATCCGGTCTATTGCGATCTTTACGGCATCGAGGCCAGAACCGTTGCGCTGACGGATGACTACGTTCTGCCGATCGAGAGTTTCGAGCCCAATGCCGGTGGCATTGTCTTCCCCAACCCGAATGCACCGACAGCTCTGGCGGCCGAAGAGTCTGCCATTGCCGGGCTGCTGGTACGGCACACCGAGCAGGTGTTGCTGGTGGACGAGGCCTATGCCGGCTTCGGTGCCAGCAGTGTCGTCAGCCTGGTCAATCGCTTCCCGAACCTGCTGGTCAGCCAGACCTATTCGAAGAGTCGATCGCTGGCGGGCATGAGGCTTGGTGTCGCATTTGGTCATCCGACGCTGATAGAGGGCTTGCAACGCGTCAAGAACTCCTTCAACTCCTATCCGGTGGACGCTCTGGCACAGGCCGCCGGTATCGCCTCCATCCGGGATGACGTTTATTATCGAAAGACCATTGAACAGGTCATTGAAACTCGTCGGAAAACGGTGTCGGACTTGCAGAAGAGGGGCTTTGAAGTCCTGCCGTCATCGGCCAATTTCGTGTTTGCCAAAGCCCCGGGCGGCGAGGCTGGCAAGATTTTCAGAGAGCTCGACAAGGCCGGCGTACTGGTACGCTACTGGGACAAGCCACGCCTGAACGAGTGGTTGCGAATTTCCATTGGCACCGATGATGAAATGATGCGTTTGATGACAGCTCTTGATGCATAAGCATTTTTCAGCGGTACTGGTCTGCCTGCTGATCGGTCTGCCCCTGGGCATGACTCATGCGCAGGACAGCAGCGACGAGACGGAAGAGTCGGAAGAAGAATCGATCGGTATCGTTGGCAAGGCCACCGATTACGTTGATGGGGCGCAGCGCAAGGCTACCCAGCAGTTCACGGGCTTCATGCATCAGATGGATGGATTCTTCAGTGATGCCACGACCAGCGAAGGCGGTTTGAACAACGATAGCTGGGCACGCATCCGGCTGGATGCCAATCAGCCCGCGGGTGAGGACTTCGAGATCAAGCCTTCGCTGAAGATCAGGGTGTCATTGCCCAATACCGAAAAACGCTTCAAGCTGCTGTTCAGTACCGAGGATGATGACACCGATATCGTGGGTGGCAGCGTCGATCGCCTGCAGGGTCCGGTGGTCAATGGTGATTCGAATGCATCCGCTGCGATCCGTTTCATTCGTTCGGCGCGTGATAACGGCAATGCCGACGTGGATATCGGTGTGCGCCAGAGGGATGGGGATATCCAGTATTTCGGACGACTGGTTCTGGGATATCGCAAGGTACTGGCGAGAAAGTGGAATTTCAGTGCATCCAACAGCTATTGGCACTACTCGAAGTCCGGTTTTGAAGATCGGTTTACCATCAACTTCCACCGCAAGCTGTTCTATCAGGACACGCTGTTCTTTCGTGCACATTCCGAATTCAACTGGCGCAAGGGACGCAAGGGAGCAGTTATCGGTCAGACCTTTGGCGTGTACAGTCAACTCAGCGAAGAGAAGTCACTGGCAGCCGAACTGATTGCGGGCTACCACACAGCTCTGAATGACGGGCTCGAGGATCGCTTCCGAGGGCATGAATTTCGCTTGCGTTGGCGTCACAACGTCTGGCGTCCCTGGTTCTTCTACGAGGTCTGGCCCTCGATTTCCTGGCCTGCAACGACCGATTACGAGAAGTCATACGGTATTCTGCTTAGAATGGAAATGGTCATCGGCGAACGATAGGGTTATATCCACGTGAAGCTTGTCTGTATCAGTGATACCCATGGCGACCATGAACAGGTCGTTCTGCCAGCGGGTGATGTCTTGATCCATGCGGGCGATCTGACCGGGCACGGCACTCGTGCGGAGACGCAGGCGTTCATGGAATGGTTCGGCCGCCAGGATTTTGCCCACAAATTGTGTGTGGCCGGCAATCACGACACCTTCATGGAATCCGATCCGGTTCTGGCGGCAGAATTCGCACGAGACAACGGCGTCTGCCTGCTGAACGATTCGGGTTGTCGAGTCGGTGGCCTGAATTTCTGGGGATCACCCATCACCCCCCGTTTTCTCGACTGGTCCTTCATGCGCGACCCTGGGGCGCCGATTGAAGCGCACTGGAATCTGATACCAGAGGATACGGATGTGCTCATTACGCATGGACCACCACACGGTATTCTCGACCAGGTGCTGCGTGAGGATGAGCAATACGAGCATACCGGTTGTCCCTCCCTGCTGGAACGGATTCGGGAAATCTCACCGCTGGTGCATCTGTTCGGTCATATCCATGAAGCGCGTGGGCGAGTGGATGCCGATAATCTGTCCTACATCAATGTAGCAACAATGAACAAGGGCTATTGTATAGAGCACGAGCCGGTCAGTATCGAACTGAGCGTCAACAAGTCAGGAGAACCCGTATGAAAACAGCGGCAATCATCATCAGCACGGCAGCCATCATGATGAGTGGTTCACAAGTCATGGCGCAGTCTGCCGAAGAGGCTGCAACGGCCTGCACGGAGGCGGCGCGGTTGATTGGTGAAGATGATCTGGTGGGTGCTCTGGACGAGGCCAAATGGTGCGTCGAGAGTCTGCAGCAGCTTCGTCAACAGGCAACGCTGACTGTGTTTCCCGATGCTGTCGATGGGTTCGAAGGTGGTGAAATCGATAATCAGAGTGCCATGGGCATGACCATCATCGAGCGTCGGTATTCGAAAGATGGCCAGGATGTCGGCGTATCACTCACGACCGGTATGGCAGGTGGCGGCCTGGCTGCATTGGCACAGCTTGGCATGGGTATGGGAGCGGGTAGCGGCAAGAAGATTCGTGTGCAGAAACGCACTGTCCTCGACATGAGTGAGCCCGGTGGCGAAGCTCAGTACATGGTGCAGCTCAAGAGTGGTGGCATGCTCAATATCACCTCATCCGACCTGGATGCCGAGGCACTGCTGCCTTTCGTGAAGGCATTCCCCATTGCCGAACTGGATGATGCGCTCGAGCCCTGAGTCTGCGCTCGTCGCTTTATAGCCAGTGAGTTGATCGGAACGTCCTGATCAGCCCGGTCCGAATACAACTGTGATACTTCACTTGCACGGGGTTGCTGATCAACCCCGTCAGGCGTTTGTCTGGCTGCTTGCAGCTTCCGCAATCAACCTACAGGGCTGGGGTTTCCGATAGTTTGCTGACCTGGTTCAGCTTGCCACTGGTGGCATCTCGTTCAGGTGGTCGGGAGTCGTGCTGCAGCGTTATCGGCAGAGTCCCCAGTGACAGAAAATACTGCCTCAGAGGTTCACGAATCCGATCAAAGGCCTTGCAGCGCGATTCCACGTTGTCACCCTGTGTGCGAATGGACAGTTTCTGCGGTCCGCACTGATTGATCTGAAATCCGAACTCGCCGGCGTGTTCTTCGATGATCGTATTGAGGGCCAGCGGCAGGACAGCCACTTGCTTGTCCTTCTCTGCTGGCAGCCACAAGGTGTCATCGCTGCGGCCATCGACACTGAGCGTGGGTAATGGATTACCGCAATCACAGGCATCCGTGTGCAGGGTGATGCTGTCACCGATGTCGTAGCGGATGAGTGGTTGTACACGGCTGGCCAGATTCGTCACCAGCGTGGTTGCCGATTTCTGACCGGCGGCCACGGGCTGCATGTTCTCGTCCACCGGTTCCAGAATGAACCAGTCGGTGTTGATGTGCAGTCGTCCATGGCTGCAGCCGAACGCCATGTTCATGGCCTCTGAAGCGCCATAGTCTTCGATAAGAGGGCAACCGAATGCAGCTTCTATCTGCTGGCGCTGATAATCGTCAAGATGCTCGCCACCGCACCATAGACTGGTGGGTGAGAGCTTCAAGCGGCCGCATACCTGTTCATTGGCAAGTACGGCCAGCATGCTCGGGTAGCTGGACAGAAACCCGGGTTGCCATTCGTTGAGCTGGTCGACCAGTTCTGGCAGGGGCTGCAGTATGGAGAATGTGCGCGTTCGACTGCCTAGCCACGGGTTCAATCCAGAGGACCATTTCCAGAAGACCACACCGGCAAAATGCCCTTCCAGTGCGGCAATCATGGCCATGCGTTTGGTATCGAAGGCCAGATGCCAGGGGTC
>CBDUIJ010000107.1:0-16250 GCA_965367215.1 uncultured Granulosicoccus sp.
CGGCAGAATAGCAATATCTTCTTGTCAGTGTTACTTCAGTGGCTTGTGTTTGTGGCTTAAAGACAAAAGTTCACAACGACTTTCCCTGAATTTGAGATGGCCGTCACATAAATCAGAAATGGAAGCGGGCATATAGCCCGCTAATCCTGCATCAGGGCCAGTGTTCAGGGTGAATATCCACGGCTAACGCTCAACAATCAAACAACTGATCCTATTCCGCCTTCTCCAACTGCATCCCCGTCGCAGTCCGCCGCTTTGCCACCCGCATCTGCAGCAAAATAACCAGAAACAGAAACGCCCCGCGAATCACCTGCTGCCAGTAGGCACTGAGCGATATGGTGCCGCGACCATTCTCGAAATTCAGGATGTTGAATACCAGTCCCAGCAGCAGCGCACCGATGACCGTGGCCGTAATGGAGCCCAGCCCGCCGGTCAGCAATGTGCCACCGACCACCACCGAGGCAATGGCAGACAGTTCCCAGCCCACCCCTTCCAGTGGCTGCCCGGCACCAAACCCTGAGGCCAGAAAGACGCCGGCAAGGCCGGCACAGCCACCACTGAACAGGTAGGCGAATGCCTTGGCTCGACCCACTTCCAGGCCCATCAGGGACGATGCTTCCTCACCGCCGCCAACCGCCAGCAGAGTTCGGCCAAGGGAGGTACGCTCCAGCACGATCCACGCAATGATCGCCACGACCAGCACGATGAGAATGCTCCACGGCACCAGATTGAAGGCCTTCTCCATACCCAGTTTCGTGAAGTTGCTGCCCCAGTCCACCGCGATGGTCTCGGCACCGCTGAGCACCAGAGAGCCACCCTTGGCACCGAGCAAGGTCGCCAGCGTGGCAATGAAGGGCGGCACCCGGAGCGCCAGGATGATGAACGCGTTCAGCGCCCCGAAGGCCACTCCGGCAAGAATGCCGGCAGGCAGAGCAACCTGCAATCCGTAAGGGCTGAGGTAGGCGGCACAGACTGAACTGAAGGCGGCCACCGAGCCCACCGACAGATCGATGCCGCCGGTAATGATGACCAGACACATGCCGATGGAAATCAGGATGAACATGGCGTTGTAATTCAGAAAGGAGGCAATGTTGTAGGCACCACCAAAATTCTCGTAACGCAGCAGCCCGAAAACAACCAGGCAAATCAGCGCCAGGAACACACCCACCGTCTGGCCACTGCCGCGTAGCAGGGGGCGCAGGTCGAACGCATCTTCGGTTGACTGATTCATTCGCGACGCCCTTGTTGCAGTGCCACCGCAGCGACGATGATGCCGGCCTTGGCAATCAAGGCCACTTCATCCTCGATTCCATTGGCCAGCAAGGTGTACTTCACCAGCTGGATGATGACGGCTCCCAACAAGGCACCGAATACCGGCGCCCGCCCACCCTGCAGCAAGGCACCACCAACCACGGCAGCGGCGATGGCATCAAGCTCCATCAGATTGCCATTGCGCGCAGCATCGGAGGCCGAGTTGATGGCCACGACCACCAGACCGGCAATACCGGACAGAAAGGCACAGATGATATAGACGCTGATCTTGACCCGTCGAACCGGCACACCGGACAACTCAGCGGCGCGCTCGTTGCCTCCGACGGCCAGCAGATGGCGCCCGTGAATGGTTCGTGTCACCAGCCAGAATGCAACAGCGGCAATGGCAACAGCCAGCCAGCCCTGAAACGGCAAACCGAATACGCGCCCGGTGCCCAGATAGCTGAAGGCGGGGTTGCTGAAGGTCTGCAGGTTGCCGTTGGTCAGTACCTGCGCAATACCCCGACCGGAAATGAACAGGATCAAGGTGGCAATGATCGGCTGCACGCGCAGCACACTGATCATGATGCCGTTGAACAGACCACAGGCCATGGCAGCCACCAACGGTAATGCAATGGCGAGCATCAGCCCGATGACCGGATTGGCCAGGCCGAAAGCCGAACCGAAGATCAAGGGGGCCAGCGCCCCGGCAAGCGCCATCACGGCACCCACCGACAGGTCGATTCCTCCCGTGGCAATGACCAGCGTCATACCTACAGCCACGATGGCAATGGTGGCAACCTGGCTGATATTGACGAACAGGGTCTGCCACTGCAGAAAATTCGGAGTAATCAGGATATTGACCAGCAGCAGCACTGCCAGTGCAACCAGGGTGCCGTAGCGGCCGAGCAGGCTTCGCCAGGCAACCCCCTTGCTCGAGTCCTTACCCACTGCAGGGGATGCAACGCTCGTATTCATGACACATCCTGATGAACATCGGCACCGGGAGCCCGGGCAATGGCACTGATCAGCGCTTCCTCGGTAATGCCCGGATTACTCATGCGACTGACCGACACGCCGTCCTGCATCACCACGATGTGATCCGCCCCTTCAACCAGTTCTTCGAATTCCGATGAAATCAACAAGACACCCACACCCTCTTCCACGTGCTCACGAATGATCGCCTGAATCTCGAACTTCGCACCGACATCCACCCCGCGGGTCGGCTCATCGAGAATCAGCAGCTTCGGGTGAATGGCCAGCCAGCGTGCCAGCAACACCTTCTGCTGGTTGCCGCCGGACAATTCACGAATGGGTTGATCCATGTCGTTCAGCTTGATACCCAGCGATTTTATGAATTCCTCAACCAGCTCGCGCTCGCGGGCGCGATCGATACGGCCGTGTCGCGTCAATGCCGGCAACAGGGCCAGCGTCAGGTTCTCGCGAACCGACATGTCCGGGATGATGCCTTCAGCCTTGCGATCCTCGGTCAGAAAACCAATGCCACTGGCAATGGCGGCGGCCGGTGTTGTCGGTGGTGCACTATTGCCGGCAAATTCGAGCGTACCCGCGCTCAGACTGTCCGCGCCGAATATCGCACGCGCCGCCTCGGTTCGCCCCGAGCCCAGCAATCCACCAAGCCCGACAATTTCCCCTGAGCGCACCGAAAGATCCAGGGAGCGCAGGCGGCGATTGGTAGCCACGCCCTTCGCTTCGAAAACCAGTTCACCGGCGGTATTCGAACCACCGCCCAGTTCTGTCATGCCCGCAGCCTGGATCTCGCTGACATCACGCCCCAACATCTCGGCAATCAGCGATGTCTTGTCAGTGTCGTCGATGGCATGATCTGCAATGGTGGCCCCATCTCGCATGATGGTCACACGATCACAAACGGTAAACAGTTCATCGAGAAAATGGGATACATAGAGCACCGAGGTACCCGCTGCTCGCAGGCGGTTGACCACGGAGAACAGAACCGCGACCTCTCTCTCATCCAGCGAGGACGTCGGCTCATCCATGATGACCAGCTGCGCTTCGAGTGACACGGCCCGCGCAATGGCCACCAGTTGTTGAATGGCAGTGGAATACTCCCCCAGCGGCGCATGTACATCCACATCGATACCGAAGTCGGTCAGGATCTTGCGCGTCTTTGCATGTGCAGCACGCCAGTTGATCAAGCCAAGTCGGGTACGTGGCTCATAACCCAGAATGACATTCTCTGTGACGCTTCTGAGCGGCACCAGTGTCAGTTCCTGATAGATCGTGGAAATACCGGCCGCCTGGGCCTCGCGCGGGGATGCCACGCGCAGTGGCCGACCTGCAAAATTCACCTCACCGGCGTCACGCATGTAGACGCCAGTGAGTATCTTGATCAGGGTGGACTTGCCAGCCCCGTTCTGACCGATCAGACCGTGTACTTCACCCGGCCCGACAGTGAGCGATGCACCGTCCAGTGCCACCGCGCCGGCGAAGGACTTGGCGATGCCGTGCATCGCCAACAATGGTGCATCACTCACGACGATCAGTATGCTTCGTCGATATGGTCGGCAGCGTTTTCTGCTGTAAAGATACGATCCTGAACCTGAACCCAGGGCTCGATATCTTCACCGGCGATATAGCGTTCCATGACTTCACACGCTACCGGACCAAAGAATGGCGAAGACTCGACTGTCACACCCATCTTGCCGTCGATGATGGCCTGCAGCGCATCGCGTGTACCGTCGATGGATACAACCAGAACATCCTCACCCGGGTTGCGTCCGGCCAGCGTCAGCGCCTGGATGGCACCGATGGCCATTTCATCGTTGTGCGCATAGACGATGTTCACATCCGGATGCGCCTGCAGCAGTGTTTCCATGACCTGTCGTCCAAGGTCACGCGCAAAATCACCAGACTGTGAAGCCACGATGGTCATGTTGTCGTGCTGAGCCATGACGTCATCAAAGCCCTTGCGGCGATCGTTTGCCGGTGATGAGCCCGTGGTGCCTTCCAGCTCCACAATGACACCCTTCTCGCCCTTGAAATTCTCCAGCGTCCATTCGGCAACCCGACGGCCCTGATCAATGAAGTCCGAGCCGAGAAATGCAACATAGTCACGACCGGCCTGTGCCACGTTCGGATCAACCGAGCGATCGACCAGGAAGGTTGGGATGCCTGCTGCCTTGGCTTTCATGACCGCAGGAATCAGTGGCTTTTCTTCACGCGGAGGCAGAAACAGGATGTCGATGCCCTGCGCAATCATGGAGTCCACATCGGCTACCTGCTTGGCGGCGGAACCCGCAGCATCGGTGGCAATCAGGTCCCAGTTACAGCTTTCAGCCGTATCCACGAATGATTTGGTCTCGGCGATACGCCATGGATTGTTGCTCTCCATCTGCGAGAAACCGACCTTGTAGCGATCCTTCTTCTCGAGCCGGGGCAGGTCCTGTGCGTGCGCCGCACCGGCAGCCACCGCCAGCGCGAGACCGACCGCGGTGAATACCTGTGTAAGTCCAGTGTTTTTCATCATGTGCCTCTTCATTTCCGTGGATTTGGTAAACCGCGGAAGAATCTTCGTCCCGTCTCGCGATTTCAGTGATGCATCGAGGTCACTCCGAATTACCGGACGAAAGATGTGAACACCCTCGCCCGACTCGACAAAATGTCTTGCCGGTTTGGTATGACCATAGTTGGAATGCTATTCTCATTGGGTCGAACGTGTCAACACCCAAAAAGACGACACCCCTTGCTATCGACACATTCCACCGGGAGAGCCCTGCATGAGCGAGACATTCGATCACATCGTTATCGGCGGCGGTTCATCCGGCTGCGTGGCTGCCGCTGGCCTGGTCAAATCAGGGGCAAAGGTGCTTGTACTGGAGGCTGGCCATTCGAATCGCCACCCCTTGCTGGACATGCCGCCGGGCATCTTCAAGATGATCAACGGCTCGCGCTTCATGCGCTATCACCACACGGTGCCACAGCCTCATCTGGATGGACGTGTGCACGATATCCCTCAGGGCAATGTGCTGGGAGGCGGCTCCTCGGTCAACGCGCAGGTCTACATGCGTGGACGACCAGCGGACTACGATGAGTGGGAAGAGCTGCTGCGGGGCAACAACGACACCATTGGCTGGGGCTGGAAGGATGTGCTCCCGCATTTCAGAGGCATGGAAGGCAATGAGAGACTGCATGACGAGCGTCATGGAACCGAAGGGCCGCTGCTGGTTTCCGACCCCGGGCACATCAACGAGGTATCCCGCTGGTTCGTGCAGGCCGTGCAGACCATGGGGGAACCGTTCAATACCGATTTCAACGGAGCTTCGCAACGCGGCGTCGGCTTCTACCAGTTCATGAACCGTGCAGGTCGTCGCTGCTCCGCGGCCTACTCACACCTGACGCCACTGGAGAACAACCCCGATCTGACCGTACGTCTGCACTGCGAAGTGCAGCGTATCGTGGTGCAGGACAATCGTGCCCGCGCAGTCGAGTATCGTGACAAGGCAGGTCGCCTGCATACGGTCCATGCCGACGGCGAAATCATACTGGCAGCAGGTTCCCTGATCACACCCAAGCTGCTGATGCTGTCGGGCATCGGGCCTGCCGCACACCTGGCCGAGCACGGTATTCACTGTACCGTCGACCTCCAGGGCGTCGGTCAGAACCTGATCGACCACCCCGAAGTGCCGATGACGGCATTGGCCAATGGCCCTTACGGATACTACAAGCAGGGTGAAGGCTGGCGCATGCTGAAGAACGGCTTGCAGTTCAAACTGTTCGGCTCAGGCCCCATCACCACTGCGGGTGTCGAGGCAGGTGCCTTCATCAATCCCATAGACCGTAATGCCACGCCGACCATCCAGGCGTTCTGCCCTCCCATCGTGTATCTCGACCGTGACACCCTCGGTGAAGTGGAAAAAGGTTATGGTCTGACCATAACAACGGTCGTTGTCAAACCCAAGTCTCGAGGCGAGGTTCGGCTGGCCTCATCCGACCCTTCTGCCATGCCGCTCGTCTCACCGAATCTGCTGCAGCACGAGGACGACATGCGCACCATGATCGCCGGGCAACGCTTCTTTCTGGAAGCCATGCGCCAGTCACCACTGGCCAGCCGTATCGATCGCATCGCCGTACCCCCGGATGGCCGCGATGATGACGAGACGCTGCGCAATCACTGCAAGCGCTTCGTCAAGACGAACTACCACCCCAGCGGCACTGCCCGCATGGGGCGTGATGGCGATCGTGACGCCGTACTGGATTCTCGCCTGCGGGTACGCGGTGTGGAAGGCTTGCGGGTCTGCGATCTGTCGGCCATGCCCAACATCAACGCCGGCAACACCAATGCGCCGGCGATGATGCTCGGGGATCGCTGTGCCGATCTGGTCAGCGGGAAGCTATAGCGAGCAAGCCATCACCTCAGCAGCAGAGGCCTCGGTTCACGACGATGACGCGGGCGCAAGCCGCCTCAACCGCGCCACGGGAGACTCGTTGATGGGCAGGTGTAACAGCGCTGCCAGCAATCCCAGCATGATTCCGGCTACCCACATGCTGTCGTAGCTGCCACTGCTGTCATAGAGCTTGCCGCCGAGCCAGACACCCAGAAAGCTGCCGATCTGATGGCTCAGGAAAACGATGCCGAACAGGGTGCCCATATAGCGCGTGCCGAACACCTGCGCCACGATGCCGGTGGTCAAGGGGACAGTGGATAACCACAGCAGCCCCATCACCGCGGCAAACCCGAGTACCACCAGCGGTGTCTTGGGCAGGAGCAGCAAGGCGGTGATGGCGACAGCACGAGCCGTGTAGATGAAACTCAGACTGAACTTCATGCTGAAGCGCTGCCCGGCGATGCCGGAGAGCAAGGATCCGCCGATGTTGAACAGGCCAATCAACGCCAGACTGTAGGCACCGATGTTCGGGTCCAGACCGATATCGCGCACATACGCCGGGAAATGCACCGTGATGAAGGCCACATGGAAGCCGCAGACGAAGAAACCCAGTGTCAACAGCACAAAGCCTCGGTGCGAGAGCGCCTCGCGCAAGGCCGCCTGCAGTGACTGATCGTCCTGCGTCTGACTACCCGGCGCACCATGCGGCAGCATCCACGCCAGCGGTATCAGGATCAGCACGAAGAAGGACAGGATGATCAGCGCCTGCTGCCAACCGAAACTGTTGATGAAGCCCTGACCGATCGGTGAAAACAGCACCTGCCCCACAGAGCCCGCAGCCGTGCCGACACCCAATACGAATGAACGCTTCTCAGGCCCGACCACTCTGACCATGGAGGCCATGGCCAGGGTGAAAGCCGAGAAGGCAATACCCAGTCCCGACAATACGCCACCCGTCAGATACAGCAGTGCATGGGAGTCGGACAAGGCCATGCCGTACACCCCGGCAAAATAGGCAACAGCACCGCCGATGATGACCCGGCTGGAACCCCATTTGTCCGCCAGCATGCCGGCGATCGGCAAGCCCAGTCCCCAGAACAGGTTCTGCAGGGCCATGGCAAGACCAAAGGTCTCACGAGACCAGTCCTGTGCTGCCGTCATGGGCTCCAGAAAAAGCCCGAAAGAGGAGCGGATACCAAACCCGATAACGGAAATGAGGCAGCCGGCAATGATGACGACCATCGGTGTTCGCCATTGGCGCGTCGAGGAATTCATGGGAATCGCGTTCCGATAGAGTTGGTGGAGCTCAAGCAAGCAGATCCAGCAGTTCGGACAATGCCGATATTCGCGTGGCGCCTGCCGCGTCGATGTCGGCATCGTGCGGGTCGTAGAACACCGCCGGTATGCCTGCCGCCTGCGCCGCTCGCAAACCCACCTCGCTGTCCTCCACCACCAGACAACTGCGCGGATCGGCTTGATACGCTGCCGCGGCATGCAGAAAGAGCGTCGGGTCGGGCTTCCAGGCCTGCACCTGATAGGCACTGAAGATGTCGCTGTCGAAATGATGCGACAGACCACAGATCTCCAGTGATCGCCGCGTCTTCTCCACTGATGCGTTGGAGGCGATGCATTTGCGGTGCTGGAGTTGCGATAACAGATTCTCGACACCCACACTCGGTGTGATCATGGAATGCGCCAGAACAGCCTCCCTTTCCCGGTAACGCTCCAGACAGTCACCCGGAACACTGCCCGGCTGCCGGGACTCGATATCCACGAAGACCTCGGCCAGTCGCCAGCCACGGTAACGCTCTGTCAGCTCATCGACACTGCCTTGCAGGTCGGGTATGGCCTCCAGCAAGGCCTGGGATGCGCATTCTTCACTCTGTACCAGAGTGCCGTCCATATCAAAGATGATGAGTTGATGCTTCATGAGGTGTCGAAAAGCCGGGGAGTCGCCATTGTCGGTCAATTTGCGACGGCGTCAACCCGATAATGCGAGCGGCTCCTTTAATCCACACGAACTCCCGCCGACGTACAAGGTCACAGACACATGCTATCCACTGCACCAGACACCTCGGAATACTCATGAAAAGTACGCTTGTCAGCCTTTTCCTTACTGCAGCCGCGCTGCTCCCGCTATCAGCCCAGGCCGATACCGCTGTGCTTGCCGGTGGGTGCTTCTGGTGTATGGAAAAGGACTTCGAATCGCTGGAAGGCGTCAGTGAGGCCGTCTCCGGGTTTACCGGTGGCACCGCCGAGAATCCCACCTACCGGGGAGACCACACGGGGCACTACGAAGCCGTGGAAATCACCTACGACCCGGACGTCGTCAGCTATCAGGACATTCTCGATCACTTCTGGGTCAACATCGACCCCTTCGATGCTCGAGGCCAGTTCTGCGACAAGGGGCCCAGTTACCTCAGCGCCGTCTTCGTGGCCAACGATGAAGAAAAGGCATTGGCAGAACAGACCCGTCAGGCCGTGGCCGACCGCTTTCCCGAGCAGACAGTGGTGACACCGATTCTACCGCTATCCACCTTCTACCCCATCAAGGGCGATGAAATCGGTCATCAGGATTTCTACAAGAAGAGCCCCATTCGCTACAAGGCCTATCGTTACGGCTGTGGTCGAGACCGCCGCCTGCAAGCCATCTGGGGAGATGACGCAACGGTGTAGAACCACAGGCCGGTGCTGATCTCGTATCAGCACCGGCCCTGTACCCTCAGCCCGGCAGGGGAATGAACTCGGAACGATCATCCGGTGGCAGATCAAACAGACCTGCACCCCATTTTTCCTGATGCCACTGCTCCTTGGCTTCCTCGATACGCTCCTTGCTGGATGAGACGAAGTTCCACCAGATGTAACGCGGACCATTCAGGGTCTCGCCACCCAGAATAACAACTCTGGCCCCACGGGCACCTGCGGCTACCGTGATCCGGTCACCGGGCCGAAACACCATCATCTGCGCTTCCGTGAATTCCTGACCGGCGATGGAGACGGAACCGTCCACCACGTACAGCCCGCGGTCTTCATGGTCATCGGGCAGTGGCAGCAGCGCACCGGGCTGCAAGGTGACATCACCGTAGAAGATATCCGAGAACACACTCGCCGGCGCCTTCTCGCCATAGGCACTGCCCAGAATCAGGCGCATGTGTACGCCCCCATCCTCGATGATCGGCAAAACCTCCTTGCCATGGTGCTCGAAGCTCGGTGCCACCTCCTCCTTGTCCTCGGGCAAGGCTACCCAGGTCTGGATACCGAACAGACTGTGCGGCTCAAGACGTGTCTGCTCGCTGGTTCTTTCCGAGTGCGTCACTCCATGCCCCGCCACCATCCAGTTGACGGCTCCGGGAAGAATCATCTGATTGGTACCGAGACTGTCGCGGTGCTGGAATTCGCCGCGATACAGATACGTGACGGTTCCCAGGCCGATATGGGGGTGCGGCCGAACATCCACGCCCTTGCCGGTAATGAATTCAGCGGGCCCCATCTGATCGAAAAAGATGAAAGGTCCGACCATCTGGCGCCTGGGCGCCGGCAAGGCACGGCGCACCTCGAATCCGCCAAGGTCCCGCGCTCTTGGCACGATCACTGTCTCGATGGAGTCCATACCGATATCATCGGGACATCCGGGTTCAATACCTGGGTTCCAACTCATGATTCTCTCCTGTACTGCAAAAACCGTGGAAGCATTCGGGCGGTTCCGGCCAGATGCCGCCACCGCCCTGGTCACGCCTTGCTGTCTACGTCGATCCGAAAGCGCCGCTCTGGAACTGCGCCATCGCCTGCCGAATCTCATCGGCCGTGTTCATGACGAACGGACCATGAGCCACCACGGGTTCATTGATCGGCTCACCACTGAGCACCAGCACCTTGGCATCACTGTTGGCTTCGAGCGTTACCTCACCGCCTTCCTGAGCCAGTAATACGGTCTGCGATTCCCGCACGATTTCCCGCCCGTTGACGTTGACCGTACCTGCCAACACCAGTAACGAAAGTGTATGCCCTTCCGGAATAGTCAGCGTGGCGGACTTGTGACTGCGCAAACGCACATCCCAGATATTGATGGGCGTGAAGGTTTCCGCCGGACCCTTGTCACCCGCAAATTCACCAGCGATGACACGCACAGTTCCGGCCTCATCCGGCAGATCGAGCTGCGGAATCTGCGCATTCACAATCGTCTGATAACCCGGACTGGCAGACTTGTCCTTCGCCGGCAAATTGACCCACAGTTGCACCATCTCGAAATTACCGCCCTTCTCGGCAAACGCCGGTGAATGGTATTCCTGATGCAGAATGCCGGACCCTGCCGTCATCCACTGCACATCACCCGGACCAATCACGCCACCTGCGCCGGTCGAATCACGATGCTCCACCTCACCCTCGTACACGATGGTAACGGTCTCGAATCCCTTGTGAGGATGGGTACCGACACCGCGTCGGGCCGTGGTGGGCTCGAACTGATAAGGCCCTGCATGGTCGAGCATGATGAAGGGACTGACGTGCTGCCCCTGATCGTGATACGACAACAGAGTTCGAACGGGAAAGCCATCACCCACCCAATGAGCTTGAGGGGCACTATGAACACCCAGTATCTGTCTCATGGACTTGATCTCCTGTGACGGACCGGACTCTCCGGTCTTCGTTGGCATCAAGTATATATACGAGACGACAACTTGATTAGAGGGGTATTATTGGTCAGTTCGTCCCATATTCAGGACAATGAGCGATGCAAGACCTCAATGATCTCTACTACTTCGTACAAGTGGTAAACCATGGCAGCTTTGCCGCCGCCGGACGGGCACTGGGAGTGCCCAAATCAACCCTCAGCCGCCGTCTCATTGCGCTGGAAGAGCGTATCGGTATTCGTCTGATACAACGCTCCACCCGTAAACTGGCAGTTACCGAGATCGGTCAGGAGTATCACCGTCATTGCGTGGCCATGCTGGTGGAGGCCGAAGCGGCTCAGGAGGTCATCGACCGTTCACGCTCGGAGCCGCAGGGGCTGATCCGTCTGAGCGCCCCACCGGCGCTCATCTGCTTCGAGATCGGCCCGATGATCGCTCGTTACATGGCCGCCTACCCACTGGTCAAGGTAGAGCTGGACTCGACCTCGCGGCGGGTGGACCTGATCGGTGAAGGCGTCGATGTGGCCATCCGGGTGCGATTCCCGCCGATCGAGAATTCGGACCTTGCCATGCGCGTGCTGGGCGAGAGTTCACAGCGTATTGTCGCCTGCCCCGCAGTCATCGAATCTCTGCCATCAACGATTCGACCGGCAGACCTGGCATCGCTACCCAGCATGGATCTCGACCGCCCCGGTCGTGAGCACGTCTGGGAGTTGAATGGCCCTGAGAGAGCGCATGTCCGTATCCCTCACCAGCCACGCTTGATTACCGATGACATGTCTCAACTGCTGCATGCCGCCATTGCCGGGGTGGGTGTGGTGCAACTGCCGAGCATGGTGGTACAGGACGATATTCAGGCCGGCAGAGTGATCGACCTCCTGCCTCAATGGCGCCCGGTTGCCGGATCGGTACAGGCCATCTTTCCTTCCCGTCGCGGCTTGCTGCCCTCGATTCGCAGTCTCATCGACTTTCTGGTCAAGGAGTATGCAGCGCGGCCTGCCGACGCCGGGTAATACTGTCAGGTCGATGGCAGCGACAAGTACAATACAAGCCTGTCAGAGTGCGAAAACCCGGCCCCAGCCGGCAATCTCCCCGGGGTCGACTCCCACCTGTTGCAGGGAATGCCATGCCGTGACGGCCACCGAGTCAAGCACGGGCACGTCCATATGGGTTTCCACTTCAGCCGCCACCGAGGCGCCCCGAAAGTTGGTGCAGACAATCAGGATGACATCAGGCCGACTCTCGGCCGCCTTCATCGTGTAGCCCTTGATCTCGTCCACCGTGTAGTTGGCGAAAGAGAAATTACCGGGGTCGTTCAGATGCGTGTCATGCACGATCTCGAAGCCCTGATCTTCATAGCGCTGAATGATGGCATTCTGAATCTCGGACGTGTACGGCGTCACCAGAGCCAATCGTTTTGCCTGCAGACGATCAATTGCCTGAGCAAAGGCCTCCATGGTGGAGGTGACGGGAATACCGGTTTCTTCCGTGATTCGTGTACACAGGGCCTGATCCTGTTCCATCCCCAACCAGGCAGCGGATGTGCCGTTCCAGACGATGCAATCGACCTTGGCCTCTGCCAGGCGAAGCGCGGCCTCGAGAATGACGTCGTGATCGAACTGCTTGATCGACGCTTCCGACAGAGAGATATCCGTCAATCTGAACCGGGAGAAATGCACGGTCACCGTGTCCACATAAGGCATGAACAGACGAGCGGTATAGGGTTCAAGCACCGTATTGGAAGAAGGCGTCAACATGCCTATGCGTTTGGGGTTAACGACTGTAGGTCTTGTCATGAATCAATCGAGGTCAATCAATATTGGAGTTGGGTGGCGCTTTACCATGTCATGAATGGGGGAATCTGCGCAAGCTGCCGTAACCACTGTTTTAACGCTCGAAAGCCCGTTCACAAGTAATATGCCGTGTTTCAGTGGGATTCCAACACCCGCTGAACAGCTGGCCGCTCCAGCATCGCTGCATGGTGCGCCTGAATTTTCGGGAAATTCGCTATTTCCACGCCATCACCTGCCATCCAGCTACTCAATGCGAACAGATACGGGTCGCAAATGCCATAACGCTCTCCCATGACCCAGGGCCCTTGCAACATGTCGTTCTCGATCAACCCGAAACACTGCGCCATGGACGTCGGTACATAGGCCGTCATCGCCTCCAGCGCATGCGCATCATCTGTCCAACGCCTGCCACGCATCTTGTGTGCATGAGCGACATGAACCGTCGAGGCAAGGTAGTTGTTGAACGAATGAACCTGCGCCAGGGCCAGCGGCTCCTCCGGCAGATCCAGCACTGATGTACCGGCCACCTGTGCCACGTAGGTCAGGATGGCCGGTGTCTCGGTAAGCACTTGCCCGTCCACGACCAGGGCCGGCACGCGTCCCTTGGGATTGACTCGCTGATACTCCTCACTCAGCTGCTGGCCTGTTGAAAAATCCACCACTACCCGCTCGTAGCCGAGCCCCGATTCTTCAAGTGCAATATGCGAAGCGACGCCAATGCTGCCA
This sequence comes from uncultured Granulosicoccus sp., assembly GCA_965367215.1. Taxonomy (GTDB): domain Bacteria; phylum Pseudomonadota; class Gammaproteobacteria; order Granulosicoccales; family Granulosicoccaceae; genus Granulosicoccus. The sequence goes on from CBDUIJ010000107.1 coordinate 13,765, forward strand.
GGCGAGGTATAGAGCTGCAATGTCATGAATAGTCTCACTGTCAGGGGAAATGACCAGTACCGAGTTTAGTGGGTCAATCGGGAAATAAGGTAATACGCAGCGAGTTTGTCAGCCCCGGTGCCTTGTCGGACAACTGTGTTGCCGCTGGCATGCGGTGTAAGATGATGATTCGGATGCGCCGGATAGCTGTATCCTCGCACCTGCGCTGGCCTGCACCCCAGACCAGAGCACTCAAGACAAGATCGCACAGACCACTCCGCCGAGATCGACCATGCCACTGACCGATGCGGTCCTCTATCTGCCGCTCAGCGACAATACGCTGCACGCCTTGCTGGATGAGGACATGAGCTGGGAGCAGACAGTCCTGACACGCTCCATGCCGGAACTGGCCTCCCTGTGGCTGCTGGCCGGTTTGAACAGCCTGAAGCACAACGGCAGACGCTCTCCGGAACGTCTGCTGGCCGATATCATCGATGCCTTCAACCCACAGCTTGAAGGCACTGATCTGGAGCTGTTGCGCAAACAGACCAGCGAGCAGCTCAATCGCGGAACCATTGAGGCGGGTTATTACCTGATACGGGATTTCCGCATTGCACTGCTCGATGACGATGCCTGTCAGGAGCAGGATTACCTGACGGACGAGGGCCGGTGGGATTACGGCTTCTCCCAGCGTCAGCGCGAGCAACTGGCGCCACAACGAATCATGACCACGGTCGATGACCGGCAACTGTCTCTGAGCACCGAGCAGAGTCGTGTATTCCGCGAGTTTCAGGCGGACAACGACGAGCACATGCATGTGCAGGGTTATGCCGGCACCGGCAAGACTTCGCTGATCAAGAGCCTGCTCTCACTGTTTGAAACCTCGACATCACGCATTCTGGTACTGGCAGAATACTCCCGGCAACTGGACGCTCTCGGCATTGACCGGCGCCACTCGGACAAGGTGCACGCCTGCACTTTCAGTGAGCTGGCCGACCTGGTCATTCCACCGGATCTGACCTCGTCTGCCAACCGCAACATGCTGCGTCATGACCGAACCCGCGCCACCCAACCCGATGATGTTCTTGTGCGTCGGCTCGGTATCCGCGCTGTGGGTAATCGCAGTACCGACCAGATCATCACCGCCGTGCGTGCCACCGTCTTCAGGTTCTGCCAGAGCACGGATGAGCGCATCGAGCAGAAACATATTCCGGCGCGCTACGCCGCCCTGTTCGATGCCAGCTTGCGCGCCGTCGTCTGCCAGCATGCCCGTGAACTCTGGCTCGCCATTCTCGCCCCACCCACGGCAGACTTTCGACCTCAGGTGCGCGGGTTTCACAAGATCAAGTGGGCAGCGCTGAACCGCTGGCCGGTGCCGCTGCAATATACCCATGTGCTGGTGGATGAGTGTCACGACCTGCCACGACCGGTCTATCAGATCCTGGCCTGCAGCCCACAGGCGCGAGCGACGCTGGGCGATGACTATCAGAACCTCAATGGCCGTTCGACGCCACAGTCCAGAAGCACCCGACTGAGGGAAATGGTGCAATCGGTTCGATCGGGTCATGAGGTGGAGAGCATCATCAACCCCATCATCGCGGTGCACCCCAGTCGTACCAAGGTGCCGTTCCAGGGGAACGACATGACTCATCTGGACATTCGCTACTACCAGAAGGCTGCGGTGCCGACCGAGGCTGCCGTGATTCTCGTCAACGATACCTGGGGCCTGTTCGAATGGTCGCAACGTCTGGCCAGTGCCAATATCAATCCAACCCTGTTGAACGACCCCAAGGACCTGGATATGTTCGTACAGGATTGCATCGAACTGAAGACCGGGGGTCGTGGTGCCCGGCACGGTGAGCTGTTTCGCTATACCTCCTGGGATCATGTGGCCAGCAAGCATGCCGGCAACATCGGTTTTCAGCGCATCAATCAATTGCTGGACAAGGGCTATGGCCACGCCAACTGGAAGCAGACCTACCAGCGATTTCAGAAAGTGGGCAAGCCGTCGTATTCGGTGGGCCTGATTGAAAATGTCCGCAATCTCGAATTCGATACCGTCATGCTGGCACCCGATGTCATCAACTCCTCGGCGCATCTGTCGCGAGCCGCTTTCAGCTCGGCCATCTATGTGGGTGTCACGCGTGCCCGCAAACGGCTGATTCTGCCGGAGTCCCTGCGGGAGTGGATCGAGGATATCTCGGCACGCTCTGCTTGAGAGTGACGCTCTCGCGTCAGTACCTGATGGAAGGCTTTCAATCGAGTCACAACGTACAGGCCAGTCATCCTGACTGTCGCATCCTGAAGCCGATGTAGCCTGCCGTTACGTCCACTAATTACGGATGGACAGCAACGTACCCGACTCTGTGTAAAACTGGCGTCTCTGGTCAAAACTGATGCCACAACCAGACAAGGAGAGTTCTCCCATGAGGGTGAGGAAATGACGCGTTTTGAAACAGAACGATTGCTGGTCGCCGAATGGCATACGCTGCAAAAAGAGCAATGGC
>CBDUIJ010000108.1:0-16154 GCA_965367215.1 uncultured Granulosicoccus sp.
GCCGTATTTCTTGCCTCCGATCAGGCAAACTATATCCATGGAATCACCTTGCCCGTGGATGGTGGCTGGCTCGCTCGCTGATCCGTCTGACAGGGCAAGGTTCCAATCAGGTGCAGTCACCTGCAAGTCGATCTTGCAGGTCTGTTCCGCTCCCGCAATCCTTCTAGAGGTAGTCCCATGAAACCCATACGACGCTCCATCCTGAAGTCGGCAGCCGCCACCTCCCTGCTGCTGGCAATGACCGGCGCAGGCGTGGCCGCCGATCGCGTATTCTTCGGTATCGCCACCGGCGGCACGGGCGGCACCTACTACCCTCTGGGTGGCATGCTGGCGCAGCTGGTATCGAACACCGCTGAAATCCCAGACGTCAAGCTCTCGGCCACCGCCGAGACCGGCAACGCCTCGGTTGCCAATGCCAAGCTGCTGGGTCGTGGTGAAATCGAATCGGCCTTCGTGGCAGCTGACATTCTGGATGCGGCCTACAAGGGCATCAACCAGTTCGAAGGTGACGCCCAGAGCAAGGTGCGAGCCATTGGCGCCCTGTATCCGGAAACCGTACAACTGGTGGTCCGGGCCGACTCCGGCATCGAGACTTTCGACGATCTGAAGGGCAAGTCCATCTCCTCCGGCTCTCCGGGTTCCGGCCAGTGGCAGCTGCTGGGTGACCTGCTGGAAGCTCATGGCATCGCTCGTGATGACATCTCCGAAGACTTTTCATCCTTTGCCCAATCCGTAGACAAGATCAAGGACGGCAACCTCGATGCCTCACTGATCACCGCAGGCTCGCCCACCTCATCGGTTACCGACCTTGCCAATGGTCACGACATTCGTATCGTGCCTCTGAACGGACCGGCAATCGTCAAATTGCAGGAAAGCCAGCCGTACTATGCCAATGCCGTACTGGCCGGTGGCACCTACAAGGGTCAGGACGACGATGTCGACACACTGGCGGTACGTGCCATCTGGGCCACCCATGAAGATGTATCCGAAGATGTGGTCTATGCCGTGACCAAGGCCCTGTACGAGAACACCGAGACGCTGGGACAGGTTCACCCCAAGGGCAAGGAAATCTCGCTGGAAAATGCTCTGGAGAGTGTCTCCGTGCCAGTACACCCGGGCGCGCAGAAGTACTACACCGAAAAAGGTATCGAGTGATACCAGCGCACGCTGCTGCAGGGCTGACCTTGATGGTCAGCCTTGCATTACCAATGACTGCAGCGCGTGCCGACAGTCTGTGCCTGTACTCCTTCCCCGAGAACGAAGCCGTGCAGGCCTATCAATTGCCAGACACCGGGCGCTTTGCGCTGAGCTTCATTCATTCCGTGTCCGGCACGCCGGTTGTCGACGAGTACCGCCTGACAGCCAATACCATTACACAAACGGCAGAAATATTCGAAGCCCATGGCGCAGGACTGCCATCGCTGCGCAATGAGCTGGACGCCAGTGACTTTCGCCACGAGGATGGCAAGTTCATTCTCGAGCTGAACCGTCCCATCGACAACTTGATCGTGCGGGTTCAGTCCGAGTATGACAACACACTGCTGATCAACACGAAGAGCATCGAGCTGGCAACCCTGGGACACACCGTTCTGCGCCTGTCTGGCTGTACACAAGAACCCACACATGACTGACAAGACTGTAGACAATCAGATTGATGATCACGAACTGACGAGCGATGAGATAGAAGCTCTGGTTCGCGAGTACGATTCCGAATCGAACTTCCGCCAGCTGATCGGCCCGACGGCCTTGTTCGTCACCATCGCCTGTGTCGCGCTGTCGCTGTTCCACCTGTACACCGCAGGATTCGGTCTGCTCAACGAAGTGGTGCACCGCACCATCCATCTGACCTTCGTTATCGGTCTTGTATTTCTGGTGTTTCCACGCAAGAGAGCGGAGCCGACCCGCAGGCTCTGGATAGACAGCGTCATATTCGGCATCTTCTACCTGTACATCACCTACGATCTGGTGGTATCACTGCCCGCCTCGCCGCCGACCTATCTGTTCGGTGCTGCCATGCTGGCGCTGATCGCATTGACCCTGCTCATCAAGGGCCGTGGCCTGCCCGGTAGTCGTATCGCTGCCAGGGACTGGCTGTTCGCTGTTCTGGGAGCCGGTTTTTCCCTGTATCTGGTGGTGTTCTTCAAGGATGTCTTCATCGCCAACGTCGGCGATCCGCGACCTCAGGAGTACATGATCGGCCTTATAGCCATCGTCATGACGCTGGAAGCCACGCGTCGCACCATGGGGCCGACGCTGGCCTTCATCGGCATCTTCTGCATCGTCTATGCGCTGTTGGGCCCTTACATGCCCGGCATCCTCGGTCATCGCGGCTACAACATACTGCGCATCATCAATCACCTGTTCGTCGGTACCGAAGGCATCTACGGGGTGGCCGTGGGCGTCGTTGCCACTTATGTCTTCCACTTCGTGCTGTTCGGTATCCTGGCGCAAATGAGTGGTCTTGGGCAGCTGTTCATCGACCTGGCCACCATCGTGGCCGGACGAGCCTCGGGCGGCAGCGCCAAGGTGTCGGTGGTCTCATCCGGCTTCTTCGGCATGATTTCAGGATCCCCCATTGCCAATACCGTCACCACGGGCGCTTTCACCATCCCGCTGATGAAGAAATCCGGTTTCACACCGCGCTTTGCCGGCGCCATCGAAGCCTCGGCCTCCTGCGGCGGGCAGGTCACGCCACCGATCATGGGGGCGTCGGCCTTCGTCATGACCGAGATGCTGGGTGTGCCCTACAACGAGATCATCCTGATCGCGATCATCCCGGCGGCCTTTCACTACCTGGCCATCATGTTGATGGTGCATCTGGAAGCCAAGCGTCTGGGCCTCACCGGACTGGCGCCTGACAAGATTCCGCAGTTCAAGGCGGTACTGCGAAAGTCCTGGCATCTGTTCATCCCGCTGATTGTCATGGTGACTCTGCTGCTGATGCAGTACACCCCGTTTCTGGCCGCCTTCTGGGGTATCATTCTGACGATCGTGTTCTCTTATGTACCGATGCTGATGCATGCGCTGGGCTACAAGGACATGGATCGCGCGAACGTGCTGACGCCACCGCGTCTGGTTCGCGGTTTTGAAGACGGAGCAAAGTTTGCGCTCGCCATTGGTGCCGCCTGCGCCTGTGTCGGCTTCCTGCTGGGCATTACCACGCTTACCGGTCTCGGGTTCAAGTTCTCCGCAGCCGTGGTCGAACTGGCCCACTCGCTGGCAGCCGTTGTTACCGCCGTTGACTTCACCGGCCTGCTGTCAGAACAGGGCCTGGCCCTGTTCTTCGGTCTGGTATTCGTGGCCATTGCCTGCATCATCATGGGTGCCGGTATTCCCACCACGCCCACCTACATCATTCTGGCCTCCATTGCCGCACCCGCTCTGACACAGTTCGATGTCCCCCTGATAGCCACGCACTTCTTCGTGTTCTACTTCGGGGTACTGGCCGATGTGACACCACCGGTGGCGCTGGCCGCCTACGCCGCTGCCGGCCTGGCCCGCTCCGATCCGATGCAAACCGGCATGACCGCCTTCCGGTTATCGATGGGCAAGGCGCTGGTGCCGTTCATGTTCATCTATGCACCCAGTCTGCTGTTCGTGAACTTCTCCCTGATCGAATTCATCGGCGCTCTGATCAGCGGCATCATCTGCATCGTTGCCTTGTCGGCAGCCTACATCGGTTATCTGAAAACCGATCTCAATGGTCTCGACAAGCTGGTACTCACCATCGGTGGCCTGCTGTTGATCTCTACCAACTGGTTGGTCATGGCAATCGGTGCGGCCCTGGTGGCAGTCATCTTCATGCGCAATTCACGCGCTGCCGGACATGCAGCAGTGGCGTGAACGACATGCACTTTCATCCGCGCGAGCTGTATCATCGCGGCTCGAATTCCCTGGTGCCTTTGCAGGCGCCCTTTCAGATGCCGACAAGGACTTCTGCAAGAGCGCCTGCAAGGCCTCCCGGTCTGGCCAAATGCCGGATTCCGTGCGACCCTGTCCCTAACCCTTTCGTAGAGCATTCGTCATGAAACATATAGCGGTTGTTGGTGCTGGCATTTCCGGAGTTACCACCGCCTATTCCCTGTTGCAACGTGGTTACAAGGTCACCGTGCTGGACCGTAATCGCTATGCGGCCATGATGACGTCCTTTGCCAATGGTGGGCAGCTGTCAGCTTCCAATGCCGAGGTGTGGACGCAGTTCTCCACCATCATCAAGGGCATGAAATGGATGCTCAAGCGTGACGCTCCCCTGCTCATCAACCCGAAGCCCAGCTGGCACAAGTATTCGTGGATGGCAGAGTTCGTCGGCAACATTCCCAACTACGAAGCCAACACCATCGAATCCACCCGCCTGGCCATTGCCGCGCGTGGCTTCCTGTTCGACTGGGCAGAGAAGGAAAACATCGATTTCGATCACGAAAAACGCGGCATTCTGCACATCTGTGTCGATCGCAAGGGCTACGAACATGCCTTGAAGGTCAATGACATGCTGGCCAAGGGCGGCCTGGAACGCCACGCGGTCACACCCGAGGAAATGCGCGCCATCGAACCGGCATTGAAAGGCGACCCCTATGGCGGCTTCTATACCGAAAGCGATTCCACCGGCGACATCCACAAGTACACGCTGGGACTGGCCAAGGCCTGTCAGCGCCTGGGCGGCAAGTTCCTGTTCGATGTCAGAGTACAGACACTCACCCAGCAGGGCGACAAGGTGCAGATCAGCTACAGCGCCGAAGAGAACTACACGGTGGAAAGCGAGACATTCGATGGCGTGGTCATCTGCGCCGGTATCGAAAGTCGACGTTTTGCCGCTCAACTGGGCGACAAGGTCAATATCTATCCGGTCAAGGGCTATTCGATCACCATCGACCTGCCTGATGCCGAGAGCCGCGAAGCCGCTCCCTGGACCAGCCTGCTCGATGACAATGCCAAGGTGGTCTCCAGCCGACTGGGTGAACACCGATTGCGTATTGCCGGCACGGCCGAGTTCAATGGCGAGAATTACGATATTCGTGACAATCGCATTCGGCCGCTGGTGGCCTGGTCTCGCCGCTTCTTTCCGGGTGTGCAGACCGAGCATATCGTACCCTGGGCCGGACTTCGTCCGATGATGCCAAGCATGATGCCGCGGGTCGGTGCCGGCAAGCGACCCGGTGTCTATTACAACACCGGTCACGGCCATCTTGGCTGGACTCTGTGCGCCGCGACCTCCGAGATGCTGGGTGATTCCATGCTGCAGTCACTGCCTCCCGGCAGTTGATACCCACCAGCCATTGCCAACCCGACCGTGACACCGCTCATGGCCGGGCCTGTCCGAGTGTCAACATTGCCTGACAGGCAGTGCCGAACGACTGGAAGAACACTGTGTCACCTGAAGAGATCGATCGATTACCCTATCGTCCCTGCGTCGGCCTGATGATCCTGAACCCGCAGGGTCTGGTCTTTGTCGGTCAGCGAATCGATACGCCACAACCCGCATGGCAGATGCCACAAGGGGGTATCGATGAAGGCGAAGCGCCTCGCGAAGCAGCCTTGCGCGAACTGGGTGAAGAGACCGGACTCGATGCTACAAGCGTCGACATTCTGGCCGAAAGCAGCGATTGGCTACCCTACGATCTACCGGTAGAACGCATCCCCCATATCTGGGGTGGGCGCTATCGCGGACAGCAGCAGAAGTGGTTTCTGCTGCGGTTCCTTGGCGAGGATCAGCAGATCGATATCGCCACAGAGATACCCGAGTTCAATCAGTGGCGCTGGCTGCCCTGCAGCGAGCTGGTGGAGCATGCCGTGCCCTTCAAGCGCGATGTCTATGCCGCTGTTCTGCAGGAATTCTCCGCCCTGATCTGACGGGTCCTGCCTGGCCCCCTTGCCCTGCCTGCCGACAACTCACGGCCACCTTTGCCCATGCTGAACATTCTCTCTCTGACGGGCGTGATCTTCGTGCTGATCGCCATTGGCTATGCCATGGTTGTCACCAACGCCTTCGACAAGGACCACATGCAGGTGCTGACGCGCTATGTGGTCATGCTGGCGCTGCCCGCGCTGATCTTCCGAGCCGTGGCCAACAACCCGCTGGGCCAGATCATCAACCCGGCCTACATACTGACCTATGTACTGGCCTCGCTGACGCTGTACATCGCCTACTACTTCTGGGCGTCGAAGATAATGGGCCAGTCACCGCTCTACAGCACCTTCGCCGGCATGGGTGCCTCCAGTCCGAACAGCAGCTTCATCGGTTATCCGATCGTGCTGATGTTCATGCCGGCGCTGGCCAGTACCGCCCTTGCCATGAACATCATCGTGGAGAATCTGCTGCTGATTCCCCTGACCATGATGCTGGCAGAACGCAGCAGAGGCTCCGAAGCGCTGAACTGGAGCGTACTTGTCGATATCGGCAAGCGACTGCTGCTCAACCCCATCATGCTGGGCCTGCTGGCCGGCCTGTTCGTCTCCATCACGGCCATCGATCTGCCCATGGTGCTTGCGCGCCCGATCGATATCATTGCCGACTCCAGTGCGGCGGTATCGTTGATCGTGATCGGCGGTGCGATTGCCGGCATGCCGCGTACCTCGCTCAGTGGCAGGCTCATACCACTGGGCGTAGGCAAGCTGCTCCTGCATCCGCTGCTTTTCTGGCTGGTATCACTGAGCCTTGCCAGCCTGGGTCTGAGCATCGGCAATACCGACCTGACCAAGGCAGGCATCCTGATGGCAGCCATGCCGCCGATGGGCATCTACCCGATACTGGCGCAGCGCTATGGCGCCGGAGAGGAACATGCTGCCGCCATGGTGATCATGACAGTGTGTTCCTTCGCGACGATCTCCACGCTACTGTGGTTGCTGGACCTGAGCGTGGTGTGATTGCTCTGGATCGCCCGTGGCAACCCCGGCTTCGTTCCCGTAGGTCCTGTTGACAACCGAGGTGGCCTGGATTGCCGCCAGCAAACTGTCCAGCAGACTGCTCTCGGCCCGGTTCAGCCGGGTTTTCCGGTTGTAGACCACGTGCACATCGATCGGCGGCAAATCAGCATAGGGCGGCAATTGCCACAACAGGCCGTCCTGCACATCGCGCTGCATGACATGCACCGGTAAGGGCCCGATGCCCATGCCGGCAATGATCATGCGACGGACCTCTTCCAGATTGGATGAACAGCCCACGATGCGCTGATCAAGCCCGGCAGCGACGCGCATGTCACTCACACTACGCAGCAGATTGGAGGCCTGATCGGTAGCAAAGGTGACCGAGGCATGACCGGCCAGATCACCCGCCTTCAGCCCCTCGACCCCGAACAGGGCATGCGACGGGCCGCAGTAGAGGGCAAAGTGTTCGCGATACAGGCGACGGTATTCGAACAGGGGACTCATCTCGCCGACCAGACAGATGGCAAAGGAGGCACTGCGATGACCGACCCGGTCCTGCGCTTCCACACTGGGCATGACCTCGATTGAAATCGTGGCCTTGGGATGGGCTGTGTGAAAATCCGCCAGCGCCGCATCCAGCAGAGGCGACTGCACATGACTGGCCATCACCAGATTGACATGCTCGTCAACCTCATCCGAGACATGGCGAAGCTCCTGTCCCAGCCGCAGGATGGTGCCGTGTATCTCGACGCATTCCCGGTACAGGCTCTTGCCTGCCGTGGTCACCCGGAAATGACTGGCACTGCGTTCGATCAGAGTCTGGCCAACACTGCTTTCCAGACGCTTCAGGGCATTGGAGACACTGGGCTGCTTCAAGCCCAGTTGCCGGGCCGCCAGAGTGATGCTGGCCGATTCGACCACCACCATGAAGGTGCGCAGCAGATTCCAGTCGAGCTCACGCGCGAAATGAAATGCCTCATCGCCCAGTGATGCCTGGGTGACTGGCGGAAATCGTCCATTCACCAAATCTATTCAATCCATTCTTGACATCTATTTGCTGAATGATAGCAGAGCGCCTACTCTGAACAAGTCCTTCGTCACCCCGTCTGCCTGAACATGGCCAGTATCGAGGCCCGAGAGAAGCGCCAGCCGTGGATTCTGCTGTCACCAGCGCTGCTGACCATCGTCACCCTGTTGCTGGTGCCGTTGCTGTTCATCGTCGTCTATTCCTTCTGGTTGCGAACGGCCAGCGGCGCAGACCAGATCGGCTTTCACCTGGACAACTGGCAGGAGGCACTCAGCGACCCCTTCTACCGGGACATTCTGCTCAGTACGCTACGCATTGCCGGTATCACCACGCTCATCTGCGCCGTACTCGGCTATCCCACGGCCTACTTCGTGGCCCGCTCTCGCACACGCCACAAGACGCTGCTGTTGCTGCTGCTGGTCTTGCCGTTCTGGGTCAGCTATATCATCAGAACGCTGTCCTGGATCAATATCCTGGGCGTCAGCGGTGCACTCAATGCCGTGTTGCTCGGCCTGGGCATTGTCCAGGAGCCGCTGCAGATGCTCTACAACGAAGCCTCGGTCATCCTCGGTCTCGTGCATTTCCTGCTGCCGTTCATCGTACTCAATGTCTATGTCAGTCTGATCGGCATCGACCGTCACCTGGAGAGCGCCGCACGTTCGCTCGGTTGCAATCAGCGGCAGGCCTTTCTGGAAATCACGCTGCCCCTGTCGATGCCCGGACTGGCAGCAGGTTCACTGCTGTGCTTCGTGCTGGCTGCAGGCACCTACATCACACCGCTGGTCCTGGGTGGACCGCGTGATGCCATGTTCGCCAATCTGGTATTCGACGCCATCATCACGCAGCTGGACTGGCCTCTGGGTTCGGCACTGTCATTGATGCTGCTGGCCGTACTGGCGGTGGTCGTGGCGGTGTACAACCGTTTCATCGGTATGGGCCAGCTGGCCAGGGGGCTCAGCTCATGAGCGGCTGGGCGTTATTGCGACTGCACGCGATACTGGTCTACCTGTTCATGTTCCTGCCCGTGGGCATCGTGGTGCTGCTCTCGTTCAACGCCAGCCAGTTCGGCAGCTTCCCGATGACGGGACTATCGCTACGCTGGTTTGAAGCCTTGTGGAACAACGAAGCCATCATGCGTGCCTTTCGCACCTCCTTCCTGCTGGGCACACTGACTGCCCTGATCTCCACCACCCTGGGTGTACTGGCAAGCCTTGCCATGGTGCGCTACCGCTTTCCCGGAAAACAGGCCATCTCCACCCTGCTGATTGCCCCGATACTGGTGCCAGAGGTGGTGCTGGCCGTGGCGCTGCTGTTGTTCCTGCGCGCCCTCGGTCTGCCGAAGACCTTTCCCCTGCTGATTCTCGGCCATGTCATCTTCACGATGCCTTTCGTCATTCTGGTGGTGCAGGCACGCCTGGCCTCCATGACCAGCCACGTCGAAGAGGCCGCTCTGAGCCTGGGTGCCTCACCGGTACAGACATTCTTCGCCGTGACTCTGCCGCTACTGGGCCCGGCCATTTTTGCCGGCGCCCTGTTTGCCTTCACCATCTCCTTCGACGACATCACCGGCACGCTGTTCTGGAAACCCGGTGGCGTCGAGACCGTACCTACCCAGATCTTTGCCATGTTACGCAATTCCATCAGCCCCGAAATCAATGCACTGGGCACGGTCATGATCGTGCTGACCGTCGGCCTGCCATTACTGGGAATGGCTCTGGCAAGACGTGTCGATTCAGGCAGACATCACTGAACTTTCCCACTAACCGAGAGAGCAGCACCATGGATAACAGCAAACGCTATGAACGACTCATTGATCGTTACCAGCACGGTGATATCAATCGACGCACCTTTCTGGGTCTGATCGGCGCAGCCGGACTGAGCTACGGCGTCTCCTCACCGTTCAGCCGTTACGCACTGGCTGCCGACGAGGTCAAGGAAGTGCGCTTCGACGGTTGGGGCGGCGTGGTCTCCGAAGCCTTTCGCAAGCATGCCTTCGACCCCTATGAGAAATCCACCGGTATCAAGGTCGTGGAAGGCACCTTCGGCGGTGGCGATGAGTACCTGTCACGCGTCAAGGCCAGCGCCGGCGGTGAATACAATCTGGCGCATCTGTCAGGGGTATTCGACTACGCCCGCTATCACGATCTGGGCTTGAGTAGCGAACTCAATGAGGCCAACATTCCCAATCTGGTATTCGTCATTCCCAAGCTCGTTGATGTATTCAGGAAGGTCAGCGGTGGCAAGCTTTCCTGCGTACCGTATGACTACGGCACCACCGGCATCGCCTACAACCGCGCCCACATCAGCGATGAGGAAGCCCGTGAAAAAGGCGCCATGCTACTGATTGATCCACAATACAAGGGCAAGATCGGCGGCTGGAACGACTGGCGCACCCGCATCTGGTATGCCTCACTGCAGACTGGACAGGACCCCAATGGCGCGACCGACATGGATGCCGTCTGGGATGCCGTGCGGACTCATCGCGATCTGGCGCTGAAATACTGGACCTCCGGCGCCGAACTGATGAGCCTGCTGGCGGGCGACGAAATCTACGTCACCGAAGGCTGGTCAGGGCGTATCTTTGCCCTGCGTGAAGAAGGCCACGATATCGGCTACATCGACCCACCGAACGGTTTTGGCTGGCAGGAATGCCTGTTCGTGATCAAGGGTAGCCCGCTGGAGGCCTGCGAAGAGTTGTTGAACTTCATGCTCGATCCCGTGACCTCCATCGCCGTGGCTGAAGGTCAGAACTACCCACCCGCGCTTGATCCGCAGAAAGTACAACTCGGGGACAAGATCCCGACCCTGCCCGCTTTCGATCCGAGCGGCACACTGGAGAACCTGACCTTTGCCGATCCGACTTACTGGAACAGCAATGAGCAGGAATGGTCGAAGACCTTTGGTCGTGTTGCCAAGGGTTATTGAACCAGCACCATGACTGACTCCGCCGTCGAGTTAAGCAATATCGTCAAGCGCTTTGACAGCTTCACCGCTGTCCAGCGCTTTTCGATGTCGCTGGAATCGGGCAGCTTCGTCACCTTGCTCGGCCCATCGGGCTGTGGCAAGACCACGACGCTGCGCATGGTCGCAGGTTTGCTGGATCCCAGCGAAGGCGATATCCGGATACGCGGACGCCGTGTCAACGAGGTGCCGATACATCAGCGCAACCTGGGGCTGGTGTTCCAGAACTATGCCCTGTTCCCGCACCGCAATGTATTCGACAATGTGGCCTTCGGACTCAAATACCGCAAGGTGTCCAAAGCCGATATCCGCCAACGGGTGAAGAATGCCCTGGAACTGGTGCAACTGCCGGATCTGGGTCGGCGCATGCCCTCGGAGCTCTCCGGTGGACAGCAACAGCGAGTCGCACTGGCGCGCGCCATTGTCATCGAACCGGACGTGCTGCTGCTCGATGAGCCACTTTCGGCACTGGATGCCAATTTGCGTGAAGACATGCGTATCGAACTCAAGCGCATTCAGACACAGTTGGGCATCACCACACTGTTTGTCACCCATGACCAGTCCGAAGCGCTGGCCATGTCGGACAAGATCGTGGTCATGCGCGACGGCGTGGTGGAACAGATCGGGGCTCCGCGAGACGTCTATGACAAGCCGGTATCGGAATTTGTCGCAGGTTTTCTGGGAGCTGCCAATATTCTCGATGCCCGAGTCCAGGAGCTTGACGGCGACAACGTCCTGCTCGAGGTGGATGATCTGGGCATGATTCCCGTACCACGCGCACGCTGTCCTGCCTGTGCACCGGGCACGGCCGTGCGCCTGGTGCTGCGCAGCGAACATCTGATCGTGCAGAGAGACGACGAGAAGCGCTCGCACGATGGCTTGTACCTGAGCGCTCGTATTGCAACCGTGGACTATCAGGGACAGGCCGTTCGCTACTTTCTGCATTGTGGCAAGCACACCCTGCAGGCGCTCAACATGCTCGATGGCCCGGCCTTCAACGAAGGTGACAGTGTGAGCCTGAAAGTACGCCATCGCGATGCCGTGGTGCTGGAGACGCCACCATGAATCAGGCGGCACCCTCACATCTTTTCTACCAGACGCGCTTGCGTCGGCCGTTGCTGCAGCGAGCCAACGGCGTTCATCTGTGGGATATCGACGGTAAACGCTACCTGGATGGTTCCTCGGGTGCCATGGTCTGCAACATCGGCCACGGAAACCCTCGAGTGCTGGAGGCCATGCGCCGGCAGATGGAACGCGCCACCTTCGCCTATCGCCTGCATTTCGAGAACGATGCCTCCGAGCAACTGGCCAGACAATGTGCAGCCCTGATGCCTGCCGACATCAATCAGCTGTTCTTCGTCTCGGGCGGTTCGGAAGCGGTGGAAAGTGCACTGAAGCTGGCTCGGCAATACGCCGTGGCCACGGGTGAGTCCACACGCTACAAGTTCATCTCCCGTTTTCCAAGCTACCACGGCGCCACACTGGGTGCGCTGGGGTTGACGGGTCAGACCTCCATGACAGCGCCCTTTGCCCCCATGCTGCATGAATCGGCAAAGATACCGGCGCCCACCTGCTATCTGGACACGGATCAGCTCAACGATGAGCAACGCGGCTTGCGTTATGCCGACATGCTGGAAGCCGAAATACTCAGACAGGGACCGGATACCGTCCTGGCCTTCGTGGTGGAACCTGTCGGCGGTGCGTCTACCGGTGCGCTGGTAGCACCCGACTCCTACCTGCCGCGCATCAGAGAGATCTGCAACCGCTACGGTGTACTACTGATACTCGATGAGGTGATGACGGGCGGCGGCCGAACCGGTGCATTCCTCGCCGCTGAACACTGGCGGGTCACGCCCGACATCGTGGTCTTGTCCAAGGGCTTTGCCGCTGGCTACATGCCCCTGGGCGGCATGGCAGCCAGAGACGACATCGTCAGGGCGGTACTGGATGATGGCGGTTTCATTCACGGCTTCACCTATGCCGGTAATCCGCTGGCCTGTGCCGCAGGTCTGGCGGTGCTGGAAGAACTGCAGGGCGTGCATACCGGCGTCAACCTCATGCAACAGGCACGCACCATCGGCGATCATCTCAAGCGTCGGCTGCAATCACTGGTACAGGACTACCCGCATATCGGCGATGTACGTGGCATGGGCCTGTTACTGGCCTTCGAACTGGTCAATGACCGGCAAAGCATGCAACCCTTGCCAGCTGCACTCGAGGCGCATCAGAAACTGGTGGACATTGCCTACGAGGAGGGCCTGATCATCTATTCAAGGCGCACCCGCGGCGGTCTGCTCGGCGATCATTTCATGGTCTGTCCGCCCCTGATCAGCGATGAAGAAACCATCGAGGAACTGATGGTCAAACTGCGCCGCAGTCTCGACCGCTTTTTCAAGGGAGTCAGACTCTGATGTCCGCAATCATCATCAGCTGTGCCCTGACCGGTTCGGTACACACGCCCTCCATGTCCCCCTATCTGCCCGTCACCCCCGAGGAGACAGGGACACAGGGGGTCGCCGCGGCACTCTCGGGGGCTGCCATTCTGCATGTACATGCCCGGGACCCTGTCAGCGGCAAACCCTCGGCAGACCCAGGGCTTTACGAGCAGGCCACGGCACCCATGCGCGAGCACTGCGACGCGGTGATCAACATCACGACCGGTGGCAGCGCCCTGATGTCGCTGGAAGAACGGCTGGCCGGTGCATTGCATCTGCGACCGGAAATGTGCTCCCTGAATCTGGGCTCCATGAATTTCGGTCTGTTCGGTGCTGCTGATCGGCGCAAGACGTGGCAGCACGACTGGGAGCTACCCTTTCTGGAAGGCTCGCGTGACATGATCTTCAAGAATACCTTTCAGGATATCGAATGCGTTCTGCAGCAGCTCGGAGAGGGACACGGTAGCCGCTTCGAGTTCGAATGTTATGACGTCGGCCATCTGTACACCCTGGCGCATTTCGTCGAGCGTGGCATGGTCAAGCCACCCTTCTTCATCCAGTTCGTGTTCGGCATACTCGGCGGCATCGGCGCCGATATCGACAATCTGGTCCACATGCGTCGCATCGCAGACAAGCTGTTCGGCGATCAGTACCTGTTTTCCGTACTGGCAGCCGGTCGTCACCAGATTCCCATGGCCACGGCTGCAGCCACCATGGGGGGACATGTGCGCGTGGGGCTGGAGGACAATCTGTATCTGGAACGCGGGCGACTGGCCTGCAGCAATGCCGAACTGGTCAGCAAGATCCGCGGCATTGTCGAATCACTGGGGCGGACCGTCGCCAGCCCCGATGAGGTACGAACGATGCTCTCACTCAAGGGGCGTGAACAGGCAGGACCGCTACCATCATGATTCACTATCGTCTGGCGCAGCGCGAGGATGCGGCCATCATTCAACAATTGCTGCAGGAACTGGCAGCCAGCCTCGGCGAATCCGACATCTACCGAGGCAATCAGGAAGCCCTGGAACGACACGGATTCGGTGAGAACCCCTGCTTTGAAGTGCTGCTGGCCTTCCTGGACGGACAACCGGTGGGGCTATGCCTGTATTTCAGGGAATTCTCTACCTGGCGCGGCGCACCCGGCGTCTACGTGCAGGATCTCTACGTTCACCCAGACCTGCGTGGACAATCCCTCGGCAGATCCCTGCTGCATCGTGTTGCCAGCCGCTCGGCGAGGCTCTGGCATTGTCAATACCTGCGGCTGTCGGTACATGACAACAACCATGACGCCAGATTCTTCTACCAGCGCCTCGGACTGGTCTCCGACAGCGATACCGACATCATGAAGCTGACTGACGCGGCATTTCAGAATCTGGCCGATATGCCCTGAGCCCGATTGCGACACAGGTATCGCGATTGTGGCTGCCTCCTGCATCGTAATGAGGCACAATGGCAGATTGACAGTGACGAACGGCTTTCCTGTACGGGCAAGCTTCAGCCTATCTGTACTGCCGCGCTGTTTTTCGCTGCCTCGACAGCCAGGACCTCCCCTGCGCTTCATCCTGCAGCTGACACTTCACACGATTTCCGATCATGTCTACCATCGAACTTGGCTGTCGACTTGTCTACCACGTCGAATTTGAAACCAGCTTTATCTTCCAGATTACCGTACTCGAATCACGACACCAGATCATCGAACAGGAGTCGCTGAGCTTTCAGCCCGATTCGAATGTGCAGATGGCCCGCATCGGCAATCCGGGACACCGAATCCATCGCCTGCTGGTCCAACCAGGCTGGTTCAACATTCACTACAACGCCACGGTATCCAGCAAGCCGGCCTATACGCCTGCCGCCAGACTGGCGCCTCGCTCCCACGCGGAGCTGCCCGCCGAAGTCCTGCCCTTCCTCAATCCCAGCCGATATTGTGAATCGGACCGGCTCGAACAATTTGCCTGGAAGACCTTCGGGCAACCAGCCACCGAACATGAACGCGTGCTGGCAGTCATCGACTGGGTATACAGCCACCTGAGCTATGCGCCTGGCAGTACGGGACCCAGTAGCACCGCCTGTGATGTCTTCCTGCAGCGTAGTGGTGTCTGTCGTGACTTTGCCCACCTGACCATCGCGCTGTGCCGGGCCCTGGGCCTGCCCGCTCGCTATGTCGCCGGCTACGCGGTGGATCTGGTACCACCGGACTTCCACGGCTTCGTGGAGGTCTTTCTCGATGACGACTGGTATCTGTTCGATGCCACCCGCCTGGCACCGGTCGACGGCTTCGTCCGCATCGGCATCGGGCGCGATGCGGCCGACCTGTCCTTTGCCACCTTCGTCGGAAATTCAAGCATGAATCAGCTGTACGTCTGGGCCAACGAGACCGGGGATCGCCCCAGAGCAGTCGACAGCAGCATGGCCATCAGCCTGGGTTAGCGACTGGCACAGACAGCCGCCGCGAGTAACGCAATCAACCCCACCATTGCATTATGAGGACCGATGTCTGCCGGTGCCACCCAGGCGGCAACATCGGCCTTGTCAGCAAGCTGTTGCCCCATGGCCGATCAGCAGGAAGTCACTCACGCAGCAGTCACGCTCACGACCTTGCCGGGGTTGAGAATATTCAACGGATCCAGACTGCTCTTGAGTGTACCCATCAGTTCGTAGGCATCACCGTGCTCCTCGACCATGTACTTGCGCTTGCCACTACCAATACCGTGCTCACCGGTCACCGTGCCACCGAATTCCAGAGCGACGCGGTTGATGGCTGACGACAGAGTGGCAGCCCGCTGCATCTCATCCTCATTGCCAGGCTCCACCAGAATGAGCAGATGAAAGTTGCCATCACCCACATGACCGACAATGGGTGCCAGCAAACC
>CBDUIJ010000109.1:0-16043 GCA_965367215.1 uncultured Granulosicoccus sp.
GTCGAATGTCGAATGTCGAATGTCGAATGTCGAATGTCGAATGTCGAATGTCGAATCCGGAATGGATGGATCTTGTGGAGTATGACGCAGGGCGATTCAGCGAAACCTCGCCCTCTTGTGTATCGTAGAGTCGCTGGCCGCTTTCGCTATCGTTGATGAAAAATTGGTGTTCTTGTGTACGTCTGCATGGTGGGTCGGCGGTGAGGGAGTTACTGGGTGTTTACACTCCGCTTCTACTTCCCGTGCCTGGTGGAATGTTCTATCCATTTGATAGAGAAGAAAATATTTTGATATCTGAATGATATGAGTGAACGAAACAGCAGTAACCGTGTGGTATTTCTTGATACGGAAACCACCGGCCTCGACCCCAAGACCGGCCACCGCGTCATTGAAATCGGTTGTGTGGAGATGCGGGAACGGCGTCTGACGGGCAATAATCTGCACATCTACCTGCAGCCCGATCGCGAGATTGATCCCGGTGCCATGGCTGTGCACGGCATCACCAATGAATTTCTGATCGACAAACCTCGATTTGCGGAGATCTCGACACAGCTCAAGGACTATCTGGCAGGAGCCGAGCTCATCATTCACAATGCCGATTTCGACGTCGGCTTCCTCGAGCACGAGTTTCGACTTTGCGACGAGCCTCTGGTTCTGTCCGAAGTGTGTCGCGTGACCGATTCACTGGCCATGGCTCGCAAGCAGTTTCCCGGACAGCGCAATTCCCTGGATGCGCTCTGCAAGCGGCTGGGTGTCAACAATGGCCACCGGACGCTGCACGGCGCGCTGCTCGATTCAGAGATACTGGCGGACGTCTATCTGGTCATGACCGGCGGACAGACGGCCCTGTCGCTCGATCAGGAAGTATCCGGACAAGGCGTGAAGGTAGATCTGGCAACCAGTCTGGATGTCAGTCAGTTACGATTTGTCAGCGCCAGCGGCGATGAGCTGGCAGCGCATGACAAGTGGCTGGAGAAGCTGCGCAAGGCTGATGACGGTTGTGCCTGGGACAAGGTTGTCAGTCATTGATCAATGGGACGCCCTGTGTCGGCACAAGGCAGTCCCGTGTAAGATCGCTCAGTGCGTTCGCACCACGCGCGCCTTGTCACGCTGCCAGTCACGATCCTTGATGGTCGCTCGTTTATCAAATTCCTTCTTGCCCTTGCCGATGCCGATTTCAAGTTTGACCTTGCCGTTTTTCCAATACATGGACATGGCGACAATGGTGTATCCCTTTCGCTCCACCGCACCGATCAGTCGGGCCAGTTCGCGGCGATTGAGCAGTAGCTTGCGACGGCGCTGGTTTTCTGCCACATAATGGGTCGAGGCAGAATTCAGAGGATTGATATTGCAACCGTACAGCCAGGCTTCACCACGATACAGCTGGACGTATCCGTCAACCAGTTGCACCCGGCCTTCGCGCAGACTCTTGACCTCCCACCCTTGCAGGACCAGACCGGCCTCGAATTTTTCATCGATCTTGTAGTCGTAGGTCGCACGCTTGTTTCTGGCGATGAGTGCATCGCCTGAAATCTTATTGCTTTTATTCTTTTTCGCCATGGGTACATTATACGGCCCGAAAGCGCTTCGGCGCGGCAGAACATAAACGACATAGTCATGCCAACCATTGCTCGTTCAGCACTTGTTTCCCATTCAGCCGCCGAAATGTACCAACTGGTGCTCGATATCGAGTCCTACCCGGGGTTTCTGCCCTGGTGTCAGGCGGCCTCGGTGGCCGAACAGGACGATTCGCAACAGCTGGCGTCATTGACGATGGATCAGCGCATGCGAGGCACTCGCTTCACTACCCGTAACCTGTTGGAGCAGGATCAGTCCATCAGCATGCAGCTGGTCGATGGCCCTTTCAAGCGCCTGAGCGGTGTCTGGCGATTCAAGGCGATTGATGATGATGCCTGTCGTGTGGAGCTGGAGATGAACTTCGAGTTCAAGAGCCGCATTTTTGCAGCCCTGATGGGGCCTGCCTTCTCGAAGATCTGCGATACGATGGTGGCGGCTTTTGTCAAACGAGCTGATCAGATCTATGCAGACTGATGGATCCTGCCGGTACCCGTCACTCCGCTGATGAACGACATGAACAGACTTGCCGATTCCGTGAATGTCGAAGTGATACTGGCCATGCCACAGGTACAGTACCGGCTGGCACTGGATGTGCCGCAGGGAACTGGTGCTCGAGAGGCTGTCAGGCTGGCGCTTGAGGCAGGACTGCTACCTCTCGGCGCCGACATCGATATCGACCCGTTGACAGCACCGCTGGGCGTTTTTGCGGAGAAGGTCGAGGATGAGCATTGCTGCCAGGCAGGGGATAGGGTGGAAATCTACAGGCCCTTGCTACAGGACCCGATGGAATTGCGCCGGCAGCGGGCTCGTCAGTCTATTTCCTGATAAGGGGTGTCTTCGCTGTCCTTCTCTACTCGTTCCCAGAAATAACGCCTGTCCGGTAACTCGCCGGATACCTGCATTTCAGAGGTATCGATACGCGCAACGACGTCATTTTCAAAGATGATCGAGGCACGACGAGCCTTGACCGCCGAGCCTGCTGGTGCGCGTGTATAGACGTAGTCCCACTGATTATCCCGAAATGGCGTCTTCTCGACAGGTGAGCCGATCAGGTTACTTACCTGCTGTCTGTCCATGCCCGGCGTTATCTGGGCAAGCTGTTGCTCGTTGAGAAGATTGCCTTGCTGGATACTGATCTTGTGAGCTCTGGGTAACCAGAAAGGATCCCCACCACAAGCAGACAGCAGAAAAAGCATGACGGCCAGACAGGCTGCACTACGCATAGGTAAAGTCCATGAGAACGAAGGGGAGATTGTCGTATACTTTCGTACGGAATTCCAACAGCTCTATCAACTGCAGTGGCCACTCAATGACTCACAATCAGACCATTTCACGAGACCTGCGCAAAGCTGGTTTGAAGGTGACACTGCCGAGACTGAATATACTCGAAATTCTCGAAGGCGCCGAACAGCATCATATGAGCGCCGAGGACGTCTACAAGGCCCTGCTCAAGCAGGGTAGTGATGTAGGACTGGCGACAGTTTATCGGGTATTGACACAATTTGAAGCAGCAGGTCTTGTCACGCGGCATCATTTCGATGGTGGGCAAGCGATCTTCGAGCTTGATACCGGGGATAACCACGATCACATCGTCTGCGTAAAGTCAGGCAAGGTATCCGAATTCAAGGATGAGCTGATCGAACAGCGGCTTCATGAAATAGCCCGCGAACTGGGTTACACGCTGACAGACCACAAGATCATTCTGTATGGGGTCTATCAGGGTGATGACGAGGCGGAGTCCAGCATTTCCTGAGCATGTTGCCGGCTCTTGGTGGTCATTTTCTCCCCACCGAGCATTCTGGCGATCTCATCCCGGACGGATTTGCCTTCCAGAGTCTGAACCCGAGTGCTGGTCTTGCCTTTGGTGACTTGCTTGGCGATAAGCAAGTGGTGATGGGCCTGTGAGGCGACCTGCGGCAGGTGGGTAACGCACAGTACCTGCGATTGGCTTCCTACCTGCCGAAGCATTTGCCCGACCTTGACGGCCACGGCACCTCCCACGCCGGAGTCGACCTCATCAAAGACCAGCGTCGGCACGGCGTGTGAATCCAGTGCGGCGAGCGTCATGCACAGACTGATACGTGAAAGCTCACCGCCTGAGGCAACGCGTGACAGCGGCCCGGGGGCTACGCCCGGATTGGGGCTGACCAGAAAATGGATGGTGTCATTGCCCAGTCTGTGAGGTTGTGAGTCGTCTGTCTCCACCTCGATATCGAATACACCACCAGCCATGCTGAGATCCTGCATGGTGGCCGAGATGGTGCTGGCCAGTTTCTTTGCGTGGCGGCGCCTGTGACGCGTCAGCTTCTTTGCTTCTTCGTCGTAGACTGCCCGCAGGGCATCGCGCTCACGGATGAGTTCATCACCGGCCTTGCCGGGGTCAGTCAGGGTGTCGTACTCCTGGCGCAGTTCATGTTCGACCTCGGGAAGGCTGGCCATGTCGCACTGGTGCTTGCGGGACAGCGAATGCAGGGCAGCGAGTTTCTGATCGAGCCAGGTCAGGCGTGCGTCGTCGTGTTCAAGCTTGCCGAGAGTGCTGCGTATCAGATGGGCTGATTCCGCCACCTGAATGGCTGCAGATTCCACCAGGTCCAGTGCTTCGCGCAGCTGTTCATCGATCTGTACCAGTTCGCTCAACGGTGGGGTCGCCTTGTTGAGCGCAGGGTAGGCCGTGTCGTCGATGGCGCTCAGGGCCTGTTCACCCAGCGCCAGTATCCGATCACTGTTGGCCAGCCAGCGATGCTCCGATTCGATGTCTGCCACGCTGGCATTGCCGATATCCAGCTCATCGAATTCCTGTAACTGGAAGCTCAGAAGGTCTATTCGCTGCAGGCGTTCATGTGCGAATCGTTCCTGGTGTTCGACGGCCTCATTGGCGCTCTGCCAGGCCTCGAACGCCCGTGCGACTCTCTGGTACTGCGCGCCACCGGCATAGCGATCCAGCAAATCCCGTTGTTGAGCGGATTTCCCCAGCGTCTGGTGGGCATGCTGGCCATGTATCGTGACCAGCTGCTCCCCCAGGGTTTTCAGGCTCTGGACCGATACCGGTACATCGTTGATGGTGGCACGTGATTTTCCATTGCTCGACAGCGTTCTGCGGATCAGGCACTCGTTATCGGCATCCAGTTCATGAGTGACGAGCCACTGGCTGACTTCCGGTAGATCGTCCAGGTTGAAGCTGGCCGTTATATCGGCTCTGTCGGCCCCCTGCTGGATGGTATCGGCACTGGCGCGAGCCCCCAGCACCAGACCCAGGGCGTCCAGCAGGATGGACTTTCCTGCCCCGGTTTCGCCCGTCAAGGCAGTCATGCCGGCATCGAGCTCAAGCTCGGAGGAGTCAATGATGGCGAAATGGCGAATGTGCAGATGGGTAAGCACTGATCAGGTTCCGAAGGTCAGCCCCAGTTCAACTTCTCACGCAGTATGCGGTGATAGTCGTAATTTTCAGGATGCAACAGCATGACGCGATTGGCGTTGCGTTTGACTTCAATCATGTCGCCGAGCATGGCGTCCATGTAGACCTGTCCATCGCAGATGACCTGCGCACTGGCGACATCGTCGTCCCACAGATGCACCCGGATGGTGGAGTCTGCGTCGACCATCAGCGAGCGGCTGGTCAATGTGTGAGGGCAGATGGGTTGTACGACCAGAGCATCGATGGTGGGGCCGACAATCGGGCCACCGTTTGACAGGGAGTACGCCGTGCTGCCGGATGGGGTGGCGATGATCAATCCATCCGCCCTCTGGTGTGTCACGAGAACATCATCGATGATGACGTCGAAGTCCATGATCTGCAGTACATCCTTGACGCGGATGATGGTGTCATTGAAGGCATAGGAGCTGGCCACACACTCGCCGTCACGCAGGATGCGTGTCTGCAGCATGGCACGGTTCTCCTGGATATTCTGACCCTTGATGATCTGGGTCAGCTCATCCAGCCCGCCATCAGGGGACACATCGACCAGAAAGCCGAGGCGGCCCCGGTTGATGCCCACGATGGGAATATGGTGATCGACCAGCGACCGGGCTGCACTGAGCAGGGTGCCATCGCCACCGATGACCACCGCCAGATCGCAGCTCTGGGCGATTTCGCTGGTATCGACGGTCTTGCGCCCGTCCATCAGTCCACGCGTGCTGATATCCAGCACCACTTCCACGTGGAGTGCCTCGAGGCATTCCACGACATCAGCAAGAGTATTGGCGACGCTCTCATCGTTGAACTTGACGATGAGGCCTGCCCGAGTGAATTTTGTCATTGCCGTAAAGTAGCATGCCAAGTTGATAGGTGCCATGGAATGGCGCTAATTACTGTCAGGATTTCCAGTTGCCCAGCTCGCTCATCGCATACAGGTGTTCGATAGCCTGACGTGGTGAAATGGCGTCAATATCCAGTCCCGAGAGGTATTCCTGTACCGCTTGACCGGGCCCGAACATGTCCAGTTGTGGGCTGGAGCGGGTTTTTCGAGGGGTTACTTCACTTCTTGTGTCCGCTTTGACGTCGACGGGCTGCTGTGGCGGTGGTGGAGGCGTGCTCTCGTGTGCAGTCTCGGTACGTTGCTCCAGAGAAGCGAGGCGATGACGAGCATATCCGAGGGCCGCTTCGGGCAAACCGGCCAGTTCCGCTACCTGCAGACCGTAACTGCGGTCGGTTGCACCCTGTTTGATGCTGTGCATGAAGATGATCTTGCCTTCATGTTCCACGGCATCCAGGTGAACATTTTCGATGTGGGGGTGCAGCTCGGCCATGGCCGTCAGTTCGAAGTAGTGGGTGGCAAACAGGCACAGTGCCCGATTGTTCTCGGCCAGATGCTCGGCACAGGCCCAGGCCAGCGACAAACCGTCATACGTGCTGGTGCCGCGACCCACTTCATCCATCAGAACCAGGCTGTTGGCGGATGCATTGCGCAGGATATGCGCCGCTTCCGTCATTTCGACCATGAAGGTCGATTGCCCACGGGCCAGGTCGTCAGAGGCACCGATACGGGTGAAGATCCGGTCGATGGGGCCAATGACAGCCTTCGCCGCAGGCACGTAGCTGCCGGTATGGGCCAGCAGGGCAATCAGTGCCGTCTGTCGCATGAAGGTCGATTTACCACCCATGTTGGGTCCGGTAATGAGCAACATGCGGCAACGCTCGTCAAGATGGGTCGGATTGGCGACAAACGGGTCATCAAT
Source organism: uncultured Granulosicoccus sp. (assembly GCA_965367215.1). Lineage (GTDB taxonomy): Bacteria > Pseudomonadota > Gammaproteobacteria > Granulosicoccales > Granulosicoccaceae > Granulosicoccus. The sequence continues at coordinate 6,754 of CBDUIJ010000109.1, forward strand.
CAGTGCTTCGATGACAGGGTGCCTGCCCTCATCGATACGAATTCCGGTCTCTTCGGTCAATTGCGGGCGGCACCAATCGTGATCGGCGGCGATTCGTGCAAAGCTGTTGAGCACGTCGAGCTCCGCGACTGCTTGCGCGATGCTGCGCAAGATGCTCAGTTCCCGCTTCAGCGTGTCGAGAACCCCTGAATACAGCTCACGCTCTCGCGCCAGCGCCTTTTCCCGGGCACCCAGCACCTTGTCTTCATGTTCCTTGAGCTCGGGCGTGATGTAACGCTCGGTACTCTTCAATGTCTGTCGGCGGATGTAGTGGGCGGGTGGTTCACTCTGCCGGTTGGTTTCTATATAGAAGCCATGAACCCGGTTGTAGCCGACCTTGAGCGAGCTGATGCCGGTTGCTTCTTTCTCGCGTTGTTCCATCTGTGCCAGGTAGTCGCTGGCATCGCCACTGAGCGAGCGCAATTCATCCAGTTGCTCGTCAAAGCCATCGGCAATAACACCGCCGTCACGAAGGACAACCGGCGGGTTTTCGCAAACGGCGCGTTTGAGAAATTCATCCGCCGTGACCGGTTGCTGCAGAGTCTCCAGGGTTGAGGCCAGGGATGCCTTGGCATCACTGCTGTTGGCCTTGTCGAGCAAGGCGCTGAGTTCTGGCAGACGCTCGAGGCTCAGGCGCAGACGTTCCAGTTCTCTGGGCTGTGCACTGCCCAGTAGAACGCGTGTGAGAATGCGTTCCATGTCATGCATGCTCGACAGCGTTGCCGCAATATCCGTACAGGCATCATCCTGCATCAGTGCATCGACACGATCCTGCCGGTGAGCGATACGTGCCCGATCCCTGACAGGTTGTTGCAGCCAGGCGCGAAGCTTGCGCGTGCCCATCGGGTTGGCCGTGCGGTCAATGACGCTGAACAGCGTATTGGATTCTTCCTGGCGCGAATTTTCCACCAGCTCCAGATGACGCCGTGTACCGGGGTCGAGGATGACTGTATCCGAGGCGTTCTCGACCCGTAGATTGCTGACCTGTTCGAGGCTGTTGAGCTGCGTTTCGCGTGCATAGCCCAATGCCACTGCGGCTGCGCGGATGGCAAGCTCCAGCTCTTCGCAGCCGAATGCTTCCAGATTGCGCACCTTGAAGTGGCCGGTCAGCAGTTTGCGTGATGCACTGAGATCGAACAGCCAGGGGGCGCGACTTCGACGTGTCAGCGAGGCAAATTCGCTCTGCAGGCGACTGTCTTCGGATAACAACAGTTCCGCCGGGTCCAGTCGCGAGATTTCGGCTTGCAGGCCCGTCAGGTCGGGAACCTGCATGACGGCAAGGTCGCCAGCCGCAACATCCAGCGCCGCGATGCCGTAACCCTCGGCAGCCGAGCCCTCACAGACGCATACCAGCATGGCAACCGAGCGGGCCGCCAGCAGCGACTCCTCGGTCAGCGTACCTGGTGTCACCACACGCACCACTTCACGGGTCACCGGGCCCTTGTTGGTGACCGCTCCGGTTTGTTCGCAGATGGCAACAGACAAGCCCAGTCGCACCAGTCTGCCCAGATAGTTGTCAGCGGCATGGTAGGGGATGCCGGCCATGGGGATGGGGTCGCCGCCGCTCTTGCCCCTGGCTGTCAGGGTGATATCCAGTAATTCGGCGGCACGTCTTGCATCGTCATAGAAGAGTTCGTAGAAATCACCCATTCTGTAGAACAGAAGAGATTCGGGGTGTTTTGCCTTGATGCCCAGATACTGCTGCATCATGGGGGTATGTGTTGTGCTCTGCGTCATGATGCATAGTGTACTCAGTGATTGAGCTGCTGACAGAGAGACTGGATCGTGACGATGAAAGAAATTCCACAACAAGCCGGCAATGGCGCGGTTTCCGGGGCGCAGGAAGAGAAGCTTCGCCTGGTTGCCGAACTGGCGAGTCTGCTGCTGGCAGATAACGCAACGATGACAACCGCCGAATCCTGTACCGGCGGTCTGATTGCCGGGGCCCTGACAGACATGGCAGGCAGTTCTGGGTGGTTCGAACAATCGGTTGTAACGTATTCGAATCGGGCCAAGCAGGACCTGCTGGGTGTGCCATCGATGGTCTTCGAGCAACACGGTGCCGTCAGTGAAGCCTGTGTGTTGGCAATGGCTGCAGGGGCGCTGGAGCGCAGTGGTGCCAACGTGGCCGTGGCGGCCAGCGGTATCGCCGGGCCCGATGGGGCGGTGCCCGGCAAACCCGTAGGTACCGTGTGGCTGGGTTGGTCTCTCGATGGGCAGTTATCGGCAGAGTTGTTGCATCTGCAAGGGGACCGTCTGGCCGTGCGCGAGCAGGCGGTGCTGCATGCCTTGCGTGGTACCATCGCGCGAATCCGGAACCGGGAGTGAACTGAATAGCATGAAAATTATGGAAGGCCGATCCGGCGCAGTTGTGCCGACTCTGTTGCTGGCAATGTCGCTGTGTTTATCCGGTGTGGCAATGGCGCAACAGAAGCAACTGTCGGTGGAAGAGCTGGAAAAATACATCTCGGAGCAGAAAGAACTGCTTGAGGAAGTGCGTGCCAACCGCGACGAGACCGCCGAAAAAGCCGAGCAGGTGCGCGATGCACTGGCAGAGCAGGAAGCGCACAAGGCGCTGGTGGAAGAGGAGCTGAACACCCTGTGTCAGGAGCAGGAAGAGCTGAAACCCGGTAGCTACGAAGAGTGTAGAAGTCAGCACAGTAACTGAAAATATTTACAGTCTTTTAACGGTCTGAACACCCAATCGACTGGTTAGTTGTGAAATAATCCGTTCATCGGACAGGTGCCAGGGAGTGGCAGTTCCGCAATCGAATTGAACGGAGAACAAACCAGTGGACGACAACAAGAAAAAAGCGCTGTCTGCGGCGCTTGGCCAGATTGAAAAGCAATTTGGCAAGGGCACTATCATGCGCATGGGGGACGACTCTGTCTCTCGGGATATCGATGTCATCTCCACAGGGTCGCTGGGGCTGGATCTTGCTCTGGGTATAGGCGGCCTGCCACGCGGTCGAATCTGCGAAATCTACGGTCCGGAATCGTCAGGCAAGACCACCATGACTCTACAGGTCATCGCGGAATGCCAGAAGGCTGGCGGTACGGCTGCATTTGTTGATGCCGAACACGCGCTGGATCCCGTGTATGCCCGAAAACTGGGTGTCGATGTCGACGAATTGTTGATCTCACAACCGGATACCGGCGATCAGGCGCTGGAAATTGTCGACATGCTGGTGCGTTCCAGTGCTGTCGATATCATCGTCGTCGACTCCGTTGCGGCTCTGACACCGAAAGCCGAGATCGAAGGCGATATGGGTGACTCGCACGTCGGCCTGCAGGCGCGACTCATGTCTCAGGCGCTGCGCAAGCTGACCGGTAACATCAAGCGCACCAACACGCTGGTCATCTTCATCAACCAGATCCGTATGAAGATCGGCGTCATGTTCGGCAGCCCTGAAACCACTACGGGTGGTAATGCACTGAAGTTCTACTGCTCGGTTCGCCTGGATATCCGTCGTATCGGTGCCATCAAGCGCGGTGATGAGATCGTTGGTAACGAAACACGGGTGAAGGTTGTCAAGAACAAGATGGCACCGCCATTTCGTCAGACCGAGTTCGAGATTCTCTACGGAGAAGGCGTGTCCAGAGAAGGTGAATTGATCGATCTGGGGGTGCAGAACGGCCTGGTCGACAAGGCAGGTGCCTGGTACAGCTACAACGGCGACCGTATCGGTCAGGGCAAGGAAAATGTTCGAAAGCATTTCATCGAGCATCCTGAAATTGCCGACGAAATCGATGTGAAACTGCGAGAAATGCTGCTGCCCAAGCCGGAAAGCATCAGACGCGACAAGAACGAAAGTGAGGAAGAGGTAGAAGCCGGGGCATGATTTTCCCGGCACGCATCTCCATCGGGTAGTCGAGTGTTCGGCTACCCCTGATGAGTCAATCGGAAACGCCTGAGAAGCTGGCTCAGAAGGCAGCCCATCAGGCGTATGTCGCTGCCATTCGTCTGTTGGCCCGGCGGGATCACTCGACAGTCGAGCTCACTCGAAAGCTGCGTCAGCGCGAGCATGGTGAAGCGGCTATAGAGGAAGCGCTGGCGGATCTTGTCAGCGCGAATTACCTGAATGACGAACGCTATGCCGAGCTTTATGCCGAACAGCGCATGAATCATGGTTATGGGCCTTTGTCCATTCGGTCAAAGCTGGCTGAGCGTGGGATCGATTCCCATCTTGTGCAGCGTGCGCTCAAGATGTTGCAAGTCGATTGGAGTGAGCAGGCGGAGCTGGCTATTGCCAAGCGCTTCTCAGCGCATGACATCATGGATACCGGCCAGCAAGCCACATCCCGCATCGCACGCTCTCTGCAAAGGCGAGGCTTTTCATCCAGCGATACGCTACGTGGGCTGAAAAGGTTGCGTAAGGAACTGGCGAATTCGTCCTCAGGCTGACCATCTTCCCGGTTTTGAACAACCGATGAGACTGGGCTATACACGTGAGGCCGCGCTCCGGCTACACTATCGGTCCTTTTGATTGTCCGCGGCCCGCCATGCCAGCTTCATTACCTGTCACTACTTCTCAGATTCGAGAACAGTTTCTCCAGTTCTTTGCCAGTCAAGGGCATGAAATCGTGGCATCCGGCTCTCTGGTGCCGGGCAACGACAAGACCTTGCTGTTCACCAATGCAGGCATGGTCCAGTTCAAGGACGTCTTCACGGGTGACGAGGTCAGGGACTATCGTCGCGCCACCACATCGCAGCGCTGCGTGCGCGCCGGTGGCAAGCACAATGATCTGGATAACGTGGGTTATACCGCGCGCCATCATACGTTTTTCGAGATGCTGGGTAATTTCAGCTTCGGAGACTACTTCAAGCGCGAAGCTATCCAGTTCGCCTGGACTTTCCTGACCGGTACGCTGGGATTGCCAGCCGAAAAGCTCTGGGTGACGGTCTTCGAAGAAGATGACGAAGCCGAGAGTATCTGGGTCAATGACATCGGTGTGCCGGCTGACAGGGTCATTCGCATTGGTGCGAAGGACAATTTCTGGATGATGGGGGATACCGGACCGTGCGGTCCGTGTTCCGAGATCTTCTACGATCACGGCGAGGAAGTCTGGGGTGGCCCACCGGGCTCTCCGGAAGAAGACGGTGATCGTTACATCGAAATCTGGAATCTCGTGTTCATGCAGTTCGATCGTTCGGCTGATGGCACCATGACTCCGTTGCCGAAACCCTGTGTGGATACAGGCATGGGCCTGGAGCGTATCGCCGCGGTCTTGCAACATGTACACAGCAACTATGAAATAGACCTGTTTGCGCACCTGATCAAGGATGCCGCTCGTCTGTTGGACTGTCAGGATCTTGCCAATCCGTCGCTCAGGGTCATCACGGATCACCTGAGATCCTGTTCATTTCTGATTGTCGATGGTGTCTTGCCCAGTAACGAGGGCAGGGGGTATGTGCTGCGCCGGATCATTCGCAGGGCAGCGCGACACGGTAACAAGTTGGGCGCCTCCGAACCTTTTTTCCACAAACTGGTGGCTTCTCTGGTCAAGGAGATGGGGCATGCCTATCCGGAACTGGCTGCCATGCAGGCGGAAGTCGAGCAGCAGTTGCTGCGTGAGGAAGAGCGCTTCGCGAAGACCCTGTCAGCTGGTCTGGTGATTCTGGACGAAGAGATTGCCAATCTGCCGGACAAGACCATACCGGGCGACGTCATTTTCAAGCTCTATGACACCTACGGTTTCCCAGCTGATCTGACGGGCGACATCGCTCGTGAGCGGGAGCTGGATGTCGACATGGAGGGTTTTGAATCCTGCATGGAAGCACAGCGCGACAGGGCCAGAGCGGCCAGCAAGTTCGCCACCCAGGGGCTGGATTTTCACACGACGACGACGACTGAGTTTCTCGGGTACACCGACGATGAAAGCGAGTCACGCATCACCGAAATATTCATCGATGGGCAGTCTGTCGAGCGCATCGAGCCGGGTCAGGCGGGCTGGGTCATCCTCGATAGAACACCGTTCTACGGTGAATCCGGTGGTCAGGTAGGCGATGTCGGCACTCTGAGCACGGGCGGCGACAAGCCAGCGGTATTTGAAGTCATGGATACGCAGAAGCAGAGGCAGGCACTTGCCCATGCCGGCACCTCGTCCGGCGGCTCTGTTGCCGTTGGCGACACAGTCACAGCCCGCATCGATGCAGCTCGTCGACAAAGCATCAGGCGAAATCACTCGGCAACTCATCTGCTGCATGGCGCCTTGCGGTCGATACTGGGCACACATGTCGAGCAGAAGGGCTCGCTGGTGAATGAAAAGCAACTGCGCTTCGATTTTTCACACGATGCGCCCGTTACCGAGGCTCAGCGCGTCAGCATCGAACAGTGGATTGATCAGGAAATTCGTGCCAACAGCCCTTGTGTGACTCGTGAGATGTCCATGGACGAGGCTGTCGCCGAGGGAGCCATGGCCTTGTTTGGTGAGAAATACGGCGATGTGGTGCGAGTCGTCAAACTGGGTGACCGTTCTATCGAGTTGTGCGGTGGAACGCATGTACGGGCAACCGGTGAACTGGGTGGTGTCAAGGTGCTGAGCGAAGGTGGAACCTCCACCGGCACGCGTCGTATCACGGCTGTCAGTGGTGCCGCTGCTCTGCAGTACTCGCAGTCTCTGGAGCATCAGCTCGAGGAAGTTGCGGACGTGCTGAAGTCCCCCAAGGGTGATGTCCTGCCCAAGCTCAAGCAGCTTCAGTCCCGCAATCGCGAGCTGGCCAGACAGGTTGAACAGCTCCAGGCAAGACTGGCGGCCAGTGCCGGAAGCGATCTGGCAACCGAGGCCGAAACCATCGGCAATTCGAGCGTGCTGTTGAAGGTGGTGGACGATGCCGATGCCAAGGCGCTGAGAACATTGATGGATCAGCTGCGTCAGAAGCTCAGCGACAGCATCATCGTGCTGGCGAGTGAGAAGGACGGTAAGGTGTCATTGATTGCCACAGTCGCCGAATCCCGACATGGCAGTCTCAAGGCGGGCGAGCTACTCAAGGAAGTGGCTGCCGTCATGGGCGGTCGTGGGGGTGGTAGAGCGGATATGGCTCAGGGTGGCGCAGATACCCTGGAGAAGGTCGAGGAGGCGTTTGCTGCTGCGCGAGTGCTGATCGAGTCTCGACTCAAGGCCTGATTCTCAGGGTGCAGTGATGATTTTTCAGATCGGCCGGTCAGTGTGCGCTCGAGGTAGCCCCGATGAAACGGGGCTGCCTACCGTCATTCGGAGTAGGGGCATGCTGGCAGGTACGGTTCAACAGTTCACAGATATAGGTGTGCATTTCCCAATATGGCTTTTCTAGTCAAGAAGTACGGCGGCACATCCGTCGGTAGCGTCGAACGTATCCAGCATGTGGCTCAGAGTCTGAAGCAGGCTCGTGAGGCAGGTGATGACGTGGTGGTGGTTGTTTCCGCAATGTCGGGCGAAACCAATCGTCTGGTCGGACTGGCGCGTGAAGTGATGCCAGCCGTGGTGGACGTGCGTGAACTGGACGTGTTGCTGGCCACCGGCGAGCAGGTGACGATCGCCCTGTTATGCATGGCCTTGAAAGAGCTGGGAGTCGATGCCCGGTCCTACACAGGTGCACAGGTGCGCATCCTCACTGACAAGAGTCACAGCAAGGCTCGTATCCTTGACATCGATACCGATCGCATCATGGGCGATATCAAGGCCGGGCGTGTGGTGGTTGTGGCCGGTTTTCAGGGGGTCGATGAAGAGGGTGACATCACGACATTGGGGCGCGGTGGTTCTGACACGTCTGCGGTAGCCCTGGCGGCAGCGCTCAAGTGTGATGAGTGCCAGATCTTTACCGATGTTGATGGCGTGTATACGACCGATCCCAGGGTCGAGAGCCGCGCCCGGCGCCTGGACAGGATCACCTTCGAGGAAATGCTGGAGATGGCCAGCCTCGGTTCCAAGGTTCTGCAGATCCGAGCCGTGGAATTTGCCGGCAAATACAATGTACCGTTGCGTGTACTCTCGAGCTTCAAGCCCGGTGACGGCACCCTGATAACTTACGATGACGAGGAAAACACCATGGAACAGGCGCTAGTGTCCGGAATAGCGTTCACTCGGGATGAGGCGCAGATAACGGTGACCGGGGTGGCTGATTGCCCGGGTACCGCCTATGCGATTCTTGGCCCGATATCCGATCTGAATATCGAAGTGGACATGATCATTCAGAACATCGGTGCAGACGGTATGACCGACTTCACCTTTACCGTGCATCGGGACGAATACCAGCGAGTCATCGACTATCTCAAGAGTAACAACGACGTTCTGAGTGCCGCGACGATCTCGGGTGACGACCGAATTGCGAAGCTGTCGATAGTGGGTGTAGGCATGCGTTCCCATGCCGGTATCGCGAGTCGCATGTTCAAGAGCCTTGCCGATGCCGGAATCAACCTGCGACTGATCACCACCTCGGAGATCAAGATCAGTGTGGTTATCGATGAGAAATACATCGAGCTGGGTGTGCGAGCGTTGCATGAGGAGTTCGAGCTCGCTGGTGAGGACGTCGTAGAGACCTGATCCGATGCGCTGCTGATCGATTCGTGTTGCAACGGTTTACATAGTGACGGGCTTGTGACTCTGCGTGACCTGAAATCTGGCGCTCGAAAATGAATGTTCACGTGTCTTCGTTGCGCAACTGTTAAATATGACCGGGTATTGGGGTTACTAGGTATAAACATCACTACGAGCTGAGATAATCCTGTCTGAACCGAAGGACATATTCAATGTCTGTTCGGCGCAAGGAAATCGAACACAGCGCGCTGGCATGTCGTCAGATCCGCTGCTGCACAGGAGCTTGTAGTATGTTGATTTTGACCCGCAGAGTTGGTGAAACATTGATGATCGGTGACGAGGTTTCTGTCACCGTGTTGGGAGTGAAGGGTAACCAGGTGCGCATTGGCGTCAATGCACCCAAGGAAGTTGCCGTTCATCGAGAAGAGATTTACGCACGTATCAAGAAAGAACAGGAAGTCGATGGGACTGCAGAGGCGGATGAATCGCCAGAAGCTATCAAGTCCTATGCTGTAGAGAATTGAATCACAGTTGCAATAATGTGATAGCAGTGTCAGTCAGAAAGAAATTTTGGTATTAATCAGGAAAAAGTTGAAAATAGTTGTCGCGATAGGTTGACGAGAGACCTTTCTCGCACCATAATTCGCAGGTCGCAAAAACAACGCGCCCGTAGCTCAGTTGGATAGAGTACCTGGCTACGAACCAGGCGGTCGGAGGTTCGAATCCTTCCGGGC
>CBDUIJ010000110.1:0-15975 GCA_965367215.1 uncultured Granulosicoccus sp.
GCGGCCCAGGCCAGATCACCGATACGCTGGAAACCGAACATGGAGTAGTAGATATAGAAAGGGATCATCGGTACGCCGTGCACACTGTACGAGGTTGCTGCCGCAATCCAGTCGGCCATGCCGCCTGCCTCGTTGATACCTTCCTGCAATATCTGCCCTGTCTTGCTCTCCTTGTAGAACATCATCTGCTCGGCATCTTCCGGCGTGTACATCTGCCCCTTGGGGTTGTAGATGCCCACTGACCGAAACAGACCTTCCATACCGAAGGTACGCGATTCGTCAGGCACGATAGGCACGACCTGCTTGCCGATCTTCTTGTCTCGCAACAAGGTCGTCAGTACGCGCACGAAAGCCATGGTCGTGGAAATTTCACGCTGGCCGGTACTCTTCAGCTGGGCTCCAAAGACTGACAGATCAGGAATCTCCAGCTTGGGAGAGTCCTTCCAGTTGCGTTTCGGGAATGCACCACCGAGCTCTTTTCTACGCGCTGCAAGATAAGCTTTCTGCTCATCGTCGAGCGTCACGAATGGCGCCGAGCGCAGATCCGCATCACTGACAGGAATCTTGAATCGATCGCGGAAGGCATGCAGCTGATCTTCAGCCATCTTCTTCTGCTGGTGAGTGATGTTCTGACCCTCACCGGCATTCCCCATACCGTAGCCCTTGACCGTCTTGATCAGCAGGCAAGTCGGTTGACCTTTGGTATCGGATGCATTCTTGAAGGCGGTATAGACCTTTTCAGGATCGTGGCCGCCGCGTCGCAAACCGAAGATCTGCTCGTCGGTCCAGTCCTTGACCAGTGCTGCCGTTTCCGGATATTTGCCGAAGAAGTGTTCACGCACATAGGCACCGTCCTTCGACTTGAATGTCTGGTAATCGCCGTCAACGGTCTCTTCCATAAGGCGCCGCAACATGCCGCTGGTGTCATTCTCCAGCAACTCATCCCAACCCTGTCCCCAAAGCAGTTTGATGACATTCCAGCCTGAACCCCTGAATTCACCTTCGAGTTCCTGCACGATTTTTCCATTGCCGCGAACCGGACCGTCCAGTCTTTGCAGATTGCAGTTGATGACAAAAATCAGATTATCCAGATCTTCTCGCGCTGCAAGAGAAATTGCACCCAGTGATTCAGGCTCATCCATTTCGCCATCACCGAGAAAGCACCATACCTTGCGGTCTGCCATATCGATATGACCGCGGTTGTGCATGTACTTCATGAAGCGCGCCTGGTAGATCGCGCACAACGGTCCGAGGCCCATCGACACAGTCGGGAATTGCCAGTAGTCCGGCATCAACCAGGGATGCGGATAAGACGACAAGCCCTTGCCGTCGACTTCCGAGCGGAAGTTCAGAAGTTGCTCTTCGGTCAGTCGTCCTTCCATGAAACTGCGAGCGTAGATGCCGGGTATCACATGCCCCTGAAAGAACACCAGATCGCCACCGTGAGATTCACCTTGCGAACGCCAGAAGTGATTGAGACCGATGTCGTACATGACAGCCGACGATGCAAATGAAGCGATGTGACCGCCGTATTCCGAGCTGACTTTATTGCGCCGCACAACAGTTGCCATGGCGTTCCAACGGTTTATGGTACGAATGCGCCATTCCATTTCCAGGTCACCCGGGTAAGGTACCTGCAAGTCCGTTGGTATGGAGTTCTGGTAACTCGTTGTTGCCGAGAATGGAAGGTTGCTGCCTTGCTCTCGGGCCTCTTGAACAGTCTTGTCCAAGAGATAGTGCGCCCGCTCTGTTCCGTCGCGCTCGATGACATCCGCTACCGCGTCTCGCCATTCAGCAGTTTCGATCGGATCGATGTCGTGAATCGGACCATTCATTCAACGTACCTCTTTACGATTTTTGTCATTATGACTCAAGTTGACTGCTGCTTATCAAGTCGAATTTTCAATGCTGCAAGTGCAGACACCGGAATCCGGATAGCTTGCAGGAGTAGTAGGACCGACATGGAGATGCGCAATTCGCACAGGCGTCTTATTGCAAGGAGTGACTCTTGCAGATTGCCTACTGGATACTTCGCGAATTGCTCCATCATTAATGAGTGTGTAGTTTAACCACCAACAATATGACGAACCATAACAGCACCGATTCAGGAATGGTATCCAATCGTAGAAGGAACATACAACCAGAAGTTTTCAGGAGCACAACATCCTGAAAAACTGACCAGATGGTCGACACTCCGGAAGCACACGACAAGAGCTCATCGTCGCACCTCGAACCATTCCTCCGCTTACCGATTGACAGAACAATCGGCCAACTGAAGCATCGAATGAAGGGCCGCAAGGCAAAGGCGGTCGGAGAGGAAGCTCACCGCGAAAACGACCTATCAGTTGGTTTACCAGAGCAAGCTGGTGCGAGACAGACTCTGCATGCGTCCCCTGACGCTGACGAGCACCTGAGAAAAAGCCCGCACGTGAAAGGCGAGGCATCGCACTCACTCGACAGGAGCACGGAGCAAGAAGCAAGAAGCAAGAAGCAAGAAGCAAGAAGCAAGAAGCAGGAAGCAGGAAGCAGGAAAAATCCAATGCTCCGAAAGTATCGACAAGGCTTCAAATAATACAAGTTGATGCTCACGCCCCGCATCGACGGAAAAGCAGGAACGCGCAAGACCTGCCAACTACCGAGCAGGCAGCTAGCCGTTGATGGCAGGTGCATGCAATACAGGTTCGTCAGGCGTCACGACCAGACAGCAAACCAGTAATGGCAGAGCACTCAAGACCAGCCCGGGAGACATCACGGCCAGGCATACCGGCAATCAACTCCATGAAGCAAAGAGAACGTGGGCGCAGTAGCGGACCGCGCCCACCGATTCAGAATCAGAATTCCTTCTTCAGCTTGTATTCCTCTTCACTTTCATCCCTCATGCGCTTGCCACGACGCACCATGGCCTCGCCTTCGCTGATGTTTTCATTGCCATCGCTGATCTGCTCTCTCCCCCTCTTGATTTTCTTTTCTCCCTTCGAAACCAGCTTCTGACCTTCCGCCCACTTTTCGCTGATGGCGCTGTACTGGTCTCCTTCGCTGGCTACCGAATCTGCGAAATCCGGAGATCGGGTCGCACACCCTGAAACAAGAACCAACAGGGAGAGGGTGATTGGAATGAAGAACGAACGGGATACCGATGAATCTGCAACGGGGGTCTGTGTATTTATTTGCATGGTAGTTGAACAACCAGATTGAGCAGACAGAATGTGCCTGCATGAGTAGGCGGGCTGACAATTGTCAGCCCGTCCGGGAAGAATCGAAGTGCCGGATGTAACCTATTTGACGCGATAACGAAGAGCCAGATTGGCCGATGTCGCAATGTCGTCATTTTCAGCATTTACATTGGGCTTCTCGTCGGTATCTACCGCAGCCAGCGTCAGGCCCAGATCAAGCTGGTTGGTCAGGTGATACAGAAACGAGGATGTCAGAAGATTACTGGTGAAACCACTATCGGCAGCATCATCTGCACGCTGTACAGACAGGTCCCAGGCGTTGATCCAGTCGATCCTGTCCGACACTTCGTACGAATAGCTCAAACGGTTGTTCAGATATTGCAACGTGTTGTCGCCGAAGATCGGCTCGTAGGTGGCCACGTTGATCAACTGTCCTTTCAATCCGTAAGGCTTTGCGTATTCAAGCTGAAAGGTCAACTTGGGATCGTTGTCGGTCAGGCCTGAAAAATCACTCGACTGGAAACCAGCACCAGCGCGAACCAGCCAGCCATGACGACGTGCACTGATCGGTTCGTCGAACAGGACATCATCCAGCTCGACGATGGCCAGAGCTGACAACTTGTCGTTGACGAGAGCGCCCGACTCGAGCAGCACCGCTTCCATATCGGAATACCAGACGCCGCGATAATCATCCGCTCCTTCTCTGGATCGATACTCGGACTCTCGACCGATGATGGCAGCCAGCTGCATCAATGAGTCATCACTCAAGTCAGACGCCATCAGTGCCCTGGAACCCAGAGCTTCCTGGATGCGCAATGCCTTCGCCAGAGGTGTGGCATTCCATACACGACCGTAGCCGATACCGGCAGTCACACCGAGATTGTCATCGATGGCACTGTCCTGGTGGGCAAACTCACCACTGACGAAATAGAAAAGTGCCTCGTTGGTTTCACTGAAGTAGGCATCGCGACTGACTCCCACAGAAAAACCGAAGTCATCCGCGGATTCATCATCTGCATTGGGACCTCTTGAAGCATCCAGATTGCCATCTACCCGCAAACCGATTACGCGCTTGGCCGAGCTGTCCCTCTTGTTGTAGAAGCCGGTGAGCAAGGCATCGTAGCTTGTCTGATCCTGATTACCAGAGTTGGCATTTGCATTGAAATCGACGTATGCCTCATCGAAAGCGGTATCCGGATCGGTGAAGTCTGTCAGCTCGATCGCCTGAACGGTTAAAGGCAATGAACACAGGGCGGTTGTAGCGATTGTCTTGAACGTCATGGTTGGTATTTCCTCTGCTGCTGCCAGTTTGTATCAACCAGCTATCTGCAGTATGGAGACACCCATCCAATAAGAAAAACTATATATAATTGTCGATTTCTAAAATTTTATTTATCAGAAATTCCTTGGTGCACATTGCCCCATCTCTTTATATCAGCAGGTGATGTAGCCGCCACGCGGCAAGACGCGCAGCCCAAGCCCCCTTATGGATGCCTCGCCAACTCACCCCGAACACGCCGCTGACAGTAGCTGAAGCCAAGCGGTGCTGGCCCGCAACAAGACATACGCCTACCGTTGCTTCTCCAGCACCGCCAGCGAATTTTCCCACGCAACATCCACCGGAGCCGTCACCGCGATTCGCTCCCCCTGCCAGTCAAAGGCAAGTTCGGACGAATGCAGATACAGACGAGCCAGACCCGCCTGCCTGAATCTCGTGTTCGCGTTGTTATCGCCGTAGCGCGTATCGCCCACCACAGCGTGACCGCTGTGCCTGGCGTGAACGCGTATCTGATGAGTGCGCCCTGTATCCAGCTCGACATCCATCAGCGTTGCCCCAGCGTAGCGTTGTCGAATGGCAAACCGCGTGCGCGCCTCCTGCCCCTCAGGATCAACAGTGACCCGCCGCTCGCCAGCCTGTTCGACGTTCTTCTTCAGCCGCGCATCAACCAGAGATACCTCATCGGGCCAGCGCCCCTCTACCAGAGCCAGATAACGTTTGCTGATTGCCCGCTGACGAAACAGATCCTGCAACTGCCGGTTGGCCTTCAAACTCCTACCTATCAGAAGGCAGCCACTGGTCGCCTTGTCGAGTCGGTGAGCCAGTTCCAGTTTCGGCTCCTGCAGAGATTGCCGAATGGCATCTATGAAACCGAATGCCAGGCCGCTGCCGCCGTGCACGGCAATCCCGGCCGGTTTGTTGACCAACAGAAAATCGGGATGCTCGAAGACAATGGCCTTGCCGGCTGCTGCTGCGAGCTTGTCGGGAACACTGACCTCTTCATTCTGCTGCACCCGTATCGCGGGGATGCGCACCTGCTCACCGGCGACCAGCTTGCGCGTCTGCTTGACCCGCCTGCCATCCACCCGCACATCGCCCTTGCGAATCAATCGATAGACATGACTGCGCGGCACTCCGGTGCAACGCTTGATCAGAAAATTGTCGATACGCTGCCCATCCTCGTCATCAGTGACACGTTCGTGCCGTGGTTTTGACGCCTCCATCGGGGCTGCATCTTCGGACGATCGATCACTGCCAGCCATCAGCAACGACCGGATTCGTGGCCAGACACGGCCCTATGAGGTTGAATTAGCATGGTTTTTGCTGTTGTTATCGATCAGTCACCTTGTCGGCGAGGTGCTGAAAAGGTTAGATACCATCGCGGAGATACCGACGACGATTGCCGAATCTCTCACGCACTGCTATATTGAAGAGTCGGCGTACGAATGGACTCACCTCGCTGACTATTCTGACAGTATCGTTCATTACACGGGTAGTTGCCACTTTCATGACAGGCAGTTCCCGCCTTCTCGGCCAAGACTGTACAACGGTCTTGACCAACGCGCGGATGCCCTACTGGATAGATACCGAAAAAAGACAGCCTTACTCGCTCGATCATCAGAGGCCGGATGCCTGCCATGATCGCAGAATTGCGAAGTACGCAAAACCAGCGTGCTTCATTTATAGATAACTAGCACGGATTCCGCCTGTTCGGCCAACGAAATGCTGAGCGCATATATCAATTATTGCCTGACCCTCCTCTTCTGGTATTGCACCGGCGAGGACGAGGCGTGCGCGCATTCGCCGGATGTACCGGCCAAGGCAGGGTCCGTCATGGACCAAAACAATAATGAAGAGAATGTTAATCAACGCGACTCATCCAGAGGAGTTGCGTGTTGCCATCGTCGATGGGCAAAAACTGGTTGATCTGGATATAGAACACAAATCCCGCGAACAACGAAAATCCAATATCTACAAAGCCAAGATCACCCGCGTCGAGCCCAGCCTCGAAGCGGTTTTCGTCGATTATGGCGCTGATCGTCACGGCTTCCTGCCATTCAAGGAAATTGCCAAGGAGTTTCACACCGGGAACGGCAAGAAATCGGAAAATGGTCGCCCCAACATCCGTGACTGCATCAAGGAAGGCCAGGAAATTGTCGTCCAGATCGAGAAGGAGGAGCGCAGTAACAAAGGCGCGGCACTGACTACCTTCATCAGCCTTGCGGGGCGATTTCTGGTACTCATGCCCAACAACCCACGCGCCGGTGGCGTTTCACGACGCATCGAAGGCGATGATCGCTCCGAACTGAAGGCCGCAATGTCCGAGGTTGAAGTCCCTGAAGGCATGGGCACCATCGTGCGTACTGCCGGAATCGGCCGCACCACCGAAGAGCTGCAGTGGGATCTGGACTACCAGGCCGCCATCTGGAAAGCCATTCAGGAAGCGGCTGGCGAGAAAAAAGCCCCGTTCCTCGTGTATCAGGAAAGCAACATCATCGTTCGAGGACTGCGTGATTACTTCCGCGGCGATATCGGCGAAATCATTGCAGACGAACCGGCAACACACCAGCAGGCTGCCGACTTCATCAAGCTCTACATGCCGCAGAATGAACGCAAACTGAAGCTGTACCAGGACGATGTACCTCTGTTCAATCGCTACCAGGTCGAGTCGCAGATCGAGTCTGCCTTCCGCCGTGAAGTACGCCTGCCCTCTGGTGGTGCGCTGGTAATCGATCACACGGAAGCGCTGATTTCCATCGACATCAATTCGGCCCGCGCAACCAAGGGCTCGGATATCGAGGACACTGCTACCAACACCAATCTGGAAGCTGCCGACGAAGTTGCACGCCAACTGCGCCTGCGGGATCTGGGTGGCCTGGTCGTCATCGATTTCATCGACATGATGGCCTCCAAACATCAGCGCGCCGTTGAAAACCGCCTGCGAGATGCTCTCAAACAGGACCGTGCTCGCGTACAGATTGGTCGTATCTCCAAGTTCGGCCTGCTGGAGATGTCCAGACAGCGCCTGCGTCCATCGCTGGGAGAGTCCTCCGAAAACGTCTGCCCGCGTTGCCAGGGTCACGGCACCATTCGTGGCGTAGAGTCCACTGCTCTGTCCATTCTTCGCCTGATGGAAGAAGAAGCCATGAAGGACAATACCGGCCGCGTGATGGCCGATGTCCCGGTTGAAGTGGCGACCTACCTGCTGAACGAAAAGCGCCAGAGCATCACTGAAATCGAAGCTCGGAATCAGGTGGTTCTGCTGATCGTGGCCAACCCGACACTCGAAACACCCAACTACCATATCGAACGTATCCGCATGACCGAAGCGGAACATGACATGGTGCAGAAGAAGAGCTACGAGCTGGCATCCGATAACAGCGAAAGCTTTTCCCCCCAGAGTGCTCGGGAAGAGAAGGTTCCTGAAGCTGCCGCTGTCAGCACCGTCACGCCTCTGGCACCGGCGCCGACTCCAGCGCATCGCATGCCCCAGCCTGAACCACAGCCTGTCGCGGCCCCTGCCGTACAGGGACCCGGTGGCTTCCGACGAATTTTCGGCGCTGTCAGCTCCCTTTTCGGCGCGCCCGCAGCCCCCGCTACAACGCCAGGCGAGACTGACGCGAACAAGGCGTCCGCTGATTCGAACAGCCAGCCAGCGAACAAGGACGACGACGAATCTCGTGGCCAGAAGCGCGGCAACAAGCGCTCCGGGAATCGAGGTGGCCGTGGCCGCAATCGCAATGACGGTGACAAGAGTGAAACGACCACCGAAGGTCGTGGTAACCGCAACAATCAGCGTCGCAACAAGACTGAAGAGAACGCCGACGGCGAGCGCAAGAGCAGCCGTGGACGTGGCAGAGGCCGCAAGCAGTCAGGTGATGTTGCCAACGAGGCGAACGGCAATCCGGCCACTGACGAGCAGGACAATGCGACGGCGGCGGAGGCATCCAGCACACCAGTGAAAAAGCCGCGCAACCCGAGACGTTCCAGGGAAGCGGTTGAAAACCAGGCTGAAGATGCAACAGAAGCAGTCGTCATCGATGCCGAGAGCTCATCAGAGGAATCCTCCGAGAACAACGAAGCTCGAAACACTGAAGAAGGCAACCGCAGTCGCGGTCGTCGCGGCGGCCGACGTCGTGGTGGTCGAGGACGCGGACGAAATGCTGAGCGCAACGAAAAATCCGCGGACACAGACGCCGATCAGACAGCGGCCAACCCCGAGTCTGCAAGCGATGCGTCCGAGCAAGCCAGGGACAAGTCATCAACGCAGGAAGACAAGCCCCGGGACGACAGCAAAGGCGAGGCCGTAGTGGCATCGGCTGCAGCGTCTCTTGCAGCGAATGATCAGCAGACACCCGAATCTGCTGATGACTCTACGCCTTCCGCCGTCGTCGCTGCAGACAAGTCCGCTGAAGCAACGAAAGCAGACTCGACGGATACTCAAACCAGCAGCAATGACCCGCTGAACGAGTCTCAAGCCACCGAGACCCACAGCGAGAGTGCTGAAGCTGCGAAATCCGATGACACATCGGCGCCCGACAGCCAACCGGAAGCCACGACGGACACCGACAACAGTCGTCAGGCGTCACCCGTGGCGGAAGATGTAGCGGAACCAGCTGCTGAAGTGACAGCTGACTCTCAGGCAGCTCAGGACGAGCAAGCGCCTGAGCTTGAAGTTGCAGTCGTGGAGGAAGCAGCTCCTGCTGACGAGGTTGAAGAAGACGCTGTCGAGGAGCTTGCTGCAACACCAGTAGCGGTCTCGACACCTGCGCCTGAAGCGGTTTCCGATGTGGAGTCTGAGGTGACATCAGCACCTGAGCCTGTAGCAACGGAGACTGCGGAAGCATCCTCTGCAGCAGACACCGAGACTGCAGCTGAAGACGACCCATCGGATGAAGCCGGTGACGCAGCGCCTGCCGATGAAGCCGCCGATGACTCTGACAAGCCGAAACGTCGTGGTGGAAGCCGTCGTCGTGAAAGAGTCAACAGCAAGAAAGCTGCTGCTGCCCAGGCAAGTCCCGAGAAAACGGACAGCGATGCGAGCGACGCCATGACGGCAACGTCATCCAGCGATGCAGAGCCTGCTCCTCTGGCAGATTCGGAAAGCGCCTCGGAGACAACGTCCTCTGAGCAAGCTGATGCCGAAGAAGTGAGCACCGAGCCCGCGTCTGAAAAAGCCGCGTCGACCAGAAAGCCTGTCGCGGAAAAACCTGCGGCCAGCACGCCTGGCGATGAGCAAGCAGAAAATGCCAAGGAGAGCAGCGGACAGCCTACTGAAGCCAAGGTGTCACAGCGACAACCCAGTCAGCTCAAGAGCACAGTTCGCTCTCTGGCCAACAAGGATGAAGCCCCAGCCGGTGGCATGTCACTGGCCTCCAAGAGAGTGCCTGACATCACACCTGAAGCTGTTGTTGCCGCCAAACCATCGGCCAACGACCCCGTGCAAGCGGCGTCCAGTCAGGATGTGGAAGAAGAGGCTCCGGCAGCACAGGATGCGTCTACTGCTGAAGCTGGTATCGAAGCCGCTGAAAAGCTGAGAGACTGAAGTCTGAGACCATGCTCCTGATCAGCCACGCCTGATCAGGGCAAGACGTTGCAGGCTGCAACAGCCTGTAACGTGGGTCGTTCTGTTGACCAGAGAGATGGAATTTCATTCGAAAAAAAACCGGTCAATGACCGGTTTTTTTTGCTCTGCAAAAGAGTGCTATCTGCAGAAGATCAACCATGGCAAGCTGCCATGGCCATCATCAGCAACTAATCGCGCACTTTACCCGATGGGTTGGTGAACTGATCATTGAGTGTCTGCACGAACTCGGAGGCGTGTTCGATGACCTCATCGATCGTTTTCCGTGATCGTCCATTCCAGCCAACCGGATCCTTGCCGAATACGGATCGGAAGAAACGCGTGTTGAACTTGAACGCCTTGGTGTAGGGTTCATCAGGCGTGTTCTTCAGACGAGACGCCATGAACTGCGTCACCAGCTTGCGTATGAAGAAATGCACGATGAGGAAAAGAAGTGCAATACCCAACAGCGTGCTCAACATGGCTATGGGATCAGCAAACAGGCTGAGTATGAAGCCCATCAGCGAGCCCAAGGTGCCCATCAGCATGGCTCCACCAAACAGACCAATCGCCGCAAGTGCAAACACCAGAGCGTCCAGACGCAACACGCGGCGCGCCCAGGTCGCTTTCAGTCGGATGATTGCAGGAATGGCCTGATCACGGATGTTGTAGGCCTGTTTTTCCATGGAACCGACTATTCGGTAGGCCCGCTCGACCTCCACCTGCCTGATTCGGTCTTCGATTTCAGCCATATCCGCATCACGCTTCTCTTCGAACCGACGCCTGCGCGACTCATCCTCGATGGGGATGGACACCTGTTTGTTGTAAATGGTGAAGAACCTGCCGGCAGTCAGACCCTTCTGTGACAACGCACGCTGCCAGGCTCCGACGATCTCTTCGGTATTGTCCTCTCTGGCTGCAGTATCTATCTGGTTCAGGATGAACAGGAACTTGCTGCTGTCATTGCGCGCGATGGTGTTTTCGACCAGGTGAGTCAGCGTATCCTGCATGGCGCCCGGTTCCGGATGCCGCGCATCGAAGAACACCAGGACCAGATCCGAGATCTCCATGATGTGGTTGGTCAGCTTGAGTGTCGACGTACGCTGAGCATCTGCATCAAATCCGGGTGAGTCGATGAGAATCTTGCCGCGTACCACCTCGGAGTCAGTGACCTTGAGTTGCAGATAAGCATCTATTCGACGGCCCTCACCTTCAGTGACTTTCTCGATCTCGTCACTGATGCGATAAAACGGAAATCTCATATCAGCGTCCAGCGCCAGACCGGGAAGAACACGGCCAGCATTTTCCTCGCCGTAACAGATCACCGTAAACTTGTCGTCAACCGCCTGATTGCCGGTCTTCTGTAGCTTCTGCCCCAGATAACTGTTGATGAACGAGGATTTCCCTGCGGAGAACACCCCAAGAATGGACACCAGAGGCCACCATGAGATCTGCATGGCATATGAATCATCGGTATCGATCAGACCGGTCTTGTAACCGATCGTGTCGAGCTTGCGAAAACCGGCGATGGCATCTATCAGCACCGGGTTCTCACGCTCTAGATGGGTTTTCAGACTGTCGAAACGTTTGACAATCGATTTGTCGGGTCGGACCATCAGGTTCAGGGCTCCGGAACATGAAAGAATAATTGGTACAGCATATGAACAACTGACAGCTGTTCAACATCCTCGCAAGACCATCAATGGCGGATTTGCGACTCGTCAGCTGTACTGCGATTGATCATTGCATCAATTCTATCAGTCGAAAACCACTTGTTCGGCCTATGACCTATGTTTATATATGTATTGAACGTCTTGCATTCACGAAAAGGAGATTTTAGTCATGTGGTTCATTACCTTGCTTGTACTGGCCGTGGCGGCCGTACTGATCATCAAAGCCGTCAAGGCGCACTCGGAAAGGCAATCAGCCAACTCTGACGATCAAGCCCCGACCCCCGGCCTACAGGGGTCGCTGAAAAGACCGGAACTTGCCAGTGACGGTGAACGGTCATCATCGATGCACGGCACGGAGGAATCTGCCTCCCCATCACCACAAACAGCCTCCACACCCGCCGGGCAGAATTCCGACCAGCCCGATTCTTCGTCTACACTCCACGACATCCGGGAGATGATAAAGACTCTCAATTTGACAGACAGTGATTCTCCGAGGTTGGGAATCAGCAGTGATGAATTCAATGCTCTCAAGAATCATGAGGGCTCTGGCTCATCAACCCCATCCCTGCCAGACTCCACCACTCAGGCAGATGTTGCAGAGCGACTACGACGAATGTTGAACTGACCCTATGAACGGCCTGATTGATTCGCGAAACATACATTCCATCAAACGGGATCTGGTGGGAGTCTGTATTTTCATTGCGATCATCTGGGTCGCCTTTTTCCTGGATCGCTTCCTGCCACTGGAAAATCTGGGCCTGGTGCCCAGAACCCTGCGTGGCCTGACAGGCATCGTGGCAATGCCCTTTCTGCACGGTGACTTCAAGCATTTGCTCGGCAACACCATTCCTCTGGCCGTCACCATGTTACTGATGGCGGGATCGCGGGCCAACAGTGGCGCCATCGTGGCCATCATCGCACTGCTATGCGGTGTGGGTCTGTGGATCTTCGGCCGAACTGCACTGCATATCGGCGCCAGCGGAGTCGTGTTCGGACTCATCACATTCCATGTGTTCGCTGGCATTTTCGAAAAGCGACTCCAGTCGGTGCTGATTTCCGTAGTCGTCGGGCTCCTCTACGCATCCACACTCCTGCAAGGAGTTGTGCCGTTTCAGCCAGGAGTCTCATGGGAAGGCCATCTGATCGGGGCATTATCCGGGGCTCTGGTAGCCTCTGTGGTTTCTCGCAACCTGAAGGACAAGGCGCCCCTCCCCGCTGGCCGGACCTGACTGATTTCCAGTAGAGAGCTGTGCTCGCGTCCTAGGGACGGCGAGCCTGCCAGAACTTGACTGTCAGTGGATCGCCTATCAAGGAGTCCACAGGACCGGGTTCCAGGCTTGCCTGGACCATCGCCTGATGAATCTCGCGATCACTGAATCCCAGCCTCTGATGCTTGTGCTCGGCTCGCAATTTCTCTTCCTGGTGCGACGCGAAGTCAACGATGAACAAGCGGCCACCTGGCGCCAGTGTGCGAGCAGCTTCCGCAATCACCACACCCGGCTCCAGGCTGTAATGCAACACAAGATGCAAAGTGGCTACATCGATTGATTGATCATCGACAGGCATGTTGTACATGTCACCCTTGCGAACCTGTAGATGTCGGAACTCGTCCCGCTCCAGCTGAGTTCTGGCAATTGCCAGCATTTCACTACTCAGATCAATGCCGACTCCTCGTTCTATCTGCGAGGCAAACAGCTCCAGCATCCGTCCGGTTCCCGTGCCGATGTCCAGAAAGTTGCCAATCGGGTCAGGGCCAACCAATTGCTTCAGCCGAGCTTCCACATCGGCCTCGGGAACATGCAAGGCGCGAATCTTGTTCCATTGCCCGGCATTTTCCTGAAAGTAGTTCTCGGCAAGCTCAGCCCGCTTCTCCCGGATCTTGTCCAGGCGACCCAGATCACGGTTCAGCTCGGTGTCATCATCAGGCAGCAGATCTACCAGTGTTCTAGCCAGATAGGCTGATTCACCACCTTCCGCAATTCTGTAGAAGACCAGCGAGCCTTCCCTGAAGCGCGCCAGCAAGCCGGCCTCAACCAGTAATTTGAGGTGCCTCGATACGCGCGGCTGACTCTGGCCCAGTATCAGGGTCAATTCGGTAACACTGAGCTCCCCATGGGCGCATAACGCCAGGAGTCTCAGGCGAGTGGGTTCACCTGCTGCACGCAGCCCGGCCAGCAACGCTTCCATAAATGTATAAACATATGTGGATATGAACCGTCAGTATGCACCAGAGTGGGTGCAACGGGGTCAATCAGCTCGTTTCCACCGTCGCAGATAACGAATGGCAGATGGCAAGGTAAACAGCAGGGCTGCACCGAAGGCCATGACACTCTGCGACAAGCTCAACAAGGATGAACCGCGACTGGCATTCATGTAGCTGTCGATCAGAACAAGCACAAGCAAGACCAGGGCAGGAAAGTACATGCCCGGACCGGGGCGCGGCTCGACCGGCTGTGCATCCTCATCGTCGACTTCCATGACAGCTGATGCCTTCGCCGTGCTCGGCGCAGAGCTACTGGTCACCAGTTTTCTGGCCACTCGCAGGGTTTCCAGGTCCGGGAACGACTTGCTGGAAAGCTGTTGCAAGGTGCTGTTGGGCCAGATTCGATAGAACTGCACCTGCTCATCTTCCGTGTGCCCTCTGACATCGACACGAATCACGAACCCCTGAATTGTTCGACCTGCCAAACGCGAGGCATAAGCACCGGTTTCAATGGCGACTTCTCGCAGTGCATCGCCATCAATGGCGTCTACTACATCTATGACCGCCAGCAGTTCCGCTGTTTCAGGGTCAACAATGACGAAGGATGGCGCTCGCATGCGATCACTCACCTGCGCCGCTGACCCCAGCAAATCAAGATCAAGGACAATGGAGGCTCTCGGAAAATCCGATTGCAGTAGAAAGCTATAGATAAGATCGTCCAAGATTGCGCCGCCACACTGTTGGTTTCGTGTTGCCAAGCAGAGTACTCAGCAGCACATCAGACGTCAATAATTTGCCAAATAACGTGAAGTAACACACAGCATATTGACATGAGACATCAATCATAGCAGTGCGCCAGACTCCTTGCCGATATCTGGTTCCCAACACGGAAATACTCGCTACAAAGCTGCAGCACAGGCACTCTCAGCAGCCTTGCGAATCTGCTTTCTCGGCAAACCTACCGCCCCGGCGATCGCACCCATCGACACAGCCCGTTTGCTATTCGCTAGAATGCAGCGCCACCTGATGAGATGTCGAGTCATTCCTGAGCCAGGATTCGACACAGGTCTCGTGTCAGCATTCAACTGTCGTCGGCAGATACTCAGTCACCGGTTCTGTCTGGTCGAGATGCCTGCTGCAAATGAAAACTCAATGTGAAAGATGATGTACGTCAAACCAAACGCCGCTGAAAATGGTTAGATAGCACCGAAGTAACGTTATTTCATTAGCCTGATGGGCACAGGCTGAACAAGGCACAATGCGGTAGCTAAGTGCCGGTACAACCGAGCAGAATGCCATGGCTAACACGAATGATCCGAATTCGCCTCTGAAGTCTGGAGCGCACAAGTCGTCCGAAGTAGAAAATGCAGCGAAGGAAAAATCCGCCGCCGCATCCAACACCACTCAGACCGTAGGAAATTTTGGCGGTTCTGGTGGTAATTCTGGTAACAATGGAGGTCAGTCCCCAATGTGGAAAAAAGTAGTCCCGATAGCAGCAGTCTTGATCATCGGCTGGATCGGGTTAAATATCTTCGGCGGCAAGGACGCTGAAGAACCAGTTGCCGATGTCGCAGACACAGCATCTGCCGAGGTTTCCGTTGCAGCCGATACGGCGACGGACACCGTAGCCGCAGCTTCGGATTCTGCTGCTGAATCAACCGCCTCTGCTGAAAGCTCAGCCGAAGACGCAGTTGATTCAGTGACTGAAACCGCTACTGATGCTGCCACTTCCACTGAAGACGCTGCCAGCGATGCAGTTGATGCAGTAGTCGACACGGCTGATGATGCCGCAGCGACCACTGAAGAAGTTGCCAGCGACGCTGCTGATTCAGCTTCAGAAGTAGCATCTGACGCAAGCGACGCAGTGTCGGATGCGGTTGCAGATGCCAGCGAAACCATTGGCGAAGCAACTGACGCAGTCACTGAAACAGCCTCTGCCGCAGCTGCTGCAGTTGCCGGTGCAGCTGCAACAGCTACTGATGCCGTATCCGATGCAGCCTCCGATGCCGTAGATGCGGTGACGGGAACTGCCGATGATGCGACTGACGCTGCCGCCGAGACAGCTGAAGAAGCTGCTGCGGATG
>CBDUIJ010000111.1:0-15900 GCA_965367215.1 uncultured Granulosicoccus sp.
AAGTTGCAGACAGTGCGTGGCGATGATCTGTCGCACGTCATGGAAAGTGAGGAGGGTACGTTTCTGCGCCTTGGGAGTGTGGCGCGCGCTGCACTGAGTGATCAGAGTCGGATTGAGATCGAGGATCTGATGGCCTCGTTGTCGGCGGAGGCAGTGAACGTCGTGAAAGATACCTTGCCGGGTGGTGATGTCGAGAACATCGAAGAGCTGTTCGATTTTGAAGTCGCCAATCTGGCAGCGGTGGGCGATTCGGTTCGCGTGATCCTGCCCTTGCAGACAGCACTGACTGCAGGGGCGCAGTACATGAAGTTCCATCCGGTGACAGGCTGGCGATCTTTCGAAATCGATGACGCCAATGGCATCAGCAGTGCACCGGCTCTGGCGGGTATCGAGGGCCAGTGTCTGCCACCCGGTAGTGAGGGCTGGAGTGAAGGCCTGACCGAGGGGCATCTGTGTATCGAGCTGCGCATCGAGGATGGTGGTGTGAATGATGCCGACAGTTACGATGAGCTCGGCAACAGGCCGGCAGGTCTGGGGTTGAATGGCAACGTCAAGGACCCGGGGGCTGTAATCAACTCGGCTTCCGAGCCGGAAGTTCCACCAATCGGTCCTGCCACGCCTGATACTGACAACCCGCCGGTAACGCCGGTGGGTGAAGACATCGATACTGATGGTGTGATCAAGGTAGCGACTCGAGGTAGCGGTCACACAGGGCTTTGGCTGTTGGCGATACTGATCGGATTTCTCGGCAGTCGAATTGGTCTGCGCCGTCGTGTCGGCGGTCAAAGAGGTGTCGAATTCACACGACACCGTTGGATCAGGAGAAGCGCAGGGCTTGGCTTGTTGGCGTTTCTACTCTCGGGAGGTGCACAGGCAGGCGATCCACAGAGTGCGTACCTGGTGCTGGGTTCGGGCATCTCTTCATTGGAGCCGGATGTCAGTGACTCCAGTGTGGAGCTGGCAGACGATTCATCGCAAGCTTACTGGTGGGCCATGGGCTATCGGTTCAACTCACGATGGCAGGGAGAGGTCGAGTACATGGACCTGGGGAGTGCGGGGTTGAGGCCAGGCGGCGCCTTGTCCTACACGGATGTGAATGTCAGCGCCTTGTTTGATATCTGGCGTACGACTCTGTTCGGCAGCCGATCGGATCTATCACTGTTCGCTCGCTTCGGAGTGGGTCGACTCGATGCGAGAAGCGGTACTGGGCAACGTGTCGAAAAACAAAGCCATGCGCAATTCATCATTGGTGGCGGGCTGGAGTTCTCCTTGACGAATCACATCCTGCTACGTGCCGAGGTGACCAGCTACGATGAGGATGCCTCGCGGTTCGGCTTGTCTGCCGTTTTGCTACTGGGCCCTTGACCGATACGGGGAGTCCAGAGTCCACGAGCCAGTCTGTCTGTTTCCGAGCGTGCAACAGGACTTCTCTCAGTCTAGGTGGACTGCGTGGAGTCCTTGTTGAAGGCTGCCAGTTTCCGGAAGCCTTCTTCGATGCCGATGGAGGGCTGCCAGTTCAACAAGCGTTGAGTCTCACGCTGATCAAACCAGTGAGCCGTGGCCAGCTGCTCCGCCAGAAATCGGGTCATGGGCGGATCATCCTGTTTGTCGAGTAGTTGCCACAGATTCTCGATCACCGTGCCTGCAGTAATCGCTATGCCGGCAGGAACGTGCCGTAGCGGGATATCCATGCCTGCCGCGATCAGAATGCGCTGCATGATCTCGCTCACCGTACGAGGCTGTCCGTTGGAGATGACCAGCGCATGGCCTGCAGCGCGATCAGCATTGTCAACCCCTGCGACAATGGCATCTGCTGCATTGTCGATATAGGTGGTGTCAATCAGCGCCAGAGCACTGCCCACGAGAAGCAGGCGTCCGGCACGGGCGCGATCGACGATACGTTGAATCAGCTGCGTATCGCCCGGGCCCCAGACCAGGTGTGGGCGCAAGGCAAGCACCTTCATGGTAGGACTGTTGGCAGCCAGTGCGATCTGTTCGCCTATCGCTTTTGACCTGGCATAATGCCCGCGTACATGATCGGGGTCCGCAGCGCCCGCCGGAGCGCCGACGAGTGAGCGACCCGAATGAGCGACGGAAGGAGTGGATATGTGAACGAAGCGAGCCACGCCGCATTGCGTCGCCATCCTGATCAACCGCTCGGTGCCCCTGATGTTGATCGCTTCAAAGGCATCCCAACGGCCTGCTATGCTGACTTTTGCCGCCAGATGGATCACGGCATCCTTGCCTTCCAGGGCAAGGGCCAGTGACTCTTCCGTGCTTTTGCTCGTGGCAGCCGTTTTGCCGGACTCTGATTTCACCGCACTGCCAGAGCTTGCAATATCGCAGCACACCTCGGTAACGCCCGCGATACCAGACGGGCGACGCTGCAACACGGTCACCTCGTCACCTCGTTCAAGCAGGCGCGACACGATGTGTCGGCCGATCAGGCTGGTCGCGCCTGTGACGAGCACCTTCACCGTGACACCCGGTTGCACATATTCATCGCAAGCTCACTCAATCAACGATTAGCGTACAAGGATACTGATTCACTGACTCGGCACCCGCCCTTACAGCGATGCTACCGAATCTCCTGCCAATGTCCGGCCAGCCCATACGGCAACAGCGGTACGATCAACCTTGGAGTTGTGACGACGATCGACGGGCAGCTTCTTCACCACCAGAACCGCCGCGATATCCACGTCTTCGCCCACGACTCGTCTTATCTTGTCTGTCAATTCCATGGATGCCCCCCCCGTTGGGGTCAAGCTCACCAGAAGTTGTACCACGGCCACGATTATCTGAGTGCCGACAGGTCCGACGCCCACCACCGCTGCCGCGGTGACGTCATGCAAGGTCTCGATGCGTTGCTCGCTTGCCACTGGAGCCAGGACACCCTTGGGTGTCGTGATCACATGTCCCAGTCGACCACCGACCCACAGTCTGCCGGAATCATCCAGCTGACCCACGTCCCCCGTGCGATGCCAGCCAGCAGGCTGGGAGGCGCGATGATCAGTCAGCCAAAGACGATCATAGCTGTCCCGTGCATGAGCGGCCTGCAGCATGATTTCTCCCAGCACACCGGGCTCGCTGGACAAGTCGCCCACCGGCTCACCGAGGGGGCCCAGCGGGTCGATCTGTACCACCACTTCAGGTAGTGGATGTCCGACGCAGACGCCTCTGGACTGAGTGTCGCCTGATGATCTTTCCTGGTCGATCTGTTGCAGTTCAGTCAGGGAGATATCGGTAATGGGCAGCGCTTCGGTCATACCGTAGGGGGTGTGCACATCGGCAGCCGTAAAGACCGAGCTTGCCTGTGCCAGCAGTTTTGCGCGAACCGGCGCGCCGGCTGAGAGCAGCAGACGAACCGCCGAGCAGGCAGCTTGCTGTGCTTCATTCAGTTTCGACTTGCTGGCGACTACATTGACCAGTGCGGCCGGGGAGGCGAATACCAGGGTTGCATTGACAAGCTTCACCGCATCGGCCAGTGATTGGGCCGTCAGCGTACCTGGAGCGGTCACATCCATATCCGGCACGATGGAGGTGATTCCCATGGTCGGCCCATAGAGCGCAAAGGGTGCGAAGGCTGCAACCAGGCGGTCGTCCTGAGTAATCTGGTACAGCGACATCAGTGCATCGCGTTGCGCCTGAATCTGGTGATGCCGATAGACAACGCCCTTGGAAGGGCCCGTTGAGCCTGAGGTGAAGGCCACGGCGGCAACCGTTTCGGGAGGCGGTAATGATGGTGCCGTCGCCGTTCGGCCCCGTTCGCCCAGGGTCTCCATATCGGTAACGATCTTCAGAGTCCTGCTCATGAAAGACGAGCGTTTGCCCACGGCAATACGTTTGCCAGGCCATCGCAACAGCTTCGCGGCAATCAGGGCCTTGTCGATACCGATCAGCCAGGCAGGGTTGGCACTGCGCAGAGCGCGTTGCATGCCGGTTCTGCCCAGGCCGGAATCGACCAGCACCAGTGTCGCACCGAGTCGCCAGCAGGCGTACACAGCCAGACAGAGATCGATCCCGGGGGTCACCATGACTGCCACCCGATCGCCCGGATGGATACCGCTTGCCTGCATGCCGGCTGCCAGATGTTCAACGCGCGTCGTCAATTCACCAAAGGTGATGGACCGGTGCACGGGAGCAATTTCGACAATGGCATCATTCGACGCAGAGGCTTTCGAAAAGTCAGCAAGCGCACGCCTGTCTGGCCGTGCAGCTGTTTCCGGCTGTACTGGTGATGCAGAGGTGGCTGGCACGTCAACACCCAGCTGGTAGTGCTCGATCCAGGCGACTACGGCGCCGGCGACATCGGCATCTTCGGCGACAAAATGCGCCGCTCCCGGGAAACGATGAACGTCGGCATGTGGCAGGCGCTGTTCAAGATCATGAAGGTAGAGATCGCTGAATACCTTGTCGCGTGGTCCCCACAGTAGCAGGGCCGGCACTTGCGCCAGCTGCGTCAGGCCCACCGCTATTGCATCGAGTGTGGCCGCACTTTCGTGCTCGGCATCGAGCGGAATATCGGCAACAAAGTCAGCAATGGCGGAGCGTTGTGCGCGATTGCGGTACGGCGCATGAAAACCGGCACGTACGCTGGCAGCCAGTTTCGGACGCGACATCTCGATGGCGCCCTGGATGAAGGCGCGCGTGTTCACCGTGGAATTGTTGAGAAACAGGCGTGAGCGAGTCAGGCGGATGAGCGCAGGTGCCGGTGAGCCCGGAGGTTGATTCACGGCTGTGTTGGTGAGTACCACGCCAACCAGCTGCGCGGAGTTTGAATCATCTGATAGATTGTTGTCGGCCCCGGGTAGATGGCGCAGTGCCCATCCCAGCGAGATAGGGCCACCCCAATCGTGAGCGACGGTGGCAACCGGACCCTGAATGCCAAGGGCGTCGGTGAGCTGACACAGATCGTCGATTCGTTTTGCGAGTGGACGTTTCAGGCCGGTACGTTCAGAGAAGCCCATGTCCAGCTGATCGACAGCGATGACGCGTACCCGTTCGTTGTGTGACGCCACAACTTCCGCCAGCAACTTCCTCCACAGGAATGACCAGGAGGGGTTGCCGTGGACGCATAGCAGTGTCAGAGCCGGCGTATCCGATCTGCCTGCCCAGGAGTCCAGGACATGCCATGTACGGCCCACCGCATCAATTGCCGGGGTATGAACCAGGCGTGACCACTCGGGATCAAGTCCGACAATGCCTGCAGGAGGAAGGCTGGCAGGTGCAGTGGGCCGTGTGTTCACCAGGTAATTTCGAGGAAAGCAGCGTTGAGTCCTGAACCCACTCCGACGCAAAGCACCCGGTCTCCGGTATTGAGCGTTGCCGCCTCTTTTGCCAGTGTGAAAGGGACTGCTGCAGGGCCGATATTGCCGTAGGTCGGAAACGTCAATGGCACGCGGGTGTGGTCAATGCCGAGAATCTCGACCATGGCTGCCGTGTGGACTCGAGAGACCTGATGAATGATGTAACGATCCATATCGCCCCAGTCATCGCTATCGGCCTGATCCCAGCAGACCTTGCCCAGTTGCGTACCCGCCGCCAACAGCGCTCGGGTATCGGTACGCATGCTCTCGAGCGAGCCGACGCATAGATCATGGTGTTCGGTCGCGGCCCGAAATTCTCCTCGGCCCAGGCGATGACTACCCGGATTGTCAGAGTGACGGCCCAGAACCATGGCAGCAGAGCCCGAACCCAGTGTCAGACTGGCGAAGTTCGAAAACAGGTCCGCCATGGTGGAGTTCTCGTCAAGCAGGCGGTTGATCGTGTTCTGCTGAATCTCCCGCGTGCCCTCACCATCGACGATGAGTGCATATTCGATTTGTCCCGCTTCGATGAGAGTGCCCGCCATGTGCATGGCGTTGACAAAACCCAGACAGGCGTTTGACAGGTCGAAGTTGATGCAGTGTGGCGACAGACCGAGCCGGTCGTGCACGGACACCGCGCTTGACGGCTCCAGGCGATCGCGGCAGACACTGGTGTTGGTGATCATGCCAATGCGGCTGGGATCAATTCCAGCGGCTGCGATGGCCTTTTCACCGGCCAGAGCCGATGCTTCGATAAAGGATATATCGTCAGGCCATTGACGGCGTTCTTCTATTCCGGCGAGCTTTTGCAAAAGCCCTCTTTCAGCGCCTACGCGCTCCAGAAAAGGCGCGAGGGCCTCGTCAATCGCCTCGGACGTGACCACGTTGGGTGCATCACACGCCTCTATCGAGACGATAGCGACGTCATTGAACTGATACTGGAAATTATTGGACACGGCACCCTCTTTACGTCTGTGAATATGCAGTTTCTCACGGCATGGGTCCAGATGCTTGCCCGAAGGGCAATTTTTTGGGTATCAGCCTGCCCTGAAGGCTATCGTTTCTTGTCTGCCTGCAGTCGTATCAGCTCCGCCACAATGGGCTGCAATTGCGCATCGGCATTGCGAAACCAGTCTGTCGACCAGATTCTGCGCATCGTCCAGCCCAGCCCTTCAAGCACCTCCTGGCGCAGCCGATCCCTGTCGCGAGCAGATTTCGCCGAGTGATAAGTCGCGCCATCACATTCGATTCCCATCAGGAATTCACCGGGGCGATCCGGGTTGCGCACGGCCAGGTCGATGAAGAAGCCAGCCGCACCTACCTGCGGTTCTGCGACAAAGCCTGCAGCGGCAAGCTTGCGGATAACTGCAATCTCGAAGGCACTGTCGGGCGCCTTGCCGGTGACAGAGGTATTCTGCAAGTTCCCTGTTTCACAGTACTCAAGAAGTGCTCGCAGGCTCTGAACTCCCGGTTTGCTGGAGCTGTCAGCCCTGACATCACCTGACCCCATGGAAGCGACAATTTCCATGCGCTTTCGGGACCGGGTCAGCAACACGTTCAGGCGACGCCAACCGGTATCGGAATTGATCGGGCCGAATCTCTGGTAGGTGATGCCGCCAATCATCTGCGGGCCATAGGTCATGGAGATGATGATCACATCGCGTTCATCACCCTGCACATTCTCCAGGTTCTTGAAGAACAGCGGTTCATCGGCTTCCTGATTGCGTTCACAGGCGCGTTGCAGCAGATTGTCCGAGGCCAGATGCTTCTCCCATTGAGCCTCGATCTGGTCGCGCTGGTGGATGTTCATGGCCACTACACCGACGGATTCATGGGGTCGTTCTTGTATCTGTTCGGCGAGCAGCGTGACGATATGTGCAGCCTCGATCAGATTGACATGGTCGTTGAAAGTACCTTCATCGAGGCGTGTGAAATGGATGCCGTATTCGTCCGTCTGATTGAAGGGGGACGGGAACAGCACCAGGTCGGAGTCGTAGAACTTCTGATTGGAAAAGGCGATGAGGGACTCGTGGCGTGAGCGGTAATGCCAGCGCAGACGGCGAGTCGGGAAGATGGGCAGCACGGCATCCAGAATGCTCTCGGCGCGTTCCAGTCCGACCTCTTCGTCATCGTCCAGATCATCGTCGGAGGCCATGCGGTTGAAGAATGATGTGGGCGGCAACTGTTTGGGGTCTCCCACCACCACCAGTTGTCTGGCTCGAGCAATGGCCCCCAGCGCCTCTTCAGGACGAATCTGAGACGCCTCATCCATGACGATGACATCGAAATCGTATTGACCCGGTTCGAGGTACTGGGCGACGGACATCGGACTCATCATGAAACACGGCTTGAGTGCCTGGATAGCCCCCGGTGCGCGTTTGAGCAGCGAGCGAATGGCCACATGCCGCTTCTTCTTGCTCGCCTCGTGCTGAATGAGCGACAACTCGGAGTAGGTGCCGACGGCGCCACGGCTATTGCCGACAGGAATCTCGCGACGACAGCAATTGACTGCAATCTGCTGCCTTTGCAGGCCCAATAGCTCCTTGTCGTAACGCTGGAACTGTTGGCGTATGGCCTGAATTTCATTGCCATCCAGAGTGGCCAGTTCATCATCGACCTGCAGCATATGCATGGCCAGTTGCTGATACAGGTCAGCCTGAATGGCCACTTGCGTCTGATCTGCCGGTAGAGAGCCATTCTCCAGGTTGTCCATCAGCGGCGCCAGGATATTCAAGGCAGTTCTCTGCTTTACCCGTTGATAGGACAGCCAGGTATCCAGCCAGTCCGTCTGTCGTAGTGCCCGAGTGTTTTGATGATGGCATTGTGCCAGCTGCTCGGAGCCGGATTGCCATAGAGCACGATCCACCTGTCCCAGAGTCTCGAAGGTATCCCGAGCCGACATCGCCTCGTTCAGCTTCTCCATCAAGGCTGGCTGTGCGTCTCGAAGACGGCCAAGTTGCGCAAGCGTAGGCTCCTGCTGCATGGCCCTGGAGAACAGATCAGACGTAGCAGCAAGACGGGCCAGCTTGTTCGCGTTTGCCAGGGTGGACTGTGCCCGCGAATCGTCCGTTTGTGGATCGGCACTGAGGGCAAACAGAGAAGGGACAAAGCGTGTATGTGCGTCCGATTCTGTCCAGTCGAGATGGTCGCGTGTACCGTTCGACCAACGAGAAGCTTGTTCGATCAATTCCGACAGGGGCAGGGAGGAGTCCAGCACGCAGTGCCCGAGTTGCGCAAGGCATGCATCGAGGCGGCTGACAAGGCCGGTCAGACCGACAGCTGGATCGAACAGGTGGCTGTCACTGGAGAAGGTGGAGAAGTATTGCGGATAGATGTCCTGCAATTTACCGAAGCTCTGGCGCAACTTGTCAGCACGCTCTCCCAGATCGCTGACAGCGGCCCTGCCCAGCAAGCTGGCGGTTTGATCATCCAGCGAAAAAAGAGCATCGGCCTTCGGAGAACGACGCAATGTATGCTGACCAAACCGTGTATCGACCGATTGATACCACTGCGACATTGTCCGGTGTAGTGGCAGATTGGTGTCCAGTGAGCGATATGCCGAGCCCAGCGCCGGGTGACTCTGTTGTGTGTCATCAAGTTCTTCCATCCCTTGCTGGAAGTCGACCAGCTGAGAGAGTTGACTCATGGCACTGGCCGGCTTGATGCCCGTTCGCAATAATGGCTTCAGCGACTTCCTTGCCTGGCGATAGCTCGATTTGAGAAAGCCGAAAAAACCGCCATTCGCCAGCGTTCGGTGAATGTCTTCCAGTGCTCTGCTATCGGGTAGCTGATCAACGGTAAAGACGGTTTCCAGTTGGCTGTACTGTTCACGTAGCGACAGTATCCGAGGTTCGATATCGTCCAGAGCCGCCTGAAAACCGGCATTGTTGTATCGATCATCACGATAGCGCCACAATTTGGCAGGTAGTTCCGAGCAGGCTTCAGTCAGTTCACGCAGTGCGATCAAGCCGTTGAGCGACGGTTCGAAGATGTCATCGAAGGCTGCGGACAATTCACCGTCCAGAATACGGATATCGTCGTGCAATGTAGCAATGCGCGTGCGCAAGGAACCCAGTTGTTCGACGTGAGCGGCAACCTTGTCCAGAGCGGCGGATCCAGTCAGTCCCAGCTCATCCCGAATGGTCAAAAGGCTTTGCGCCGTAAGCGTTGCGCGCTCAACCGACAGCAGATCATCCGGGTTGAAGGTGGAGGACAGCTGAGTGAAACGCTGACGGAGCGCTTCCCGTTGTTCTTGCAGAGCATCGAGTGAATCGGCATTGTCCCGAAGTTCATCCAGCCGTTGTAGCAGCGTTTCAGGGATATCATCGGGAAGCTGGTCGAGTGCGCCCAGGAGTGTTGCCAGTGTGTCCTGGTCCGGAGCTTCTGCAGAGTCGATGTGCAGGGCGTCCTGCAGATCACTCCAGCGGTTCATGATGTGCTCTTGTCGTTCGGTCCAACGCTCCAGAGCCTCTATCAGAGCCTGGCGCTGAGGGCCGGCAAGCTCTGGATTGGATACACCGAACCAGGGATGCGTATCGATGCTCGACTCGGGAGTTTGCCTGGCGACTGCCTCGAACACGCTCTGCAGACGTTCGGCAGATTCCAGTGTCTCTGCGATGAACGAGGCGGTAATGCTCGCAGGATCGTCGACACGCACCACGTTCTGTCCGGTGATGGAAGGTGCGCGTTCGGCGAAATCGGTGGCACGTTGCAGAATCTGATGCGGAGTCAGCTCCGTGTTCTGCCAGGGCTGGTTCAGCTTTTCGGCATGGTCGTGCAGCGTATTCTTGTGCCCTTCATAGCGGTTGATCTGCTCCTGTAGAGCAGTGGGGGGTGTCACGCTCTCACGACGTTTGTGGCTGTCAATCAGACTGTTCAGAATGGACAGCTTGTTGGACTTGTGGCTGTGCACCTCCAGGCAGAAGTCACCCAGGTCTGCCTGATCCAGGCGTCGCTTGACCACTTCCAGCGCGGCCAGTTTTTCAGCGACGAACAATACGCTGAGTCCCTTGTTGATGCAGGCTGCAATCAGGTTGGTGATGGTTTGTGATTTGCCGGTGCCAGGCGGTCCTTCGATGACCAGGTTGCGCCCTTTGACCACATCGATGAGGGCGCTGTGCTGAGAGCTGTCGGCCTCATGAATCAGGGGGAATTCGCTGTGTATGTCCGGCAGCTTGTCAATGAGGTGTTCCGGCAGAGTCGACAGGGTGTCGTTTTCCTGCGCGCCATCGCCATCAGCCAGAAATTGCTGTAGCAAGGGATGATCAGCCAGGTTGCTGTCGGCAGGCCAGCGGGATGGGTCGAGATCCTCGTACATCAGCTGTTTGGTGAAATCGAGCAGACACAAGGCTGCATAGCGCCGCACTTTCCAGCGCGGGTCCATGTGTTTCATGATTTGCCTGACAGCCTCGAAATACTGCTCCGGTTGGCTGTCATCCTCAAGCTTCGGCATGTTCAGCCCGAAGTCCTGCAGCATGCGTTGCGACAGACTGACGTTGTCGAGCAATCCGTCATCGCGCAGTTTGATTCGATAGGTGCGTAAGCCGTTCGACGACACCTGTCTGCCACGGCTCAGGTCCACCGGCACGACAAACAGAGGTGACAGGCGAGGCGTGCGTGAGGATGGAGATTCATACCATTCAAGAAATCCCAGAGCCAGGTACAGAACGTTGGTACCGGATTCCTCCATGGCTGTCGTCGATAACTGCCGCAGCTTGTCAAGGCGGGTATTGAGTTCCTCAGGGAATAACAGGGTCTGGAGTTTGTCGTCGGCGTGGCCGAGGTTGATGATATCCGAGGTGCCACTGGGCAGATCGTAGTCCGTGTCGATCTGGTGGCGTCGAGCCCAGACATCGGCGTTCGGATAGCTGTTTCTGAGGCATTCTCCGGTAATTTCGTCGTAGACCAGATAGCCTTCGTCCAGCAACTCCTGATGGCTGGGAGCCGGCACTGGCGACATGTCGAAAGGCTTGCCATCGCTGAGTCGCTCATACACCTGGTCTGGTAGTTCATCCACCAGGCGGACCACTTGTTTTCGGTCAAGGCGACAATGAACAAGGCGGTTCCTGGCACTGGTATCAACCAGCCGTTGCCGGATTCGCCCAAGGCTGTTCAGAGCCAGCGAATCGTTGCCGGGATCGAGGTTTATATCAGGAGTATTGCTATGGTCCATCCGTGATTCCATGTAAGCCACTCTGGCATTGTGCCAGCAGGGAAGGCATAGAACGAGGTGGTAAATTGACCGGCGCATTTAAATATGAGAACCAGTATGGAACCTGATACCGAAACGGTTCAGTCAGACGAGATCCGCGGTCTGAAAGAAATCACCGCTCGCTACTCACGCTCATTCACCTGGTTGCAGCGTTACGACGAAGGCTTGCTGGATGATCCGGAAGGGCAGTCCGGTGGCATATTGCATACTCCGGAAGTCGCCATGCAGGCGTTGGGGGAACTCAAGCAGCAATTGATGGAGAAGGGGGAGGCGACCGAGCTGTTTGCCAATCCTCGTGCGGACGGGTTGCAGGGCATCCTGGGCAATCTGAATCAGAGTGTTTTCGGAGAGCCTGCCTATCCGACGGTGGAGAGCAAGGCGGCGCACTTGTTGTATTTTGTCGTCAAGAATCATCCCTTCTCCGATGGCAACAAACGCAGTGGCGCGTTTCTATTCGTTGATTTCCTCTACCGCAACAATCGCCTTCTCGACTCCGACGGCGTAGCTGTAATCAACGAGACGGGCCTGGCCGCCATTACCTTGCTGGTGGCCGAGTCAGACCCGAAACAGAAGGACACCATGATTCGCTTGATCATGAACATGCTGGCCGTTGGCTGATCGCCCTTCGGGAGCCTGCGTGCGCCCGTCCGCGAGCGTGCCCCTCCTGGACGCTCACCAGTGTGCCTTCGTCGGGTCGCCTTGTCGGACGGACGCACGCAGACTCCGAGTATTACCCTGTTTTTCGATCGACCCTCTAGTCCTCGATATTTCTTGCCTTGGACAAGGCGGATGCAAATATTCCGGCCGGCACTGAAACGACGCCTAACCCGATCAACAATATGATGAACGTGAATATCCGTCCGCCAACGGTTATCGGGTAGATGTCGCCATAGCCGACAGTGGTCAAGGTAGTCACTGCCCACCACAAGCTGTGAAACACGGACTGAAAGGCTTCCGGCTGAGCTTCGTTTTCGAACGAGTAGATGCCGACTGCTGCAAAGTACAGAAGGGAGACGGTCACCAGAAAAAACAGAATCAGTTCTTCTCTGGCAATCAGAATTGCCCGGTGCATGCGTCGCAGGGCAATACTGTATCTGGCAAGCTTCAGAATGCGAACCAGCCTGAGCATTCGGAATACCCGGGCACTTCTCAGGTCCAGGCCCGGCACAAGATAGAACGGCGCGATGGCTAGTAAATCAACAATGCCGTAGAAGCTGAAGATGAACCGGATTCGGTTTGGTGCTACCAGTATTCTGAGAAAGTATTCGAGAGTGAATATGGCGACAGTAATGACTTCAAGGTGACGTAGAAAGCGTCTCAGCTCCGGTGAAACATCGGGCAAGGTATCAATTGCGAAGGCAATCAGGGATATGACGATGAGCAGCTGGATAGTCAGGTCGAAGCACCTGCCAGCCTTGCTATCACAGCTGTCGACAATATTTCGCAGAAATTCCATTGTCTGTCCTCTGTTCAGGGTTTCGCACCTTCGAATATTAGCAGCCATCATTCGAATTACAGGCAGCTGGCATTCTCACTGGAGACCTCTGAGTCAGACTGATATAGTCAGCCATGAACACCGAACTCTCCGACCTGGGTCTCTCCGCCTTTTTCACTCAGCAACTATCCATCGACGAAATGGAGCACGGACAACTTGCGCGGGTGTTTCAGGTGCAACGTTCCGGACTGGTTCTGGGTGATGGTTCCAGAACATGGTCACTGACGCCGGGAGCAGATTGGTACCAGCTGCCAGCGGAACAGCGTGCAACTGTCGGTGACTGGGTCGTTCTCGATGATTCGGGCGATAGAATGCTGAGGCTGCTGGACCGCAAGAGTGTCTTCAAGCGAATGGCTCCCGGCACGAAAGTCGAGGTGCAGCTGATGGCGGCCAATATCGATACGCTGTTTGTGGTGACTTCCTGCAACGATGACTTCAATGAATCCCGGTTGGAGCGTTATCTGGCACTAGCGCTTGAGGCTGGAGTCGACCCGGTCATCGTCCTGACCAAATCCGATCTGACGCAGAATGCAGAGGAGTATGTCAATCGAGCGCAAGGCGTCAGCAGTGGAGCACCGATCGAGCTGGTTAACGCCCTTGACCCCGCCACCATTGACAATGTGAAGTCCTGGATCAGCAAAGGCTCGACCATTGCGCTTGCGGGTTCATCTGGCGTGGGCAAGTCCACGCTGCTCAATTCGCTGGCAGGACAAGCGCTGGCAGAAACCGCAGCAATACGAGAACAGGATGCCAAAGGCCGGCATACCACCACTTACCGTGAGCTGCACATCCTGCCCTCTGGCGGCCTGGTCCTGGATCTGCCTGGCATCCGTGAACTCAAGGTAGGAGAGGTGGGCGCAGGTGTGGATGAAGTGTTTGACGACATTGGCGCTCTGGCAAAGCGATGCCGCTTCGCCGATTGCAAGCACCATGATGAGCCTGGCTGCGCAGTTCGGCAGGCAATCAGCGATGGTCAGCTGGATGAGCGGCGTTTGCGGAATTACGAGAAACTGGCGCGGGAAGATGCGCGGCACACGGCGACGCTGGCGGAACAACGGCAGCAGGACAAGGCTTTCGGCAAGATGGTCAAGCAGCACGTGAGCATCAAGAAGCGACGCTGAGAACCAGGATTGGATATGGTCATCTAGCAGACTATTGGTCGTTGGCGCAAGTGTGAATATTACGCATCCAGCGAGGTGATTGTTGCCATCGTGCAAGGAAGTATTCACCGCATAATGATGCAACAGTCATCCGACGGCTTTCCGTCAGGGAAATAAAATGAACGCATCAGCGACATCACGTCGATATCCACGCAAGCCCATTCCCAGAGCAATTCTGGCAACCGCGATCTCGATCTCCCTGGCCACTCTGGTCGCCTGCGGTGGGTCATCGGACTCGGGTGGCAGTGGCAGCAATCCGGGTAATCTCCCACTGGATGATGATTCCAATCTGCGTCCGTTGGATGTCTCTTTCCTGATACCCGAGCGGTTGAAGTTGATTGACGTTGCACTCACCGCAACCGTGACGGCGGGAGGAACGGGGCAGAACATGGAAGAGCTTGACGGTAAGTTCACGTCGACTCTCGGACTGCCCGGCGATCAACAACTTCAGGTGTACGTGGGAGTTCGTCGTGCGGAGGACGACCTGTTGCTGGCGGCCGCTGACACAACAGCCTGGCTTGGTGATGAAGGCAGCAAGATCAGTTTGCCAGAGCAGCTGTTCAGTTACGCCTTTGATCAGGACGGTGATGGCGTCGACAATATCGTCGAGATCGAACGGGGTACATCACCCACCAGTCTCAGTCTGGACTTTGATGCGGATGGTTTGCCTGATGACAGCGATCGTGACGATGACAATGACGGCGTTCCCGATGATGTCGACGCATTCCCGTTCAACGGTCAGGAATTCGAAGATACGGACAATGATGGAATCGGCAATCGCTCGGATCGTGATGATGACGACGACGGTGTACCTGATGAAAATGATGCCTTCCCGACCGATGCGACTGAAACCCGGGATACCGACAAGGATGGCATTGGCGACAATATGGATACCGATGCCGACGGTAACGGCGTTGAAGATGATCAGGAAGACTCCGATTACGACGGTGTGCCTGATCCGATCGATTTGTACCCGAACGATTACTATGAATCAGCGGATGCTGATGGTGATGGTATCGGTGACAACGCGGATCCGGACGATAACAACGACGGCGTCTATGATTACCGTGAAGGCTCACAGATCATCGTGCCTTATGTCGACAACGCGAGTATCAATATCGATGGTCGTTGGGAAACCGGGTACCAGAACAATCAGTACTACGACGAGTGGGGCAAGGCGGTTGACAATGACTCGTATGGTTACAGCCTGAGGTTGGGTAACCTGCAAGTTGACAATACCGGGCGCTACGGTGAATACAGTTACTCCAGCAACTATTTCGAGATGATGCACGATGGGGAGTATCTGTACGTCAAGATCACCATAGGTGACGAAGAACTGGATGACTGGTTCAACGATTCGGTTGATATGTGGGATGACGATTCGGTCGAAATCTATTTCGATGTTGGCTACGACCAGGCGGAAACTTTTGGCGATGACGATTTCCAGCGACTGTTTCGTTTCCGCGATGACGTGGCAGACAAGACTATCGACGGTTACTACTCGGCCAGCGGTATGGTGACTGACTACGTCAGTAGCTACCGCCACGAAAACAACGCCAGTTCGGTGTATCAGCAGCTCTACGAGATTCGGGTCAAGCTCTCTTCGATCGGCCT
This sequence comes from uncultured Granulosicoccus sp., assembly GCA_965367215.1. Classification (GTDB taxonomy): domain Bacteria; phylum Pseudomonadota; class Gammaproteobacteria; order Granulosicoccales; family Granulosicoccaceae; genus Granulosicoccus. Next base: position 15,787 of record CBDUIJ010000111.1, read on the forward strand.
GGAACCCGGCGATACCTTCGGCCTGGAAGTCGGCGTCAACACGGACAACGACGGTGGTGCTCGGGATGTCAAATGGGGTTGGTGGGCACCGGTCGGCAAGGACATTGCCTGGGA
>CBDUIJ010000112.1:0-15855 GCA_965367215.1 uncultured Granulosicoccus sp.
AGTGTCTTCATTGCGTTGTCGACCTTTCTGGCCAAGGGCGTCGCCGGGCGATTCTCGATTCCTTCGGCCAGTGAGGACATTCACCCGCTACAGATTACCGCCGGCAGGTTTCTGGCGGCCTGGCTCCTGTGGCTGATGATCGTGCTCTATCGTCGCAAGGCCTTCAAACCGATTCACTGGCATCTGCACATCGTGCGCACCGCTCTGGGCTGGCTCACCGTCACCTGTATATTCTGGGCGAGTTCGAAAATGGCATTGACCGATGCCACTGCCATCAGCTTCCTCACACCGGTGGTTACCCTGGCACTGGCCGTTCTGCTGTTGAAGGAGAAGGTTGGCCCCGTACGCATCACTGCCGTTGCCATCATGCTGGCGGGCGCCATGATTCTCCTGCGCCCCGGTACCTCCGCCTTTCAGCCGGCGGCGCTCATAGCCCTGACAGCTGCAGTGGCCAGCGGCTTCGAGGCCATGTACATCAAACGCCTGTCAGCGCTGGAGCCGCGCAGCCAGATACTTTTTCTGAACAACAGCATCGGTCTGGTCATCGCGCTGATCGCGGCCAGTCTCGTCTGGATCTGGCCAAGTCCACTCCAGTGGTTGGTGATGGCAGGCGTTGGCTTGAGCATGGCCATGGCCCAGATCTTCTTTCTGACCAGTCTGCGTGATGGCGATGCCAGCTACGTCATCCCTTTCATGTACTCCACACTTGTATTTGCAGGAATACTGGACTATCTCGTCTTTGGAGAAACCACGGACAAGGCCGGCGCAGCAGGTGCCCTCATCATTGTCTGTGGGGCGATTTTCCTGGCATTGAGAGAAGGTCGGAACGCGAAAGTCCGTAGTGCCAGCTCAGCATCACGAGATGCTGAGTGACACCGGGCACGATAAGCTTACTTTTCCACACCGGCATACAGAAACTCCTGCTGAATACGCAGATTTTCCCGTACCGAAGCCAGGTCATCGGCGTGTACAACCCCCCTGGGCTTGTCGATCAGCCTGAAATTCCCATAGGCATCGTTGCCAGCAACCAGTTTTGCCGTGGTCTTCTCACTAATGGTCTGTTTCATGTCCGGTGAAATATAGCGAATGGCCAGACCGATACGACGATCATCAGAGGTATTGGCATGAGAACCGTGAAACACCTTGCCATGATGCAGGGACATCTCTCCCGGTTGCAGCAAGACATTGGTCGCCTCGTCCTCATTGACCTCGACCGCCAGTTCCTGGCCACGTGACAACAGATTGTTGTCATCGAAGGTATCACGATGCTTGACGATATCCTGCTTGTGCGTACCGGCCACGAACTTCACGCATCCGCTCTGCACGGTGGACGGAGACAGAGCTACCCAGGCCGTCACCTCGTGGCTGTCGTCCAACCCCCAATAGGTCAGGTCCTGATGCCAGCTGATGAAGTCGGGAGTGTGCGGTTCCTTCGTGAAGAATCCGGCATTCCAGACCAGCAGATCAGGGCCCAGGATGCGGCTGACCGGTTCGAGAATCGAAGGAAGTCGACTGATTTCATCGACAAACGGCAGCAGATAGGCGGCATTGAGCAAGGCCAGCTTGCGCGTCTCGGGGTCGCCTGACATCTGCGCCTCGAAGTCTTCCATCGTCTTGCGATAAGCCGCTGCCTGCTCGGGCTGCATCACCCTGAGGGGGAAATGATACCCATCCTGCTCATAACGGTTCAGCCAGTCAGGGGCATGGTCGGAAGTCGTCGGCTGGCCGGTCTTTCCGGATTTGGTGGTTGGAGATACAGTGCTCACGGCGTGATTCCTCTCTCGCCTCGCTCTACTCGAGGTCAAATTAACGGGCTCGGGAGGATTATGCCGAGAAAAAACGAATCATGCAAATATGAATTGATAGTTCATATTTGAAAGCTTCTATTTCGGCGACAGGAATACAGAAGCTGAGAAAGTCGACTTCATCGAAAAATCACAACAGGGGAAACGATGGGCTTTGACTGCTAGCCTGGCTGTTTCAAGGGGGTGTTGTCGGTACGCAGGAGGCGGTGTGAAAACGCGCCGTTCGCGCATCAACCGCCTTGAATTCGCGGCAACAGGAAGACTTCGGCCCCTTCCGGCAGCTCTGTTTCCCAGCTGTCACGGTACAAGGTGCCATCCACAGACACGGCAATCCCTTGCTTGATGAAAGGTGCCATGCCGGGATAATCCGCTTCGAGCCTGGCGAACAATTCACGAATGGTACGAGCTTTCACTCGCACGCTGGTCTCGCCCTGCGCAAACGGGCGCAGGGCGGACCAGAGCTTGACCTCATGCTGCGCCATGGCAGCGGATACCGATTGGAAAGTCAGCGTTCAATCTGATTCAAGCGGTTTCAGTACTACTCGAAGCTGCTTCCTCCGCCTCGTCCAATGCCTTGAGTATGCGAGGCGCCGACATGGGTACATGCGTCATGCGAACACCGAATGCATTGGATACGGCATTACCGATGGCCGCCAGAGGTGGCACGATGGACGTCTCCCCCACACCCCGAATCCCGTAGGGATGGTTAGGGTTGGGTATCTCGAGAATCTGTGTATCGATCATTGGCAGATCGGAACAGACCGGAATGCGATAGTCGAGGAAGCCGGCATTCTGCAGTCGACCGTCCTCTCCGTAAACATACTCCTCGTTCAATGCCCAGCCGATACCCTGAGCAGCCCCACCCTGATACTGTCCTTCCACATAAGTGGGATGCACCGCCTTGCCGGCATCCTGAATGACGGTATAGCGAACTACCTGAGTACGACCGGTCTCGGGATCCACTTCCACATCGCAGATATGCGTGGCAAATGACACACCGGCACCGTCCGCGACCAGCTCATTGTGACCGGCAATGGGTCCGCCGGTGTTGGGAGCGGCAGCGGCAATTTCCGCCAGTGACAGAGGTGCCAGATTGCCGTATTTCTTGCCGATAGCCTTGGCACAACCCTCTTCCCAGGCAACCTTGGCGACAGGGATGTCCCACATCTTTGCCGCTCGCTCCTTGAGAATGGTAATGGCGTTGCGAGCGGACATGATGGTCGCCATGGAACTGGAGAATGTTCCCCGGCTACCATCGGTCATGTCGTTGTAGCCCAGCGTACTGGTATCACCGACCACCGCACGCACCTGGTCGTAGGGAATGCCCAGTTCTTCTGCTGCGACCAGCGCCAGTGATGCTCGCGCCCCACCGACATCGATGGTTCCCACCGTCAGGGCTACCGTACCGTCAGGAGCAATGTTCAGATCAGTACAGGTCTGGCCACCGAAGTTGAACCAGAATCCACAGGCCATGCCGCGCCCCTGATTCTTGCCCAGAGGAGCTGACATGTGAGGATGCTCCTTGGCTGCCTGCAAGGTCGGACCGATACCGATAGGTCCGTAAACCGGCCCATAGGATGACTGTGTTCCCTTCTTGGCTGCATTGCGAATACGCAGATCTACCGGATCCATGCCGATGCGACCAGCCAGTTCGTCAACCACACTCTCCACGGCAAAAGCGGCCATGGGTGCGGATGGTGCGCGATAGGCGGTCGTCTTCGGCCGGTTGACGAGTACTTCCAGCCCCACCGTACGCACATTCTTCATGTCGTAGCAGGCAAACGCTGTCATGGCACCCAACTCGGCCCACATGCCGACATAAGGGCCGGAGGTGTAACGCAAGGTGGCATCACCTGCCGTGATACGTCCTTTTTTGGTCACACCGATACGCACATCGATGGAGGTGGCACTGGTGGGACCGGATGCCCGGAAAACTTCATCGCGTGACATGACCAGCTTGACTGGACGATTGGCCTTGCGTGACAGCGCCAGCGCGACTGGCTCGGCCCAGACGTGTGTCTTGCCACCGAATCCGCCGCCAATTTCTGTCGGTGTCACACGCAGCTTGGAAACATCCATGCCCAAGAGCTCAGCGCAATGCTGACGGAAGACGAAGTGACCCTGGGTACAGACCCACAACTCTCCACTGCCATCAGGGCTGATGCTGGCAACACAGGCATGCGGCTCGATGTAGCCCTGGTGCGTCTGCTCGGTGCGGAAGGTTCGCTCGATGATGACATCGGCCTTGGCAAAACCCTCTTCCACATCGCCATGCCCGAACTCCGAGCGACGGGCGATATTCGATGGTTTTCTGGGCTTGGGCTCCACCCCTTGCGTGAAACACTTCTTGTGCAGAACAGGTGCACCCTTGGCAACCGCCTCATCCACATCGGTGACGTGTGGCAGGAGCTCGTAGTCCACCTTGATGAGTTTCAGGGCCTTGCGTGCCGTCACGGCATCCACCGCAGCAACGGCGGCAACCGCATGTCCATCGTAATAGACGTGCGTGCGGGCCATGCAGTTATCGAGGATATCGAACAGCTCGCTGTTGCCATTGGTCAGGTCAGGCAGATCGGCAGACGTGATGACTGCCTTGACGCCTTGCAGGGCTTCCGCCTTGCTGGTATCGATGCTGCGAATCGCCGCATGCGGATGCGGGCTGCGCAGGATGCTCCCGACCAGCTGCCCGGGCAGATCGATATCCGCACCGTAGCGTGCCCGGCCGGTCACCTTGTCGATGCCATCGGGGCGCAGTGGGCGTGTGCCGACAGATTTGAATGTCTGCCCAGTGAACTTTGTATCAGCAGTCATGGCTCAAGCCTCTCGCAGTTCGGCAGCGGTCGCCTGTACCGCCCGCACGATCTTGTCATAGCCGGTACACCGGCACAGATTGCCCGCCAGGGCATACCGGATCTCCTCTTCCGTGGGATCCGGGTTGTTCTTCAAGAGGGCCTTGGCAGCCATCAGGAATCCGGGAGTACAGATGCCGCACTGCAGTGCCGCGTGCTCGATGAACTTGGTCTGCAGGGTGTGGAGCTCTGCACCATTGCTCAAGCCTTCAACCGTTTCAACCTTGCGTCCTTCGACTTCCATACCCAGTACCAGGCAGGAACACACCAACGTTCCGTCGAGGATGACGCTGCAAGCGCCACAATCGCCTGTTCCACAGCCTTCCTTGACGCCTTTGAGACCGACCCGGTTACGCAGCGCGTCAAGCAGGGTTTCATCAGCTTCGCAGGCAAAGCCGATGGCGTCGCCGTTGATATTCGTATTGACCAGTTGAGTCATGCCTTGCCTCCAGCTCGTGTCCAGGCAGCCTGAGCTGCACGTTTTGCCAGGACACCTGCTACGCGTGTTCGGTATTCCACAGTGCCTCGTTTATCGTTGATCGGTTTACAGGCAGCCGAGCAGGCTTTCGCCACGGCTGCAAGAGTTGCTTCATCCAGCGTATTGCCTATCAGCGCCTTCTCTGCTGCGGGCACACGAATTGCCGTTGTGGCCACCGCTCCTAGCGCGACCCGAGCGGCCGTGATGATGTTCTTGCGATCGATGGTCAGGTTGACCGCGGCACTGACCACGGCAATATCCATCTCTGTACGCGGAGTGAAACGCAGATAGGCATCGGCCGACCGAGTCTTGCGGGGTGGCAGTTCGATGGCAGCCACCAGCTCGCCCTTCTTGAGGGATGTCTTGCCAGGACCGGTTGCCAGCTTTTCGACAGGCAATCGTCGTTCGCCCTTGGGGCCGATGATGAGCACCTGTGCATCAGCTGCAATCAGCGCCGGCACACTGTCCGCCGCAGGCGAGGCATTGCACAGATTACCGGTCATCGTGCATCGACCCTGTACCTGATCGGAGCCGATCAGATTGGCCGCCTCGACCACACCGGGCCAGGCTTTCTTCAGGGCTTGATGCTTGCCCATGACACCGCAGCTGGTCGCCGCACCAATGGATGTGCCTGCAGCCGTCTTGCGGATCACATGCATATCCTTGATCCGTTTGATATCGATAACGACATCGGGCTCTATATAGCCGCCTTTCATGCGGACTATAAGATCGGTTCCGCCTGCCAGAATATGTACCCGTCCTTTGGAACTGGCGAGTAACTCGACAGCCTCAGGAGTGGTTAGTGGAGCTTCGTATCGCACCTTTGAATTCCTGTTTTTGGATGACAGTCGCGTCGCACAACAATTCATGCAACACATTGCAGTCAAGTGTGTTTCATCAAGGATCAGCGGTCAACCTGCAAATAACCGAACTCTGGTTCGGAAGTGCCTCACTCGCTGGTTCGGCAAACTGCCTGCAAGTCCGGGAATTTCGTGGAGACGAATGCCTAGAGATGCTTCATGCCGACTTCTTCCAGTATACCGATGAGTGTCTTGCGAGCGTTTTCACGATGACGCCAATGGATCTTGCGTGCACCCTTTTCGTCACCGCGCGCAATGGCCTCGAACAGGGCACGATGCTCTTCATTCGACTTCACCGGCAATGGCCTGATATGCAAGGTGAATGCGCGTGCTCGGCGAACCTGATCGTTGAAGTTCGAGGTGATGGCAGCAATGCGCGAATTACCGGCCAGACGAACCAGCTCATCATGAAAACGCTCATCGGCTGCCGCCCAGCTTTCTCTGTCATTGCGCTGCAGCGAAGACTCCATGTCCAGAACCGTTTGCAGCAAGGGCTTCAGCTGCGCCTTCTTGTACTTGCCACGAGCCGCCAGGCCTGCAGCCAGGCTCTCCAGCTCGGTCAGTACAACGTAGATTTCATTCATGTCCTCGGCTGACAAGGTCAGAATTCGCACACCCTTTCTCGGGCGCACTTCGAGTAATCCCTGTGCCTCCAGAACTCGCGTCGCTTCGCGTATGGGCGTACGAGACATGCTCAGCCGTTCGGCCAGCTCATTCTCCAGATGATCGGTACCTGCTGCCAGGTCACCTGAAAAGATCAGTGAGCGAATGCTCTCGACAGCAAGCTGTGTACGGGATGTGTGTCTGTCGTTTTCTTGCAATGTCAGCTCAGTTCCTGTTTACGATGTTCCTCGGCAGCCCGATAGACCGCCTCTTCCAGTTCGATGACGTGAATATAGTCCTTCGCCTGATTCTCGATCAGAGAGCCGGTCAGCAAGCCCTGCACCACATGACACTGCAAGGCATGGACGCAATCGCCTCCAAACCCCTGCCATCCCATTCCCGGCAACAGCGTCTGCAATTCCCGCGCACCAAAGCTCCTGAAGGTCACAGTACCATCACCCGTCAGTGACAGCGAGCCCTTGTCACCCTCCAGTAGTGCTTCGCCCATGGTGACACGTGTATTTTCCGCGGCATGATCCAGATGCCGATTGCCATCAAACATGGCACGACAGCCATTGTCGTATTCGAAGATGAAAAAGCCGGCATCTTCCCCTGCGATGCTCGAGTTCAATCGCCGCAGGTCTGCATAGACTGCTCTGGGCATACCCAGGATGTAACGAAAGACATCAATGAAATGAACACCGGTTTCATGGATCAGCAAACGCGGCATTTCGCGAAAATAGGGCTGCCTGTCCAGGTAGGCGTCTGCGCCCTGCCCATCTCCCGGACGCAACCGAAAGGTGAACTGATGGACCTTGCCCACCAGACCGTCATCCACCGCCCTGGCCATGCAACGGAACCAGGGCTGAAATCTGAAATTCTCATGCACGACAAGCGTGGCGTCTGCCTGCTCTGCAAGATCAATCGCAATCCGCACCTCTTCCAGTGAATTGCACAACGGTTTCTGGCAGATGATGTATTTGATACCCGCAGCCAGTGCCTCGCGAATCGCCTCCAGATGGGTAGGCGGTTTGGTGATGATATCCAGCACATCCGGTTTCACCGTTTGCAGCATCGAAGCCAGATCGGAAAAGGCAGGAAGACCGGTCGAGGCTGCCCGGTCAAGGGCAAGATCCGCAGCCCCGACGAGTTCGACGTCGGCGATTCGGCGCCAGGCTTCGTAATGGAAGCGGCTGAAATAACCGGCTCCCAGACAGGCGACCTTGATGGGGCTGCTTGGCATCAACTCGCCCGTAATTTGTCCAGCACGGCTGCCGCTGCCTCCTCGGTGGAACTGTTGCCTCCCAGGTCCCGTGTGATCTGCCGGCCTTCGGCAATCACCGCATAAACCGCATCCCTCAGCAGCACCCCATCACGCACCATATCGGCTTGCTCATGCCGCAGTCCCAGCCAATCGAGCATCATGGCCGCCGATAGAATCATGGCAAAGGGATTGGCCACGCCCTGACCAGCGATGTCAGGCGCTGAGCCATGACAGGGCTGAAAAACCGCATGATCATCACCAATGTCGGCAGAAGGTGCCAACCCCAATCCGCCCATCAGCCCCGCGCCCAGATCGGACAGGATGTCACCGAACATGTTTTCGGTGACCATGACATCGAAGATCCAGGGCTTTTCCACCATCCACAATGCGGTCGCATCCACATAGGCGTGATCCGCCAGCAGGTCGGGGTAGTCCTTTGCCTCGCCATCGAAGATTTCACGAAAAAAAGCGAATGAGCGAAATACATTCGCCTTGTCGACACAGGTGACACGCCCCTCACCCTGGCCGGCAGCCTTGCGCTGTCGGGCAAGTTCAAAGGCAAAGCGAAACAGCTTCTCGCTGGTCTTGCGCGTGATCACCATCGTTTCACGAGCTTCATCCGGCCCCACCTCGCCAGTACCTCGGCTGTAGAACAGGCCCTCGGTACTCTCGCGTATCAACACGAAGTCAACCGACTGCCCCCCTTCGAGCTTCAGGGGCGTTCTCTGCCCGGGACTGATACGCACAGGGCGAACACCTGCGAACAGGTCCAGTTCGTTTCTCAGGTCCAGCTGTGGTGATATCTCCGTGCCGTCCGGCTTGCGGATGGAGGGCAGACCCATGGCAGACAGCAGGATCGCATCGGCTTTTCTTGCGCCAGCAAGCGACGTTTCAGGTAACGACTCACCGGTACTGGCGTACAGCTTGGCCCCTGCCGGCAGTATGTTGAAATCGAATCCGTAAGTAGCAGAGTTGTGACTCAGCTTCTCCAGAATACGAAGTGCCGGACTTGTCACTTCCGGTCCTATGCCATCTCCTTCAAAAACGGCTATTTCAAACGAACTGGGCATTCCCGGTCTCCATCAGTCTTGCAACATTCGCCATGCAGCGAACAGATTCAGGCGCTCAGTCGGTTGACTGCGCGTAATTTAATGTATACGTTATCCCATACAATAATAAAAATCCAGACTCAAATACCAATTGCCATCCACAGGAGCACATCATGACTTTCAGACTCGGCATGCTCGCCGCCGCAACCCTCCTCTCCCTCAGCACCTCTCTCCATGCCGCAACCGTACTGAAGTTCAGCCACACGGACAATCCGGGAGGCTCCCGTCAGGCCGCAGCAGAACTGTTTGCAGAAAAAGTGTCCGATTACACCGACGGACGTTACACCGTACGGATCTTCCCTGCCGGCCAGCTGGCCAATGACCCGAAAGCCATCGAACAATTGCAACTGGGTGGCGTGGATTTCACGGTGTCGGCAGTTGGTTCCTATGCAACACACCTGACCTCCCTGAACCTGATGGCCATGCCCTTTCTGCTCGACACCTACGAACAGGGTTGGGAGTTCTATGACAATTCCGAGTGGCTGCAGGAAGAGTTCGCCAAACTGCCCGAGGTCGGATTCCGCGTACTTTCCACCTGGGAAGCCGGATTTCGCAGCTTCACAACCTCCGATCCCCTGACGTCTCCAGCAGATGCGCAGAAGATGAAGATGCGTGTGTTCCCCAATGACATGATTCGCTGGAGCATGGAGGCTATCGGTTTTCAGACAGTCGTCATGCCGATCACCGATGTCTACCTCGCCATTCAGCAAGGTACTGTCAATGGGCAGGAAAATCCGGTGGATACCATCAAGTCACTGCGATTCCATGAAGTGGCTCCGTACATCACGCTGACCCGCCATGTCTACAGTCCATTGCCACTGACGGTCTCTGAGAAAGCCTGGCAATCATTCTCTGACGAAGACAAGGCAGCCAAGCAGAAGACGGCCGCAGAAGCCGCGGCATTCAGCCGTGACCTTGTGAAGAACAGCGTTGAAGCACAGCTGGAAGAGATGACGGCTGCCGGCGCTACGGTCAGCACCCCTGAAATCGGACCGTTTCGTGATGCGGTTGCCTCTGTCTATGACAAGGCCCGAGGCGTTTACGGAGCCGAAGCCGTCGATCGTGTACTGGCCGATACCGCCAAAGTGCGGGAAATGAAACCTGCCCAATAACATCGGGGGAGAAGTCACGCCGGGGCACAGCGTGCTCCGGCATTTTTGTTTTTCCAGGGAAACTGACATGGACTACCGGCCACATTATCCGCCTGCCTTGACGATGCTGAGTCGAATCATCGACTACGCTCTGGTGCTCACCGGTACATTCATCGTTGTCCTGGTGTTCGTCAATGCAACTCTGCGCAGCGCCGCAGGATTTGACCTGGCCTGGTCTCTGGAAGTGACCGCTTTTCTGCTGCTCTGGAGTACGTTTCTGGGCTGTGCTGCTGCCGTGGCACGCGGCGCCCACATGCGAGTGACCGAGATTGTCGAGCACCTGATACCTCGTGTTGCACAGCACTACCTGTCAACGCTCATCAACCTTGTCGTGATACTGATGATGATCAGTCTGATCGTCACGGGTTTTTCGATTTCCTCCCATACCTGGGCGCAACGAACAACTGTGCTGTACTTGCCCGTAGGCTTTCTCTATGCCTCGATGCCCACTGGCATGCTGCTCTCTCTGATATTCCATCTGTTCAATACCGCTTACGACCTGAAGCACCGGGACGGCCCCTCCGAACCGCCAGCAGCTTCCGTCGCCAACGTCGCTGGAACAGGTAGCACCACATGATTCTGCTTTTTGTCGTCGCCCTGTTTCTCTCCACCGTCTTCCTGGGCGTGCCGCTGGTCTGGGCCATTCTGATCACTGCCGTACTTCCCATCCTTGTGTTTGATCTGGGCTACCCACTTCAGGCCCTCTACCTCAACTTCATCGGTGGCGTGGAACCCAATCACTTTCTGGCCATTCCCTTGTTCATCGTTGCCGGCGAACTGATGAGCCGCGGCGGTGTCGGCCTGCGCATCATCGGATTCGCCCGTGCCGCCTGTGGCTTCATGCCTGGCGGCCTCGGAATGGTTGTCGTCGGAGCCTCCATGATCTTTGGCGGTATTTCAGGCTCTGCCATCGCCGACAGTGCCGCCATCGGTTCCGTCATGATCAAGAACATGGCAAAACAAGGTTATACACTCGGATTTGCAGCGGGCCTTGTTGCAGCTGCCGGCACTATCGGCATCATCATCCCCCCGTCAATTCCAATGCTCATCTACGGTTTTGTCGGCAATGTCTCGGTGGCAGACCTGTTTCTGGCCGGTATCGTACCCGGTGCCATGTTCGGTCTCGCATTCATGGCCGTCTGCTTCTACGTCGGCAAGTCCAGCGGCTGCGATCCGGGTGGCCGCACCACATCCCGAGCCGAACTCCTGCACTCATTCATTGGTACCGCACCTGCGTTGTTCATGCCGGTACTCATCCTGGGAGGCATCTTTTCCGGATGGGTGACTCCGACTGAAGCCGCAGCACTGGCTGTCGTATATGGCTTGGTGGTGACCATCTTCATCTACCGTGACTTCAGGATTCGTGACCTGCCCAGCCTGATGATCGATGCCTTCGTGACCAGTGCCACCGTCATGGTGGTCATCGGGGCCACCACGGTCCTGGGCTGGCTCATTACACTGGAGCAGATGCCGCAGATTCTGGTGACCTTCGTGCAGGACCTGTCATCAAGTACTGCCGTATTCCTGTTGCTGGTCAACTTCGTGCTGTTGATTCTGGGTCTGGTGCTCGACCCGGTGCCGGCCATCCTGTTGACAGCCCCGCTGTTTCTGCCAACCGCCATGAGTTTCGGCGTCGATCCTGTCCATCTCGGGGTCATCATGACCTGCAACGTGGCTGTTGGACTGTTCACCCCACCCGTCGGTGCAACGCTCTACGTCGCCTCCCGTATATCCGGTGTCGGCGTATTGTCGATCGCCAGAAAAATGGGATTACTCTACCTGGCAGCCATCACCATGCTCATGCTGGTCACCTACTTCCCAGCCGTGTCGATGACCATGGTTCACCTGTTCCGTTGAATACGCATCACATCGTGCGCAGCCGCCCGTCCACACTTGCACGCCTGGACTCTCCACAAGGCGTGACCCACCCGAGAATGATTCCATGCATGTGGTCACTGTCCAGTTCCGCATAAAGAGCGAGCACCAGGAAGGTTTCATGAAACTGATGCAGCAGAACGCATCCGAATCCCTGCAAACGGAGGCAGGCTGCAAACAGTTCGACGTGTGCAGCGACTCCGGCCGCCCCGGGGAAATCTTCCTGTATGAAGTCTATGTCGATGCCGCGGCCTTCGACCTGCATCTGCAGTCAGCGCATTTTCGTCGATTCGATGATCAGACACGGCAAATGATAGAAACGAAGAACGTCACCGTGTTTGATCAGCTTTACACCTGAGCGTCGACCTTAGCGGGCAAATCGCTCTATTCGAGTGTACACATCACGCCCACCGATCCAGACACGCTCCACCTTGAGATTCCTGACGTCAGGTTCTCTCAGCGGGTTGCCGGACAACACCACGATATCGGCAAGTTTCCCCACTTCCAGAGAGCCTCTGTCCTTGTCCAGATTGTTCTGCCACGCCGCATCCAGTGTCATGGCGCGCAGCGCACGCTCTCTACTGATAGCGAACTCGGGCCCGAGCACAAAACCGCTCAAGGTTTCGCGTCTGGTCGCGCTCCATAGAGTCTGCATGGGATTCACAGGTGTAACCGGTGCGTCCGAATGCAGGGTATACGGCAGCTGATACGCATCAGCCAGCGCTAACGGGCTGATCATCCGTGCACGCTCCACTCCGAGAATGGTCTCTCGGTACCAGTCTCCCCAGAAGAATGTATGGGAAGGAAAAAATGAAACACTGGCCCCCAGACTCTTCAAGCGAGGCAGCTGATTTTCCCGAATTGTCTGAGCATGTACCAGAATATGCCGTGATTCCGGCCTGAAATACTGCAACTGCGCTTCCTCCAGAGCTTCAATGATGAGATCGATGGCAGCGTCGCCATTACCATGCAATGCCAGATTGATTCCTGCCTTGTGGAATTCGAGTACCTGAGTCTTGAACATCTCTATCTGAACAGTAGGGAAACCTCGATAGCCAGACACCTTGTCGTCGGCTGCACGGTAAGGCTGTGTCAGCCAGGCTGTACGTCCTTGCGGACTGCCATCGACACTCATCTTGAGAGCTGATAGTGAGAACACGGCTTGATCCGCCTTCCAATCCAGTGCCTGCTGCAGAGCTGTTACAGACGCTTCACGCTGTATACCAATAGCATTCATGTTCAACCGATCTACAAGTTTTTCAAACGCTGGCCACACTACGACTCGTTGCGGCAGGATGCCAAGACGTTGCGACCAACGAAGCAGCCGCATCGACGGCAAGTCTGCAAACCCGTTCTGTACGGTAGTCATGCCTGCCTGCAAGTACATATCGCGAGCAGTCAATAATGCATTCAGAAGATCGCGAAGCGGCAACTTCATCAACAGTCTGCTCAACCGTGGACTCGCCTCCTCCTGCAACAAGCCTGTCAGGCGACCCTGATGATCTCGTCCCGGTCCAGAGCCATGCTCGGCGTCAGAGAAATCAGCGTCACTCCTGTCCTTGTGGCCCAACTCTGCCAGAGCTGTCGAATTGGCGACGCCCATATGCCCCGAACGATGCCAGAGATACACTGGGTGATGAGGTGCCACCCGATCCAGTTCAGCCCGTGTCGGGTGTCGTTGAACTCCGAGAGACGCATCATCATAGTTGAACCCGACGACCCACTTGCCGGCTGGACGACTTGCTGCATACTCCGCAACGCGCCGAAGCAGCGTATCGAGACTCCCCACATCCCCGACAGGTGGTGGTGTCAGATCGAGAAACGTGCGAGCCAGACCAGCACTGGGAAAATGACTGTGAGCGTCAACAAAACCAGGCAAGACGCTGCGCCCTCCCAGATCCACAATGCGAGTCATCAGCGGCATATCCTGTTCCAGAGATGCCCGACTCCCCACTGCCATGATGAGACCCCCTTTCATCAACAGTGCATCTGCCACAGGGAGTTCCATATCCATGGTCAGGATATGAGCGTTGACCAACAGAGTCGGTCTATCGAGAAAGGAAATGACAGCTACTGTCATTCCGATCAGCACAGCCGAGCACAAGGCTGCACCTTTCATTCTGCCGGTGACAGGAAAGCCTCTCATGGCATCGTACCGTCCTCGTGTAATGCCATACCTTGAGCCTTTTTCAATTTTCCCCTGAACCCATGGTTCAATCCGGAGGAATGCAGTAAACAGGCCCTTCAGACCTGACGAAATCAGATCGGTTTCCTTATTACGCCTCCTCACGACACCACGCTGGCTGGTAGAGGGAAAATTCCCGGACATTAGTCACTAGCGTCACCGTGAAGCGATGACGTCGACCCAGAGGCTGTGGCTATAATGAAGACTCCGATGGACACGATGCCTGACAGCATTGTCCCGAGCCTCAATGACAGAACGCCTGTGAGTCTGCCCGATGAAAGTCATACATCTGACTGATCTGCATATTTCGCCCGACGAGGTCATGAACTGTGACCCGGTAGAGCCATGTGCAGCAGCCCTGCGGCATATTGCTCGCTACCATGGCGATGCCGATCGTATCGTGGTCACCGGCGACCTGACCGATCGGGGCGACCGCGCAAGCTATCAAAAGCTACGTAATATGCTGGAAGAAGCGGGCTTGAGTGAGGATCCCCGGCTACGCCTGATGCTTGGTAACCACGATAACCGGGATGTTTTCCAGTCTGAATTTCCGTCCACCCCCAAAGATCCCAATGGGTTTACTCAATGGTCGGAAATGACCGAAGCCGGTCTGTTCGTATACCTTGATACGCATGAGCCCGGCACCAACACCGGTCATTTCTGTGAGAAACGGTCCGCCTGGCTGGAGGAAATTCTGAGCGCCGCACGGGCCGATAATTCTGCCGTCTGGTTGTTCATGCATCACAACCCGGCGCCGGTACACGTACTGAGCGCCGATAGTATCGGACTACTGAACGGGTCACGATTCAGGACAATGATTGGAGAGTACCGGGATTCCGTTCGGCATATTGCCTTCGGTCATTGCCATTTCACACTGAGTGGCAGTCTGCACGGCGTGCCTTTGTCAGCCAATCGCGGCACTGCCAGAGCACTCTGGGCCGGAGTGGAACAGCCCCAGCCGCGATTTGCGACCGGGCCTCTTGAAAGGCATTACAACGTGATGTTCATCGACAGTGAATCAACGATTATCCATTCTGTCGATTTCGAGCGACAGGACGAAGTGGTCTACCTGGGTGCCGGGTAATCGAGATCAGCGGACAATCATGACCGACAAGTCGGTATGCGTAGCCAGGTTCCCGGAATGCGACCGAAACAGGAAGTCACGAAACCCGGGCTCATGGGAAGCCATGACTATCAGGTCTGCACCAATCTCGTGAATGGCCTTGTTGAGCTTTTTCTCAAGATCAACCGTTACGTCGACACTGACAGCTGAGTGAGCCTGGAAGGTAACGCCATATTTCTCGGATTGCGTTGCCGCATATCCTTTCAATTTTTCAGCATATTCTTCCGGAGTATGCGCAGTTGAACTGGGCGTATTGGTCGTGACACCAACCAGTGTCAGGGTAGATCCGTAATGTTTGGCAAGATCCGCCGCCGCATTGACAGCTTTGACCTGTTTTTCGGGATGAGCCAAGTCGAAAGGTACTGCAATATTCTTGAACATGTTGCTCCGCTCTGTTTATCTCTCCACAACTATGGGGAATAGTGCGCAGTGGGTCAACAATGTTCGAGACATGGTATGACAATGATCATATAAAGCAGACCAGGTTTCTCAAAGCCGGAATGCAAAAAGGCCGTCCCCGGAGGGACGGCCTTGATGGACGTGAATAAAACCC
>CBDUIJ010000113.1:0-15724 GCA_965367215.1 uncultured Granulosicoccus sp.
TTGATCTGCAGGCGGGTAGCTGGAAACACGAAGGGTATGGCGCTGGAGGCCATCAGATGGTCCACACCAATGGTGGTGCGCGTCGCAAGCCTGCGTGAGCGGGTCCAGGGTTTGATGTGATGATGCGCCTGGTAGAAGGTGACGTGTCGACCCGAGGAATAACTGGAGGTGCTGATGGCCAGTGCTGTCAGGTGTCCCCGGGCAATGGACTTGTCGATACTGTTGAAGTCGATGTTCTGTTCCAGCAATTGTCGCAGCGGTCGGTTGTCAAACAGGGAGCGTGGCGGTTCCTTGATCAACCAGCCCATGGACAGGGCACTCAGCCAGCGACTGGCATTGGTCACGGCACCGCCGACATCCGTGCGATAGACCTGATCGGGCTGGAACTCGCTCCACACGTGCAGCAGTCTTGCCATTGCCGTATCGAAGGAGGCAGCATGGCTGGCCAGAGAGGTTGCATTGATGGCGCCGGCAGAGGTGCCGCACAGCACATTGAATGGCAAGGGGCAGTCTGTTCCACTGGATTGGCAGAGCACTTGCCGGATGGCCTCCAGCACCCCGACCTGGTAGGCCGCTCGTGCACCGCCGCCACCGAGTATCAGAGCGGTGCCGGGTGTGTCGTCGGACAGGCTGCCGATACCGGGTTCCATCATGAGCAGACTCATACAGGATGTTCTGGAAAATATCGGCCGACTGGCCCGGTATGTCAAGGTCGGCGGTGGTGCTACCGGCGGAACTGCTTTGGGTTTCGAAGGATCGAGTGCCAGAGAAGAGGACTTTTCATCAGGCAACAAAAAAGGCCCTCTGTCACCAGAGGGCCTCCTTTATCGTACCGGGGTCCTGCTGAGGATTATCAGCCGAACTGGTTCATCGTGTTGTCCTTGCCGGATGCCTTGAGTGCCTGGGCGCCGGAGAAGTACTCCTTGTGATCGTCACCGATGTTGGAACCTGACATGTCCTGGTGCTTGACGCAGGCCAGTCCGTCACGGATCTCGCGACGCTGTACATCCCGTACGTAGGCCAGCATGCCCTGCTCACCGAAGTACTCCTTCGCCAGGTCATCAGTGGACTGAGCTGCGGTGTGGTAAGTAGGCAGTGTGATCAGGTGATGGAAGATACCGGCATGTGCTGAGGCATCCGACTGGAAGGCCTGGATGCGGGCATCCGCTTCCTGAGCCAGTTCCGTTGTGTCGTAGTCCACGCTCATCAGATCGTCGCGTACATAGTCTGCAACCGAGCGACCTTCTTCCTGCCAGGCATCGAATACCTGCTGGCGGAAGTTCAGAGTCCAGTTGAATGACGGGCTGTTGTTGTACACCAGCTTGGCGTTGGGGATCTCTTCACGAATACGGTTTACCATGCCTGCGATCTGACCGACATGCGGCTTTTCGGTTTCGATCCACAGCAGGTCGGCGCCATTGCGCAGGGCAGTGATGCAATCCAGTACGCAGCGGTCTTCACCGGTGCCAGGCTTGAATTGAATCAGACCATTGGGCAGACGTGAAGCCTTGATCAGCTTCTCGCCCTGACGGATGACCAGATCGCCTGTGTTGACTTGATCAACAGATTCGATTTCCTCACCAGCGATGAATGAATTGTACTGATCGCCCAGATCGCCTGCTTCTCTAGATACCGGGATCTTCTGTGTGAGGCCGGCACCCAGTGAATCGGTACGAGCCACGATCAGGCCGTCATCGACACCCAGTTCCAGGAAGGCATAACGAATGGCGTTGATCTTTGCCAGGAAGTCTTCGTGAGGAACCGTGACCTTGCCATCCTGGTGACCACATTGCTTCACATCGGAGACCTGGTTTTCGATCTGCAGGCAACAGGCACCGGCTTCGATCATCTTCTTGGCCAGCAGGTAAGTGGCTTCTTCGTTACCAAAACCGGCATCGATGTCGGCAATGATAGGCACGACGTGAGTCTGGTAGTTGTCGATCTTGTCCATGATGGACTTCTCCAGTACCTGGTTGCCTTCTTCGCGAGCCTGGTCCAGGCTTGCAAACAGATGACGCAGTTCGCGGGCATCGGCTTGCTTGAGGAAGGTGTAGAGCTCTTCGATGAGATCAGGCACAGATGTCTTTTCATGGATGGACTGGTCCGGCAGAGGGCCGAACTCGGAGCGCAGCGCTGCAATCATCCAACCAGAGAGGTACAGGTAACGGCCCTTGGTGGTGCCGAAATGCTTCTTGATGGAGATCAGCTTCTGCTGTCCGATGAAACCGTGCCAGCAGCCCAGTGATTGCGTGTACTGGCTGGGGTCCTTGTCGTAGTCAGCCGTGTCCTGCCGCATGATGGCAGCAGTGTAACGAGCGATGTCCAGTCCTGTACGAAAGCGGTTCTGCAGTTGCATGCGGGCAACTGACTCGGGATTGATGGCGGACCAGCTGTTGCCATTGCGAGCAATGGTGTCGGCGGCGGCGGTAGAGAGTGTGCGGTACTGATTCATGGGTAGGTCCTGGTCAGGTATAGACTACTTGTTGTTGGTTAAGATCTGATTTTGGGTTGAGGTTGAAGGTAGTGGTTTCAGGCTGCGGCGATATCGGTCAGCAACTGCATGCGATGTTCAGGGACGTCCTGTCCTGAACCGCCGTGCGTGCGTCCGGGTTCGATTTCAACCTGCAAGCCTTCGTGTTCCAGGCGAATGCAACTGGGAGCATCTTCGACACCACTGGCTTCGACAAACTGCGAGGGGTGAACCAGGCCGGTAGTCGTGCCGTCTGACTGAATGGCTACCAGGTGATCGAAGTAGGTCAGGTACGAGGTAACACTTCCGTGTGAGCCTTCTGTCAGAGGAAAGCGATAGTCCAGCAGATCGATGGCTTGATCCCAACTGGCAGTGGTACGAAATTGCTGATTCATGCCCATGGAAAATGCTCCCGAAAACGCTTGCATTGGTGTGTGCCTGTCTAAAGGCGTAACGGCAGTGTAAGGAAAAATGGACTAGAATTTTACAAAAGAAAATTCACACTGTGAATTTCACAAAAAGCAGATAAGACCTGTTCCCTCAAGGCATTGATATCGTTGTATAAGTTGTGTTCAGGCTTTTCTTGCAGTGCAGTGAGACTGTGTAAAAAACTTCACAAGACTGTTCTCTGCCATCACCGCTAATGTGGGGGGCGGTTATTCAGTAGTCAAGAAACCCGGCGTTATATCGACCAGCACCGGGCCGGCTTGACTCACGCTTCGATGCTGTCTTGTCTGGTTGATCAGGCCGGAGGCAGGCCCAGTGCGATGGGACGTTGCTCTTCAATGGCTTCCATGGCGAACACGGATGTGACGGTGTCGAGTTCGACCGACTCGATCAGGCGTCGGTAAACCGTGTCGTAGCTGTTCATGTCACGAGTGACGACCTTGAGCATGTAGTCGTATTCACCGCCGATACGAAAGAAGTCGATGACTTCCGGAATGCTGGAGACATGGTTACTGAAGGTTGTGAGCCATTCAGTGGAATGGTGGCGGGTGCGGATCATGACGAAGACCACCAGACCGGCTCCGAGGCGGTTGCGATCGAGAATGACGGTGTGCTGCCGGATGACCTCGGCTTCCTCCAGTGCCTTGATGCGGCGCCAGCAGGCGTTCTGCGACAGACCGACCTTCTCGGCGAGGCTGCGTTGCGATTGAGAAGAGTCCCGTTGAATCTCTTCCAGTATTCGAAAATCAATTTTATCAAGTTTGTCAGCCATTTTTCTATCATATGATAGAAAAACGACCTATAACAAGGTTGAATATGTGAAAAATATGGGGGCTTCATGTAATAGTATTTTCCGGTCTTCTCCTTTATGTGATTGCATTCATGTCGGATTCGGTCTTGTCGGAATTTTCAGCCTTGCTGGCAAGAGAGGGGCTGGACGAGTATCTGCGCGATGGGTTGATTGGCAACAAGGCGACCGTCGACGGGCCTTTCGGCTCGCACCCTCTGATCTATGCCGATTACGTGGCGTCGGGGCGGGCATTGCAGCAGATCGAGTCTTTCGTGCTGGAGCGCATCCTGCCGTACTACTCCAACAGTCATACGGAAGCCTCCTATTGCGGCAGTTTCTGTACGCGTACCCGTCTTGCCGCTCGTCAGTACCTGGCAGCCGAGCTCGGCGCCAACGATGACTACAGTGTGCTGTTCACAGGCTCGGGTGCCACCGCCGGTATCAACCGGCTGGTGAGTTTGCTGGGTTTGCCGGAAATGGTCCGTGAAGGTCGGCAGGTTGTCGTGCTGGTCGGGCCCTACGAGCACCACTCCAATCTGCTGCCGTGGCGCGAAAGCGGTGCACGGGTCATCGAACTACCCGAGTGCGCGCAGGGCGGGCCGGATCTGGACGTACTGGAGAGTCTGCTGCTGGAGCACAAGTCTGCCGATCGCGTCGTCGGTGCCTTTTCGGCCGCCTCCAATGTGACCGGCATCGTGACGGACGTGGATGCGGTATGTCGAGTGATGCGGCGCCACGGTGCCATCTCGATCTGGGACTACGCCTGTGCGGCCCCGTATCTGCCCATGTCCGTCAAGGCCGGAACAGAGGAGGCCAGAGATGCCATCGTCTATTCCTCACACAAGTTTCCAGGTGGCCCCGGCGCATCGGGTATCACCGTTGTTCGTGATGCCATCGTACACAGCAAGGTACCCACCTGGCCTGGTGGTGGCACGGTGTCCTATGTATCGCCCTGGACGCATGTCTACTCCGACGATCTGGCGCACCGGGAAGAGGCCGGAACACCCAATGTCGTGGGAGATATCCGGGCAGCACTGGTCATGATGGTGAAGCAGGCGCTTGGCACACAGTGGCTGGCGCAGCGTCAGGATGAATTGCGCAGCCGAGCCTTGCGGGTCTGGCGAGACAACCCTTGCATCGAGCTGATGGGGTCGACGACGGCTGAACACAGTCTGCCGATATTTTCGTTCAGAGTCCGTGATGGTGCCGGAGGTCATGTCCATCATCAGTATTTCACACGCCTGCTCAGTGACGTACACGGCATCCAGGCACGAGGCGGTTGTGCCTGTGCCGGTTCCTATGCGCATCGTCTGCTGGGGCTCGATGAAAACCATTCGGATGGTCTGCTGGCAGCACTGAAGTCCGGCAACGAGATCGACAAGCCTGGCTGGGTACGGTTGAATCTGTCTGCGCTGATGAGCGATGACAAGGCAGATGAGGTCATTGATGCGGTGGACAAGCTGTCGCGCACTGCGAATGACTATCGAGATCACTACATCGTTGATACCCTGACGGCTCAATTTCAGCCTGTGTCTGCGCAGATGCAGTCTGATATTCGTCTTGCAGGAGATACCGGCGGCTGATGAACCCTCTACGACACCCCGTTTTTCGATGGTTGTTCGCAGCACAGATCATGTCGCTGCTGGGCATCGGCATCATGACCGTCGGACTGGCCTTGCTGGCCTACGAGATTGGTGGGGTGACGGGAGCCGGAAAATTGCTGGGTGCCATCTTTGCGTTGAAGATGGTGGTGTATGTGGTGCTGGCGCCGCTGGCAGAGGTGGTGCTGTCCCGGTTCGAGGCGCGCCGGGTTCTGATCGGGCTGGATGTTCTGCGCTTTGTGCTGTTGATACTGTTCGGCATGACCACCGACATCTGGCAGCTGGCCATGCTTGCATTTTTCTTCTATACAGCCTCTGCCGCATTCACACCGCTGTTTCAGGCCATGATTCCAGCCATACTGACTGACGAGAAAACCTATACCTCGGCCCTGATGCTGTCACGGCTGGCCTACACCTTCGAATCCATGTTCAGCCCCATGCTGGCGGCACTGGCCTTGCTGTTCGTGGTCTCCTCAAGCCTCTTTCCTCTGGCCGCACTCTGCCTGGCAGGCTCCGTCGTGGCGCTGAGTTTCAGTGGTCTGCCAGCCGCGGCCTCGCTCAAGAAGAAGCGACCGTTTACCGAGCGACTGACTCGCGGTCTCACCATCTATTTTCGAACGCCGCGTTTACGCGGGCTGTTCTTTCTCAATCTGGCCCTTTCCTGCGCTCTGGCATGGGTGCTGGTCAATACCGTGGTCTACGCAGGCTTGCAGTTTGACAACAGTGACTACTACACCTGGCTGATGGCCGCTTATGGTTGTGGAGCGGCGGTGGGGGCTCTGTCGATCCCCAGACTCCTGAGTCGATTCAGTGAGCGCACCCTGATGCTCGGTGGCTGCGTGGCCTTCGGGCTACTGTCTTTCCTGATCTTTCTGCCCCTGCCCATCGTCGGGCTGATGCTGCTGTGGGGTGGTTTCGGTGCTGCCTCTTCCATGGTGCTGACGCCAGGTGGTCTGGTATTGACACGCTCGGCAGAAAAGGAAGATCACCCTGCCGTGTTTGCCGCCCAGTTTTCGATGTCTCATGCGGGCTGGCTGATCGCCTACCCGTTGGCAGGGTGGCTCGGCTCGACTCTGCCACCGGCTACCGCCTTGGGTATACTGGGGATCGTCTGTCTGCTGATCACCTTGCTGGCGACCCGTGTCTGGCCGTCGGAAGACCCGCTTGAGCGTGTACACAGTCACCCGGATCTGCCCTCGGATCACCCGCACTTGCATGACCCTGAAGTGCAGGGGGCACAGCGACAGCATTCACATGTCTTCCATATCGATGATCTGCATTTGCGCTGGAATCCTTGAGGGTTCGACACTCGATGGCTCTGGCCATTGAACGCCTTGCGAGCTGAAGACAGAACGTGAGTGGGGCATTGGCAGCATCGGCAGGGACATGGCAATTGTAGGAAACCTTACTACTTGCTATCGTGTGGCGCGGCAAGCAGAGGGAACGATAAAAGATGACAGGAGCAACGAGTAAAAAGGTATGAGTGATTCCACGATTACAGCGCAGACTGCCTCGTCCTACGATGGCATTGGCCTCGATGCCCTCGAAAGGCGATTGCAGGATGACCTTGAATGCCTGTGTTATCCATCCGCGAACTGGGTCGCCAGTGCCGAGCGCGAGAACCCTGCGGATGCCGATGTACTCATCGTCGGTGGTGGGATGTGCGGATTGCTGGCCTGGTTTGCGCTGCGCACTGCGGGCATTCACAACGTGCGCATCATCGATCAGAGCCCGGTGGGGCGGGAAGGTCCCTGGGTCAGCTATGCACGCATGGAAACCCTGCGCTCTCCCAAGCAGCTGACAGGTCCGGCATTCGGTATGGCTTCACTGACATTCCAGGCCTGGTACCGAGCCAGTTTTGGTGCAGAGCAGTGGGATGAACTGGACAAGATTCCTCGGCCTCAATGGATGGAATACCTGCGCTGGTATCGCAAGGCGCTGCAAGTGCCGGTTGAAAACAATGTGCGCCTGACCAAGGTCGAATCACAGGGCGAGCTTCTCGCGCTGACCCTTGACGGTGCTGACACGCCTGCTATTACCGTGCGCAAGCTGGTCTATGCCACCGGCCGTGACGGCATTGCCAAGGCCAATATTCCCGAGTTTGTCAGTGGCGTCGATGCATCGCGCTGGGCGCACTCTTCCCACGATATCGATTTTGCCGCCCTCAAGGGCAAGCGGGTTGCCGTGGTGGGTGTCGGTGCCTCGGCGGTGGACAATGCGGCCGAAGCGCTGGAAGCCGGTGCGCGCGAAGTGCGCCATCTGATCCGGCGAAGCGAGATGCCCACCATCAACAAGATGATGGGTATCGGCAGCTATGGTTTTGTTGCGGGCTATGCAGAACTTTCCGATGAATGGCGCTGGCGCTTCATGCAGTATTCCTTCGCCACCCAGACACCGTCGCCACGCGGCTCCACGATGCGCGTGAGCCGGCACGAGAATGCCTGGTTCCACTTTGGCAAGGCGGTCAGTGCCGTGAGTGAAACTGCCGAAGGTCTGCTCATCCACTTTGCCGACGGCAGTCAGCTGGAAACCGATTTTCTCATTCTGGGTACCGGTTTCAGCACCGACCCTCTGGCTCGTCGTGAACTGGGTGAGGCGGCCGCCAATATCCTGCTGTGGGGGGATGCCTACACGCCTCCAGCGGATGAAGAAAATGCAGACCTGGGGCGCTTTCCCTACCTGTCCGATGACTTCACATTTCGTGAGAAGCAGGCAGGCGAGACACCCTGGTTGAAACATGTCTACTGCTTCAATTACGGGGCGACAGCCAGTCTGGGTAAAGTCAGTGGCGACATACCCGGAATCTCGGAGGGTGCTCGCTGGCTGGCGAAGTCTCTCTCTGCTCGACTCTACCAGGAAGACATTGCCATTCACTGGCAGCACATGCAGGACTACTCCAAGCCCGAACTGCAGGGCGACGAATGGACACCGTCGGAACTGCCCGACTCATCGATGGCTCGCGAAGCCATCTGACATGCCGCAACCACACCCAGAAAACTCTATGGCAATGGAAAGTTCGACCGCTGTACGCTACAGCAGCATCCAGGAAAATTCACCGCTGATGGAGGCGCTGCAAACCCGCAGCAATGTCCTGCAGTTGACACAGCAGGCGGAAGACGCGGTGTTGAAACCGGTGGATTGCGGGGGCTGGTCACATTCGCTGCGTGCTGCACTGGCAGCCAGAATTGCCGTGAACAATGGCTTGCCTGAACTGGCGGATCATTATGCCTCGATGATTTCCGACGATGCCTGCAAGCCGGTTGCCGATACCGACAATGATGGCAGCGGCCAGAACCTGAGCCATGTGGTTGCGTACATGGACAGTGTGGCTGTCAGTCCACGAGATGTGGTCGATACCGACATCAGCGAGCTGCAGCAGCAGGGTGTCAGCGATGCCGATATCGTCAGGCTGACGGAATTGAATGCCTTCATGGCCTATCAGGTGCGCCTGGTCGCCGGTCTCCGACTACTGGGTGAGGTGCCCGCATGAGCCAGGTCATTCACAAGTTCACCAAGCGGGTGCCGGAATGGCGACCGCGAGTCAAACCGGTTGTGCTGGAAGAGGCCACCGCAGAACAGCTCGACGCTCTGCAAGTGACGCCGTCGAATACCAAGGTATCGGACTATGTGCTGGTGCTGGCGCACGATGTCGAGACGCTGAAAGTCCGATCTCCACTGTTCAATGCCATCATGTATGACAGGGGTGGGCTCAGTCGGGCAGAGCGTGAGATCGGGGCGCTGGGAGCCTCCGTCATCAATCGTTGCATCTATTGTGCAGCCGTGCATGCATCACGTCATGCCCAGCTGACCAAGGATGATTCGGTGACAGACTTGCTGTTCAGTGAAGGTGAATCTGCGACACTGGGACCACGTGATCAGGCCATCTTCGATTTCGCGAAGGAACTGGCGAAGACGCCTTCCGAAGCCAATGCGAGTCATGTGAAGGCGCTGCGCGAAGCGGGATTGACCGAGCTTGAAATACTCGATCTGGTCTTGTCATCGTCATTGTTCGGCTGGGCCAATCGACTGATGCACGTGCTCGGCGATCCGGTTCGTCGCGGAGACAAGTCATGAGTGCCGAGTCGATACGCGTCGGCCTGGCAGGCGCCGGGTCCATCGCCTTTGGAACGGCAGCTCTGCTGTGCCAGAACGCTCATCAACCCATGTTGTGGTCACCTTCGGGTGAGCGTACCCGGGAGTTGACGCAGGGTGCTGCGCTGAACGCCTGCAATGCCATCGAGGGCGATTTTCATCCGGCCGTGGCTGAAGATGCCGCGCAACTGGCGGCATCGAACGATGTGCTCATGCTGGTATTGCCTGGCTACGGGCACAAGGCCGTCATGGACGCACTGGTTCCGCACATCCAGCCGCATCACACCATCATCATTTCATCGCATGCTTCTCTGGGGGCCTTGTATCTGGCTGCTCGCTTGAAGGAGCGGGATATCAGTGTGCCGATCATTGCCTGGGGCACTACCATCGTCACCGGCCGGCAACAGAGCATGAGCTCGGTCATGGTCAATACCATACGCGCGCAGGTGGATTTCTGTGCGGTGCCCAGCAGCGCCAACGAGGCGGCCCTGGCCTTGTGCCAATCCCTGTTCGGGGAGCGCTTCGTGCAGCGCGACGGGCTACTGGCCATTTCATTGTCCAATCTCAATCCGCAGAATCACATGGGTATTGCCATGGGTAACATGAGTCGGATGGAAAGGGGCGAGACCTGGAGTCAGGGGCAGAATCTGACACCGAAGATTGGTGCCTTGCTCGAAGCACTGGACCTGGAACGACTGGCGATTGCCGAGGCACTGGGATTGAAAGTGCGCACCATCTTCGAGCATTTTCATCTGTCCTTTCATGTTCCGGTGGCCTCCATCTCCGAGATGAATCAGGCCATGCATGAACAGGGTAATGGAGGCACCGGGCCTGCAACTGCCGATAGTCGCTACGTGACCGAGGATGTCCCTTATGGTCTGGTGGTGACGGCAGCGCTGGGTCAGCTGGTTGGCAAGCCTGCGACCTTGCACGAAGCCGGAGTTGCACTGTTTTCGGCCATGTATGAAAGAGACTTTGCCGCCGAGAATGATCTGCTGGCTGCTCTGCAGCTGGATAGCGTCGCCCTTGAGCAGCTGCGAGATGCTGCCTATAGCGGTGTGCTCGATTCGAGTCAGTAATCCTGTTCTACCCAGGCTATGTCCGACATTGTTTCGTTCGGGCTGTGTCAATAAACAGCCACATGTAGTAGGTTCGACGATGCCTCTTCAAGGTATCGATAACCAACATCACCGGAGAACATGAACATGAAACCGATCAATACCAGCCGTCGCAAGTTTCTGGGGACCGCAGCTGCTGCCAGTACGGTGTTTGCAGCCACGCCCTACATTCGTACGGCCTATGCCGATACGGGCGAAGTGAATATCTGGACTTACGACAGCTTTGTACCCGAAGCGTTTCGCAAGCAGTTCGAAAAAGACACCGGCATCAAGGTCAACATTCGTCTGGTTGATGACCAGGGCAAGCAGTTCAACCTGCTGGCAGCCGAAGCCCCCAACCCCACGGTGGACATCGTGACTGTTGCCGGCCATCGTTTTCTGCAGTTCATCGATTCGGAACTGCTGGCCCCCATGGATAGTGACCGACTCAGCAACTGGGGCAATCTGAACCCCATCTACACTGAGAGCGATTGGGCGACCATCAATGGACACAAGTGGGGCGCACCCATTCTCTCCGGTGCCGAGATACTGGCCTACAACACCGAACTGGTATCCGCGGACGAAGCTCGCAGCTGGGATGTCATGTTCTCCGAAAAATACAAGCAGCAGACCGCTTACATCATCCAGGACATGATGTCCATCGTGATGCTCTACAAGGGCTACGACGGCAATATGGTCGAGTATCTGGATGATCCGGAAAAAGCCGCGGCCATTGTTGCCGAGGCTCGTGACTTCCTGATCGACAAGAAGGATCTGGTTCGCAAGTACTACGATGGCGGTGCAGAGATTCAGCAGATGTTCATCAATCAGGACATCGCATTGGGTCACGCCTGGAATGGCCCCATTGCAAAACTGATCAACGATGGCTTCCCGGTCGACATGACCATCCCCAAGGAAGGCAGCTACGGATTCGTCTACACGCTGAATATCGCCAACAACGCCCCCAATGCCGATAACGCCTATACCTTCCTGAATGCACTGCTGGCCTCATCCGAGATCGGTGCTGCCATGACCAGCGAAACAGGCTTCATCTCCACTTACAAGGATGCCTCGCAGCACCTGAGCGATCTGGAAAAGAAATCCACCTCCTTCACTGAGGAAGAGTTGGCGGGTCTGAAATTCTTCCGTGCCGAAGCCAACGAGATGAAATACGGTCTGGTTGATCCGGCGGTGGAGCAGATCAAGGCGGCCTAGTGTGATAACTGACGTGCAGAATCAACAAAAGGAAAGTTCTGTGGGTTCCCTGGCCAATGGGTCAGGGAGTGCAGGGCAGGGGCCGGGTGACAAGATTCCCTTCTGGGGAAGAGTGTCCGGCCGACGGGGCTACCAGGCACTGGTGGATTTTCTGTTTGCCTCGGAGCGTCGCCAGTTTGCGCTGCTCGCTGGCATACCCTTCATCTGGGTACTGACCCAGCACCTGGGGCCTGTTCTGCAGATGCTGTACGTCAGTTTTCTGGATGCCTATCCAGTGGCGGTGGGTGCGGAGACGCACCTGACGCTGAAGCATTATCTGTTGTTCTTCGAAGAATCCGTTTACCGGATGCCCTTCCTGCGCACCATGACCTATTCGTTTGCGCTGACATTCGCCACCCTGATCATCGTCTATCCGGTGGCCTATTTCCTGGCACGTCATGTCAAGCGCCAGAATCAGCTGGCCTTTCTGTTGCTGCTGCTGATTCCTTTCTGGGTGGGCGAGATTGTCAGAACCTTTGCCATCATGATCCTGTTGGGCAACAACGGTGCGGTCAACTTGCTGCTGAAATCCCTGGGCTTCATCGATCGCCCCATCCCGTTCATGTACACCGGGTTTTCGGTCAGCTTCGGGGTGATCTATCTGACGTCTCTGTACATGCTGCTGCCCTTGTATTCGGCGCTGGAGAAGATACCTGCCAGTTATTCGGAAGCGGCATCCGATCTGGGTGCCGGTGCCTGGACGCGTTTTCGTCGGGTGACCTTGCCATTGTCCTATGAAGGGGTTGCGTCCGGCTGTACGCTGGTCTTCCTGATGTCCACCGGCTTCTACGCAGCACCGGTGTTGCTGGGTGGTCCCAGTACGACCGTGTTTGCCGAGACCATTGCCGGTTTCTTCCACGTGGCCGGTGATCGCTGGCCGACCGGGGCGGCCTTTGCCTGCATCCTGTTTCTGAGCTCACTCATCATCACTGCACTATTCATGAAATTCATGGGACGACTGTCCAGCAGGGGACAACGATGACCGGTAAAACGCGAATACTGATGTCGCTGATCTATGCGGCATTCGTGGTGTATGTCTTCGTACCGCTGACCATGATGGTTGTCAT
Source organism: uncultured Granulosicoccus sp. (assembly GCA_965367215.1). GTDB lineage: Bacteria > Pseudomonadota > Gammaproteobacteria > Granulosicoccales > Granulosicoccaceae > Granulosicoccus. The sequence continues at coordinate 12,819 of CBDUIJ010000113.1, forward strand.
GGGATTCAAGGATTCCAAGTTCATCGGCTTTCCCATCAAGAGCTGGACGTTGGACTGGTATGGCCGGGTCTTTCAGGATACCGAGGTCATGAGTGTGTTCGGCTATTCCGTGCTGATCGCCATCGGTTCGACTCTGGTGTCATTGCTGATAGGTACCTGGATTGCAGTATTGCTCGCAGGCCGAAAGTTCTTCGGTCGAGCGCTGATCTTCAGCCTGACCATCCTGCCCGCGGTGGTGCCCGGTATCATCTCGGCCATCGCCTTTCGAATCTATGCACGGCTGCTGGGCATCGAGCCCGGCATGATGGCTGTCATCTGGGCGCATGCGGTTCACAACGTCCCGTTTGTGGTGCTGGTGATCGTTGCCCGGTTGAGCACCATGCCAACCAATTACATCGAGGCGGCGCGCGATCTCGGGGCTGACCCGCTGGTGGCTTTCACGCGAGTGACTCTGCCGTATCTGCGCCCGGCCATGATCGGTGCGGGAATCTTCTGCCTGCTGCTCAGCTTTGATGATTTCGTGCGATCGTATTTCCTCGGCGGCTATCAACCGACCTTGCCCGTATTGATATTTTCCAAGTTGCGTTCGGGCATGTCGCCAGAGATCAACGCCATATCCACTATCGTCATCGTCCTGACAGCCGTATTGGGCGTCTGGGCCGAGCGTTCCATGCGACGCATGAACGGAGCCAGTCGGTGATCAGAGAAAACGGAAAAACCATTCAGGATGCAGCAAGCATGAGCCAGAACCCAGATACCCTCGTCCAGCTGCAGGGCGTATCCAAACGTTTCGGATCGGTCGTCGCGCTCGACGATCTCGACATCGATATCAGGGCCGGTGAATTCGTGACCTTTCTGGGGCCATCGGGTTGTGGCAAGTCCACCACCCTGAGAATCCTTGGCGGTTTCGAGAAGCCGGATACCGGGCGCGTGATTCTGGACGGCGAGGATGTCACCCGCTTGCCGCCCAACAAGCGCAAGGTGAACATGGTCTTTCAGGACTATGCCCTGTTTCCTCACATGAGCGTTGCGCAGAACATCGACTTCGGTCTGGAGCTCAAGGGCTTGAGCGTGTCGCAGATCGAAGCGCGGCGTCAGGAAGTCATGTCATTCCTGGAGCTGGGTGAATTCGGTTCACGCTATCCCGACCAGCTCTCCGGTGGGCAACGTCAGCGTGTGGCACTGGCCCGCGCCCTGGCTCCCGATCCGGCCCTGCTGCTGCTGGATGAGCCTCTGGGTGCACTGGATGCCAAGCTGCGCTCGCAGGTGCAGCAGGAACTCAAGGCCATACAGCGTCGCACCAATACCACCTTCTTCTTCGTGACCCACGATCAGGACGAAGCACTGACCATGTCTGATCGAATCGTCGTGATGAACGGTGGCAAGGTGGAGCAGGACGGTACGCCCGAGGATCTGTATCTGCGCCCCGCCAGTCGGTTTGTAGCCGAGTTCATTGGAGAAACCAATCTGCTGAACGGCCATTGTCTGGGCATGGAAGGCGATGAGGTGGTGATCGACTGGCTCGGAACTCCGGTTCGGGCACGCGCCGGTGGTCTGCAGCCGATCAAGGGTTCGGAAGTGACCTGTTCCCTGCGTCTGGAGAAACTGGGCTGTGAGCCGAGTCGCTCAGGCAGCGATATGGCCATACCGGCACATATCGCCAACAAGGTATTCATGGGAAGTCGTACTGCGGTTACTGTCAGTGTCGACGCTGCGCCGGAGGTTCTGCTGCGCGCCTATGTGGATGCCGAGCTGGCCATCGGCTCTGTGGGCGATGCGGTGCAGATCGGCTGGGACAGCGCCAATCTTGCCTTGCTGCGCCAGTAGCCTGTATTGTCCCTGTCGATACCCGTGACAGGAACAGTGAATGTCGGTTAATGACAGAGGGGCGCCGAGCGCCCCGACGCATGAAATCATGATGATCCAGGAAAGCATGAAGGTCGCCGGCTTCTACCGCGGAGAAGTCGATGGTCTGGCAGGCACAAGGACATTCTCGGCTGTGCGTGCCTACAAGAAAAAGAATCACATGCCGGTGAACAATCACCTGACCGATGAATTCATCGACCATCTGCGGGAACATGCCTGAGCCGGAAACCGGTTCATGTTCAGTGAGCCAGCCTGCTCATCCCTGAGCCGAAGCGGTGTTTGTCGAACCCGCTAGCTGATTGAATACACAGTAGTTGCTGTTCGCAGGTGTTGGCAAGGTTTCAAGCCTTGCCATACTCGCTGCATGAATGACAGGGAAATTGCCGTGTGCCGGCAACAAGGGCACGCACGCAGGACGCGTTTTCAACAGCTGTGGTCGATGGTCGAGACCATGATCGATGAAAAGACACAGCTCGAAGCCAGTCTGGAGCGACTGGTCAGGCGTCTGGAATCCGATGTACTGCCGGTGGAGCAGGCGCTGGCTGAGGTCTGCCGGCAGGCACTTGAGCGCCTTCTGCTGTTCTCCGAACGAAAGACCCTGAGCAAGAAACGGCGTATAGCGCTGACTCCCTGGATAGACGAGCTGCTGGATAATCTGCTGGATGTCGGTCATGTGGATGATGCCTTGCGCGATCGTTTTGCCAGACACCATGCGGCGGTTCTGGACCTTGCCCTGAATCCGGATAGCGAGCTGTCCGCCTGGCATCAGCTGGAGAGACTGCTTGAGCAGCGCGAGGCGCAGGAGGCGCGCTTCCGGCGAGAATTCCTGCAGGCAACCGAACCCGTTGATGAGGAACAGGCGCTCTCAGCCGGTAGCGATGATGTCGACTCCGGGCCGGGGGAGGAGAGCAGGCCGTGGCAGCAAGCGCAGGGTCGCACAGCGAGTGCGTCGCAATCCGGTTCTGCCAGGCTGGAGCCAGCCTGTCTTGACGATGCGGTATTCAAGAGGCTGTTTCGCCAGACAGCGGCCGCACTGCATC
>CBDUIJ010000114.1:0-15602 GCA_965367215.1 uncultured Granulosicoccus sp.
TCAACACCATGACATCCTGCTGATTGCGGTAGGAGATGCCGAAGTCTCCCTGGACTGCATTTCCGACAAACCTGACGTACTGGGTAAACAGCCCATCATTCAGACCGAGCCGCTCACGCAACTCGGCCCGGTCCGATTGAGTGGCCTGCTCATTGACCATCATCTCGACAGGATCGCCGAAGAACCTGAATATCATGAATGCCAGTAGCGCAACAGCCAGCATGACGAAAGCAGCGTTCAACAAGCGTTTCAATAAAAATGCAAGCATGGTAGACAGATCATGGTTGATGAATTGGCATGAACAGGTTTCAGGAACGCAGCCTTACTGCATGGATGCAAACCAGAGCCGCGGTTTGTTGTCCGGAAACAAGGGCATCGCTGTCACGTTGCTGCTTGTCGCCCACGCCATGGGCTGCTGATGCAGGGGAATCATGATGACTTCGTCCTTGACGATCTGCAGCGCTTCGGTTTCCAGGGCAATCCGCGTGTCGAGATCCAGCTCCGAACCTGCACTCTCTACCAGCGCATCCAGTTCTGGGTAAGACCAGTCACCCCAGTTGAAAACGCCGGAATTGCCTTCCTTGCTATGGAATATCTGCAGCAAGGGACTGTAGGCGTCCAGCATCGGCAAGGTAGCCCAGCCAAGTGTGTAGATGTCGGTCTTGCCATTGGTTCGCTTGGGAGTCTGTACTGCCCGTGGTGCCACATCCAGCTTTGGTGCCAGGCCGATACGGCTCCACATCGAGGCAATGGCCTGACAGATCTGTTCTTCATTCACCAGCCCGTCCTGCAGGCAGTTGAAGTCGAACTCGAGACCTTCCGGCACACCGGCTTCTGCCAGCAACGCTTTGGCGGTATCGATATCGAACGCCAGACGCTCATCGAGCGCGTCCGTATAGCCGGGAATTGGCGGAGCCACAACAGCACCGGCGTTCCGGGACTTGTTACGCATGACCTTCTTGTGCAACTGATCTATGTCAATTGCCTGATACAGTGCTTTTCGAGCCTTGACGTCAGTGAAGGGGTTGTCAGTTCCGTTGACGAGCTTGTCCCGAAAACTCATGCCGATCATGACCGTGCGCAGATCCACGCCCTCGAGCACAGTCACATCAGACGACGCCGCCAGCCTGGGAAGATCCTGCACGGGCGCATCGTTCGTGAAATTGATTTCACCGGACAGCATGGCCGCGACGCGTGTTGCAGGGGATGTCACCGGCAGCAATTCGAAACCATCCAGATTGTGTTTCGGCGTGTCCCACCAGTCCGGATTGACCACGAACACGGTCTTCGCATCAGGCTGTCGACTTTCGACGATGAATGGCCCTGTGCCATTGGCGTTGTAGGTCGCATAGCCTTCCGTGCCAGCCCCGATATCGGTCGGCAATTCGGAATCGTTTTCAACCAGCCACTGCTTGTCGAAGATATGGATATTCGTCAGATCATTCAGCAATAAGGGATACGGTCCGTTGAGAACGATATCGAGTGTCAGCTCATCGACAACTGCCGAGCTGACATAGGCCGGCAGATTGCCCTTCAACGGTGAGGTTTCGTGACTGACCCTCTGTAGTGAGGCCACGACATCTTCTGCCGTGAAGCTGTTGCCATTGTGGAAGCTGACGTCCGGCCGGAGCTTGAAGCGCCAGGTGATCTGGTCTTCGAGAATCTCCCACGATACCGCCAGTGCCGGTTCGATCTTCAGATTCTCGTCATAGCGAACCAGGCCTTCATAGGTGTGGTTAAGAACATTGATCGTGAAGCTGTCTCCGTAGGAATAGGGATCCAGCGAGCCGATATCCCGATTCGCCCCCCATTTCAGGACTTCAGCTTGAGCGGTGGAACAGGCCAGCAGCAATGCGGCCGACGTAAGGATGAATTTAGGTTTAAGTGTCATTGACGCCTCTCGTTTCCTGCACATCAGAAGTTCGGAGCAATTATCCTAGCAGGATCGTATACAAAGTGATAATTTTTTTGTATACGATTTTTTCGTATATAGTATCCACCATCGGTGAGGTACTTCACCCATTGCCACGTGGTCCCAGATGTCGGAAGCCAAACAACCCTTCAACGGCGTAATCGTCTACCAACGACTACGCCGCGCAATCCTGGAACAGGCGCTGTTGCCGGGCACCCGGCTCAGAGAAGACGCCATCGGGGAGCAATTCGGGGTCAGCCGAACAATCGTGCGACAGGCACTGGTGAGGCTCGAAAGCGAACATCTGGTGGAAACTCAGCGAAATCGCGGCGCATGCGTGGCTGAACCGACGCTGATCGAAGCTGAACAGATCTTCGAGATTCGGCACTGCCTGGAAGCGGAAGTGATTCGTCGGCTCATTGATCGCATATCGGTGATTGGCCTGGAAGCGCTGGACGCACATGTGGACCAGGAAGCGCGTGTCCAGGGTAAGGACGGTCCTGTCTCGATACGTCTGGCAGGCGAGTTTCACATCCTGCTGGCTGAATTGACGGAAAACAGGATCCTGTCGGGCTATGTATCCGAGCTCGTCACCCGTTGCTCACTGATACTGGCGATGTACAGCAGAAGCCATTCAAGTGACTGCGCTGTCGATGAGCACCGCAACATCATTCAGGCCGTGCGTGACAAGGACATCAAGGCTGCCTTGTCGATCATGGATCACCACCTGGGCGCTGTACAGGGTCGTGCCGATCTATCCGGCGACCAGAAAGAAGACAACCTTCAGTCCGTACTTGCACGGTACGCAGAGGACCCATCTGCATGACCCACACAGAATTCGATTTCAACAATCTCGAGCCGAGAGATGTCTACAAACTTCTTATCGGTACGGTTGTTCCCCGCCCCATTGCATGGGTCACCACCATCAGCACGGATGGCGTACCCAATGCGGCCCCGTACAGCTTCTTCAACTGCCTGTCTTCAGATCCACCAGTCCTTGCTCTGGGTATCGAGAACAGGGATAACCGCGCATTCAAGGATACGGCCGCCAATATACGCAGCACTGAAGTCTTCACCGTCAATATAGTCGGACGGTCGAACATCGATGCCATGAACATCACCGCCACCGCATTCCCCGAAAACGTCAACGAGATCGAGAAGGCTGGCCTGACCATGATCGACGGTACAGCGGTATCCTGCCCTCGGATCGCCGAAGCCCCCGTATCATTCGAATGCAAGCGTCATATCGGTGTGGAAATCGGTACCTCTCGGGAAATCGTTCTGGGCCTGGTGCTACGGGCCTTCATCCGCTCCGATATTGTCGATCCGCAGAATCATCACACGGACCATACGAAACTCGACGCTGTGGGAAGAATGGGCGGACATGGCTATGCATTCTCGCAAGACTACTTCGACCTTCCCGGCATGAGTGTCGAGCAATTCGACTCGGGTCAGTACCCGCGATATTCTGAATCGGGTTCGTAGATCACTTCTTCACTCGCGACGCGAGCGGCAGGGTCTGACTCGACGCGGGAATGACAAGGGGATCTGAACGATCCCCACTTCTACCCGCAGCCCGGATTTGCCTGCAACCAGTCTCCCAGTACCTTGACAGAAGCCTCGTGCTCACCCTTCACATAACAGCTGTAACACAGCCTGATGCAATTCGTATAGTGCCCCTGATGCGAAAACAGAACGCCTGGTGAGAGTGCGATATTTTCGCTGACAGCAAAATTCGCCAGCTCGATTCCACTGCAATCCGCTGGCAATTCCACCCACAGCATGAAACCACCGCGAGGGCGGGAAACGCGACACTGCACGGGAAAATACTCTCGCACTGCCTGCTGCAGGTGCTTGGCACGCTGAGCATAAACCGTCCGTGCCAATCGAAGATGACGATCATAGTGACCTTCTTCCATATGCCGTGCGACTGCCAGCTGGCCAAGCATGGGAGTTCGCATCGAGCTGACGCGTTTTTGCAAGGTCGCCTGTTCAATCCAGCGACCCGTCTCCAGCCATCCCACGCGCAACCCCGGCGACAGCGTTTTCGACACGGACCCGCAGGTCATGACCCGGTCCTGAGTATCGAAGGCTCGAAGCCCCCGAGAACGGCTTCGGCTGTAAGTCAGCTCGCCGTAGACATCATCTTCAATCAGCGCAATGTCGTGCTCATCGGCTAGCTGAACGAGACCCTGACGACTGGCATCATCCATTGAAAAACCCAGTGGATTCTGCGCCGATGTGGATATGACCACCGCCTTGACGTCCAGGTTTTCCAGCGCCAGTTGCAACGAGGGCAGACTCATGCCGCTCAAGGGATCGGTTGGAATCTCGATCAATCGCCTGTCCAGTTGCTGAATGGCAGACGTGATTCCATGATAGGCCGGCGACTCCACGGCAACCAGGTCTCCCGGAGACGTGGAGACGCTCAAGGCTATATGCAATGCTTCCTGCCCCCCGGATGTCACCAACAACTTTTCCGTATCTGTAATGACGCCCGCCATGGCCATACGCTTCACCAACTGATGTCTGAGTGACAGATCACCCCGCAGAGGACCGTAGCGATGAAACTCGGAACTGTCGTTACGAGTGAGTTGCCTCATTATCCGGTTGATTGTCCTGACGCCTGCCAGAGATACATCAGGCATGCCACTGGCAAAGTAGGCATTGAAGTTGTGCTCATGCCAGGCAGCACTGGCTTCGTTGTTCAGCCACTCCGCGCGGTTCTCCGGTACTGGAATCTCCAGCGAGGCCTTGGGAAGTTGGCACAGACGGGGCGGCTCGGCACCCGACAGGTAATAGCCGGAACGAGGTCTTGACTCGAGCAGACCGCGTAGCTCCAACAGTTCATAGACACGTTGCGCTGTTGAAATACTGACATTCTCCCGGCTGGCGTAATCCCTGATGGACAACACTCGATCACCAGGACGGCCTGACGATTGAAGCAGGTCTTGAGTCTGCTCCGCCAGTCGCTGGTACTTGGGCTTGGGATTTGTCATTGCCACTGTACTGTATCAGCTGAAACATCCAATCCTGCAGTACAGTTTCGCAGTTATTTCACGAGGTCAGTCTGATTTCGGAGGTTCTGTCCAGCTGCATTTGCCGTGTCACTGTGTCTGTGCGTGCAGCCCTCTCCCCCCTACTCTGCAGGTACGCCATCACACAGAGATTCCCGATGAACATTTCAGTACATGAGATCCTGCTGGAGCAAGATGCACCAGTGCTGTCGCGCAGGCTGTTGGCTCTGTGGTGGCGTCGTCACACAACACGACAACACCTCAGACATGCGCTTCAGGATGATCCGTCGCGATTGTCTGAGGACCTCGGCCTCTCGGAAGCTGTTCTCAAGCAGGAGTGCCACAAGTGGTTCTGGGAGAATTGACGAGCTGTATCACGGCAACAAGACAATCTTCGGAGCTTCGGTATCGTTGTTGTGAATATCCTTGAACGCCCTGGCACCCTCGGACAATGGACGTGCTTCCACCCAATCCAGTGAACCCAGCCCGCCACTGGCGATGGCGTTCAGGGCCGCCTGCAGGTCGGTGTGCGTGTAGGTGTAGTTGCCGATGAAGGTGATTTCCTGCAGGGTCAGCCGACGAATATCCAGCCCCGGTTCGTTGTCCTGCAAGCCGATGTGTGTAATCACACCGCCCTGGCGTGCATAGCGTGACGCATCACGGCGAGTCGCACCGGAACCGACGGCATCGACGACCAGATCGAAACTCGATTCTGGCGGCAGCTGTTGACTCAAGGGGTCGAAAACCTCGCAGCAACCCGTGCTCTCCACCGTCCTGCGACGACTGGGTGATGTTTCGGACAGCAGCACGCGAGCCGTGCCCTTCTGAGCCAGAAACAGCGCCGCCAGCAAACCGATGGCACCACCACCGATAACCAGGGCGAAACTTTCACTCAAAGGGCGATGCAGAACCTTTTCGGCCAGCACTATACTGTGCAGGGATACAGCCGCGGGCTCCATCAGACTGGCATTCACCATATCCAGATTGTCGGGTACGGCTATCAGGTTTCTCTCGGCGATCGTCACGTATTCGGCAAAGGCCCCGGCGTGCCGCATACCGATGATTTCCCGGTTCGGGCACAGATTACTTCGCCCGGCACGGCAATCAGCGCACACCCCACAGGTGACCAGGGGATTCAGGACCATTCGCTGCCCGGCATACTGTCCATCCATCACGATGCCAGCGGCCTCGTGTCCCAGAATCAGCGGTGGAATGCGTCGTTCATCATGACCATGATAGGCATGCATGTCGGAGCCGCAGATACCACTGGCCTCGACCTTGACCATGACTTCCTGCTGGTCAGCCACCGGGTCCGGCTCATCCCGAAAGATCAGTTCCTGCGTCGCTGTGTAGACAAGTGCTTTCATGATCGCTTATTTCGCTGTAAAGCCGCCATCGACAGAGATGGTCTGACCGGTGATGTAATCGGACGCATGGGAGGCCAGAAAAACCGTCACGCCATCCAGATCCTCCAGCTTGCCGTTTCGTCCGATTGCCGTACTCGCAGCCAGCCTTTCCGATGTCGCATTGTCCTTGAACAGACTTTCCGTCAGCTCGGTTGGAAAGAAACCGGGGGCAATGGCGTTGCAGCTGATGCCGTCCGCAGACCAGGCTTCTGCCATGGCGCGAGTCAACTGGCAGATACCGCCCTTGGAGGCACCATAGGCTATGCCATTGGCGAACGCCCGGGTAGACTGCAGGGAGGCGATATTGACGATCTTGCCCCAGCCCTTCTTGCGCATGCCAGGCACCAGTTGCTGCGCCAGGAAAAACGGCACACCCAGGTTCAGATCAAGCGTTGTCTTCCACGATTCCATGGTGACATCATCCGCGTGCTGCCGAAGGTTGACACCTGCGGTATTGAACAGAATATCGATATCACCGTAGAACTCCGCAGCACGACTGGCCAACTCAGGCAGACTGTCGTCCAGCACCAGCGTCCCTTGCAATGCACTGGCCTCGCCACCTTCACGAGCAATGGCGGCAACCGTATCATCCAGTTGCTCAGTCCTGCGTCCGAGTACCACCACTCTGGCCCCTGCTGCCGACAATGCCAGCGCCTGCTGTCTGCCAATGCCAGAGGTTGCCCCGGTTATCAAGGCTGTCTTGCCTTCCAAATCACGCATGTCTGTTACCTGTCTTCGTCAACGCATTGCCCTTGATGAACCGAGTGTCCATCAGATATTTTCGCCATCTGAATTCGTCTGTCACGAATACTGCAAGCCCTGTGGCAGTAGAGCCTGAGGGCGATTTTCCAGAGATTTCATTCCCAACTGAGCCATGCCGATACTGATTTCATCGGAGAATATGTCCCACATCTTTTCCATACCCTTCTCCCCCCCTGCTGCCAACGCATACAGCATCGAGCGACCCAGCAGCACGAAATCAGCCCCCATGGCATAGGCTTTCAACACATCTTCGCCCGAACGTATCCCCGAATCGAAGAACAGTGGAAATTCAGGGCCGACAGCTGCACGGATATCGCGCAAGGCCAGGATCGGATAAGGCGCACTGTCCAGTTGCCGACCACCGTGACTCGAGACCTGAATGGCATCCACACCCGCAGCCTTCAGACGAACCGCATCAGCCACGTTCAGAACGCCCTTGACCACCAGATTGCCTTTCCACTGCTGCCGAATCCGGTCAAGATCGTCCCAGTCGGCTCTCGCCCGTGTTTCCGTCCTATCGAAGCTTCCATGCTGTCCACCGAAGTTGGCCATCTCGGGACGACCGTTGGCAAGCGTCGACAGCGACCAGACCGGATGCAAGGCAAAATCGATGAACTGTGGCACGCCAATCCTGAATGGCATCTTGAAGCCGCGCCTGAGTTCACGCGGTCGCCGCCCCACCTCGGCCACATCCAGCGTCACAACCAGTGTCCGGTACCCTGCCACCTGCGCCCGATCTATCAGTTTGTTGACAACCTTGCCGTCGCCACTGAAATAGAACTGGAACCAGGCATGGCCCTCGGCCACTTCAATCATTGTCTCCAATGGTGTGGAGGCCACTGTCGATACACCCACCGGTGAGCGATAGCGTGCGGCCTGTCGTGCCAGCATCAGATCTGCACCCGGCGTCGACAGATTGCACATACCCATGGGGCTGACCCCGAAAGGCCGACGTGACTCATGATCGAATACTGCAACGTCGAGCGAGCGATGCTCGACATTGACCAGTACGGCGGGCTGGAGGCGGATATCCTGCATCACCTGACGGTTCTGCATTTCACCATAGCCTTCACCCGCCGCGCCATCCATGTAATCGAACACCATGCGTGGCAGACGTTTTCTTGCAAGCTTGCGCGCGTCTTCGCACGAATGAATCTGCCTGGACAACATCACGACACCTGCTCCTGTATCAACTCTGCCTGCATGGTCCTATCGGGTATAACAGCCTTATGCCTGAACGGCTTTCATGAAGCGACTGCGTATTTCCACCGGATCCATGGTGATGACCGGAATCTTGATGTTGCCGGACTCGCACTTGGACACGATGATGGTCATCTTGTTACTGGCCAGCGCGGCCTGCAGTACATCCCTGGTCTCTTCAGCCTGGCATTCGATGACGTTCTCGCAACCACAGGCTTTCGCCACAGCTGTCAAGGATGTCTTCTTGCCTGCATAGGTCGGTTGGTCGCCAGTCGACCCATAGCTGCCATTGTCGATGATCAGCAGAATGTAGTTATCGGCTACGTTGTTCGCAATGGTTGGCAAGGTTCCGAAGTTGGTCAGCACTGAACCATCTCCATCAATTGAAATCACTTTCTTGTCCTGTGCCAGCGCCAGGCCCAGGCCGATTGATGACGACAGGCCCATGGTGCCGAGCATGTAGAAGTTGGTGGGCTGGTCATCGATGGAATGCAGCTCCTGGCTTGGCAAACCGATGTTGCACACAACCAGGTGTTCAGAGATGACCGGTGCGATATCACGCAATATTTCAGAGCGAATCATGATCAGTACCCCTTCCAGAATGTAGCGTCGGTGAGTATGGCAACCGGCTTGTTACACATGAACGAATGCTTCAGGATCGCATCCAGTTCGTTCACATCTTCCTCCTTGTGAAAATGATAAGTAGGAATATGCAGTTGATTCAACAGCGCCTTGGTGTGCACTGCCATTTCCACCTGACAGGCAACCGGCTCACCCAGTTCACCGCGATAGCTGATGATCATCGGCAAGGGCATTCTGTAATACTGAGTCAACGTGACCAGGGTATTGATGGTGACACCGATGGCCGTATTCTGCATGATGATGGCAGGACGTTTGCCGCCCATGAAGGCACCTGCGCACAGGCCCATGCCTTCGTCTTCCTTGTTGGAAGGGATATGATAGATATCATCACTGGCATCGATTGCGTCGATAACACCGGCCAGCTGCTTGCAGGGCACGGTCGTTACAAAGTTGACGTTGTTCGCGACCAGATCAGACACGATTTTTTCGCTTACTGACACTTCGGATACTCCTTCAGTCTGTGTATGAGGTTTGCGAATTCAGCACAAGCGGTGAATGGAACAATGCGCCATTCACCAGCCATGGCCGCTCGCAGGTGAATTCGAATCCGGATCAGATTTCCAGTTCGAATTCTTCGTTGGGAAAATATTTCTTGAGACGGGCATCTGCTGAACGCGCATGACCCTCCATTCCTTCCAGCCTTGAAATACGCGCGGTGGCGCCGGCCACCGGTTTTGAACCTTCACGCGTAGCCTGTTGCCAGGTCACGACTTTCATGTACTTGTGCACCGACAAGCCGCCAGTGTACTTCGCCGATTGCGATGTGGGTAGTACGTGATTGGTGCCAGATGCCTTGTCGCCAAAGGCCACCGTCGTCTCCTCACCGAGGAACAGTGAACCGTAGCATTGCAGTCGTTCGAGCCACCAGGGCAAGTCTTCAGCCTGTACGGTCAGATGCTCCGGTGCATAGTCATCCGACGTTGCAGCCATCTCTTCCCTGTCGTCACAGACAATCACTTCAGCGTAATCGCGCCAGGCAGCTTCGGCACTGAGCCGGTTGGTCTCGGGCAGATCGGCAATCAGATCTGGCACGATCTGCATGACCTTCTCGGCCAGAGCTTCATCGGATGTCACCAGCCAGACCGGGGAGTTGTAGCCATGCTCTGCCTGACCCACCAGATCCGTAGCGACGATGAAAGGATCCGCCGAACTGTCAGCCAGAATGAGGCTGTCGGTGGGACCGGCAATCATATCGATGCCGACGCGACCGAACAGGATGCGTTTGGCTTCCGCCACGAACTGATTGCCGGGGCCAACAAGAATGTCAGCCTTCGGCAAACCGAACAGACCGAAAGTCATGGCGGCAACACCTTGCACACCACCCATGGCCAGAATCTTGTCTGCACCACACAAGTTGGCTGCAAAGATGATGGCAGGCGCAATGCCTTCTCCGGCTCTTGGTGGTGAACACGCCACGATATGCTTGCAACCGGCCACCTTGGCCGTCGTGACCGTCATGATGGCACTGGCAATATGACTATAGCGGCCCCCCGGCACGTAGCAGCCGACGGCCTGACAGGGAATGGTCTTTTGCCCCAGAGTAAATCCGGGAACCACTTCCAGCTCGACGTTCTGCATCGTCTGCTTCTGTACTTCGGCAAATCGCCTGACATTGTCATGAGCGAAGGCAATGTCGTCCTTGAGCTTTTGCGGCACGGCGGCGCTGGCTGCCGCAATCTCTTCTTCCGTGAGCAGAACGTTGCCCTCATAGCGATCGAACTTTGCCGCGTACTTCAGTGCTGCCTCGTCACCACCAGCTTCAATGTCCGAGAGAATGGTCTGCACCGTCTCGCGTACATCAGTTGCGTCAGTAGTTGCGGTTTTCGCAGCCTTTTTCAGGTATTTCCTGGTCATTGTTGTAGTCCTATCCGTATATATCATCTAACAGGAGGGTTGAAACCGATGGTACGTATGCAATCAGCAATACCACCAGAAGCATGAAGAAGACAAATGGCACGGCCCGGGCAGCAATCTTCAGAATCGATTCCCCGGTAATGCCTGACACCACGAACAGATTCAAACCCAATGGGGGCGTGATGAAACCGACCCCCAGTGAAGTGATCATCATGATGCAGAACTGAATCTCGTTCATACCGATTTCATCCGCGAGCGGTTTGAGGATGGGCGCCAGTATCACGATATTGGGCGTTGTCTCCATCACACAGCCCGCTGCGATCAATATGAAGATCATCAGCAGAATCAGCAGATACGGGTTATCGGTCAACGAAGTCACGGCAAACACGAAACCCTGCGGTACACCCATCGCCGCAAGTGTCTGCGCCAGCGGCAATGAAAACGCGATGATAGGAAGAATGACGCCATTGACTTTCGCCGATCCGATCAGCATCGATGGAAAATCAGACAGCTTCAGCGTACCCAGTACGAAGCCCATGATGATCGTGACGGTAACTGCCGTGGCGCCCGCTTCAGTCGGTGTCAGGCGGCCGGAGAATATGCCGTAGAAGATGATTCCCGGCACCAGAAACGCATACCAGCCACCCTTGATCGCCTGCACGAAGTTGGATGACCATTCGCCAAAGCTCATCATCCCGCCGCCTTCGTAGGCATAGCGTCTGTTCATGACGATGTTGGTCACCAGGATTGAGAGCAGTACCAGAATGCCGGGGATAAGCGCAGCCTGAAACAGAGTCGAGGCCGATATTCCCAGCACCAGACCAATGACGATATAGGCAATGGATGGCGGAATCAGAATGCCGGTACAAGCCCCTGCCGCCACCAGCGCACAGGCGTAAGGGCGCGGATAGCCGCTTTCGACCAGTCGATCAATGGTCATGCGTCCGACCGCTGCTGCTCCCGCAGCATCGGATCCGGATATTGCGGAGAACATGCCGCAGACCAGTACGGTTGCCGAACCGAAACCACCCTTTGCCCAGCAGGTCATGGCTTCTGCGACATCCATGAACTTGCGGCTTAGCCCGGTTCTGACCAGTGCATCGCCCGTCAGGATGAATAGCGGTATGGCAGTCAATGCAAACGCGTCGATGCCATCGAACAAGGACTCGCCCAGAAGTGACAGTGGAAGAACATCGGACAATACCAGCATGGCTACCGCGCACGCGCCGATCGCGGCCCAAACGGGTATTCCCAGCGCACAGAAGAGGACGAATATCAATACCGGGCCATAGAAGGACCAGCTCAACTCCACTGCTTGATCTTGTAGATTTTGCCAGAGCATGTCGCCGCCTCAGTCGAACATCTTGTTGCCTTCGAACACCGGTCTGCCTGCCAGCAGGTCCCCGATGTCGCGGCGCATGGATTGCAATAGTCGAAAGACAACCAGACTGAAACCTATCGGTACGGCCATCAGGAACCAGACCTTGGAAATCCGCAGTCCATGCGTGACCGACCCGAACTTCCAGCTCACGCTCACGGTTTCGAACGACCAGTACAGAGCCAGACAGCCAATGACGAGCATGACAATGTCACCCAGTATGTAGAGCAACGCCTTGGTGCGAGGCCCGACGTAGTGGTAAAGCACATCAATCCGAATATGTGCCCGCTCCTTGACCGCAGCCGCTGCTCCTATCCAGGCCAGGTAGATGAACGAATAGCGAACGATCTCCTCGCCCCAGATGGACGAATAGGAGAAGACTTCTCGACGCACCACCTCGATGGTCATCGTCGATACCAGCAATGTATAGAAGACAAGCAGTGCCCAACGCTCGGCATTCTTGTCGAGCTCACCCAGAAAACGTCTCATGACGACCCTCGATCTGTCTGCAAAGTGTCGGAGTTGCAGATTGCAACCCGACCCCGTACCGGAGAAGTGTCTCCGGCCCCTTCGCGATCAATGCAGATCAGGCATCGTGTACGTAGTAACGGCCCATGGTGCCAGCAGCTTCTTCGAGCTGATTGAACACATCCATGGATCCGGCGAGTTCCGTCTTGTATTGGTCCCATTCACTACGCTGATAGCCCCCGGCTTCTTTCCAGACAGTCAGCTGCTCCTCGGTCAGTGAGTGGAATTCAACACCGGACTTGGTGAGCTCTGACATGGCATAGGCCCGTGCTGCCGGAACCTTTGCAAGGTTCTGCTGGGTGGTGATTTCCGAAGCAAATTCAATGGCCTCCTGTACATCCTCAGGCAATGAATTGAACCATTCCAGATTACAGGAGAACACCTGACTGTCAGGCACAGCCTGGGTAAATGTCACATGACTCAGAATATCCTTGAAGCCGAATACATACAGCGCACCCACTGAAGGATCGAGTGCATCAGCAACGCCCTGCTTTATCGCTGACGGTGTTTCACCCCAGGCCACCGGCGTAGGGTTGGCACCAACCAGTCGATAATATTGTTGCAGCATCTGTGAACCTGGCACTCTGAATTTCACGCCTTCCAGGTCCGATGGAGTCAATACCGGTCCGGGGCCACCCTTGCGCAATGCAACAACACGGGGATCGATTACGACATAGAACAGGATCTTGAAGCCTCTCTCTTCCACCTTCGGATGAATCTGCTGTTTCCAGGCATCCGAACCGACCAGGTTGGTGAAGCGTTGGTTGGCACCACAGAAATAAGGCAGATTGATCAGATCGATAGCAGGTGCAAAGGGTGCAAAGTTGGCCAGAGAATGCTGCGCGGCCTGCACGGTTCCACCCTGAACCTTCTGAACAAGTGCATCGCCGGTTCCCAGTTGACCACCCGGAGCCAGCTTTACATACACTTTTCCGTTAGTGGCGTTCTGGATGTTCTCCTTCAGGTCGAGCTGCATGATCGGATAACTGCGAGATGCGCCCAGTACATAGGCAGTGGCAATGATCATGGTGTGATCAGCCGCAGACTCGCGCGACTTCTCTTCCTTCGCGGTCTGGGCAACGGCTGCCTCGGACGACAACAAGCCGGCGGCTCCAACGACCATGGCGGCCGTAAAGGCACCAGAGCCTGTGAGTTTCAGGAAATTTCTTCTTTCCAAAGAGGCGCGTTCGTTCTCTGTTTTCATGTCAGGCATCCAGGTCTACTCCAAGGGTTCTGCACTGTTGTCATCCATGGAGTTCGCCTGTTCACGGCGCTCCAACTCAACAATTGCAACGGTGAAACACACACTCGCCAGAACCAGCATTACAACGGCCACTACATCCGACAGGAATGCGGCTCTAAAGTAAGCACCAGCTATCACATCAACGAAATAAACACTGAAAAAACAGGCGGTCAATATCAACATCAATCCACTATTTTTCAACAGTCTTCTCCGATGTACGACGAGGAAAGCCAGCCAGAGAGGTGATTTCTGCCTGAGCTTGAAACCGAGTGTAAGCGCTTACATTTGTTTTTACAACTATTCTTTCATCTATGACATCCTTGACCTGATCCAGACAGCCCTGGATGCAGAATCATGCTTCCGGCTGCCAGCACCTGACCCGGCGACCCATGAAAAAACCCGCTAGCCCAACCATCGAAGACGTTGCTCGCGCTGCCAACGTGTCAACGGCTACCATCTCCCGCTCGATCAACAACCCGGAAAAGGTTGCACAGCCAACCCTGACCCGCATACAGGATGTCATTCGAAAGCTGGGGTATACACCGCATTCCGGTGGGCGCACGCTAGCCTCCAATCGCAGCAATACAGTGGGTGCCATCATCCCCACCATGGCCAATGCGATGTTCGCCAGCGGCCTGCAATCCTTTCAGGAAGAGCTCTCTACCGCAGGCGTGACCATGCTCGTTGCCAGCTCTGGCTACGATGGACGACACGAATTCAAACAGATCCAATCTCTTGTTACACACGGTGCTGACGGGCTCTTGCTGATTGGTGCCGAGCGTCTGCCGGAGACTCAGGAATTTCTGGCACTTCGACAGATTCCCTGTGTCATTTCCTGGTGCTACAAACCCGACTCGCCTCTACTGTTCGCAGGATTCGACAATCACAAGGCCGCCTACGCCATGGCCATGGAAGTGCTGAAACAGGGGCACAGAAAGATCGCAATGATTGCCGGCATTTCCAGAGGAAACGATCGAGCCGCCAATCGAATGAAAGGCGTCAAACAGGCTATCGATGATTTTGGCCAGAATGCCAGACTATTGGACGTTATCGAAGCAAGCTATGCACAGACAGATGGAGGCGATGCCTTCGCTCAGCTGATGAACCGCCCTGATGTGCCGACCGCTATCATCTGCGGTAATGATGTCCTGGCCGCGGGTGCCATTGTGCGCGCCAGACTATCAGGCATAGCCGTGCCTGATGATGTCTCGATAACGGGGTTCGACGATATCGACATTGCCACCACTGTCTACCCCACACTGACCACTGTGCGCGTACCGCAAAGGCGAATGGGTCGATCAGCTGCCAGACTGTTGCTGGAATTATTGTCGACGGACCACACGCCATCCAGTATCGAATTTGAAACGGAAATCATGCATCGTGAATCACTGGGCCCGCCGCGGCGCTAGCCACTCGAGTTTCACAGTGCTCATGACATGATCAGGCACCATGACATGAGCCATATTGTGCAGCGATTTCCTGCTGGCACTTTCGTCTCCGTCGCGTTCCTCGGTTAAGCTGTCTACACGATATTGACAAGGTAGATGGACATGACGAGCCGGAGTGAATTGCTGCATCGAGCGATCCGTATCGCAACAGTTGCGCATCATGGACAGAACCGCAAATACATCGATGTTCCCTATATCACCCACCCCTTGTC
>CBDUIJ010000115.1:0-15506 GCA_965367215.1 uncultured Granulosicoccus sp.
TCTTTTTACTGGGTGTGCACAACTCTACACGAATGCAGGCCGGACTCCAGCGCAGCTTCAATCATGCGCTTCGTCTTTTCTGACTGACAATGGGGCTGTAGAAAGGCTGTGATGCGCGTCAGGCACAGTGCCAGATCACTGCAGTGCTCGATATTGCAAGTGCGGCGAATTTTTCTTCACGCCTGCTTTACAGCAATGCGTGGGTCTGTGGCTTGAGCTAGCGTCACGTCATACTCGTTTGATCGACACGACAATCACCTTGCCGTCCCTTACCTCGAACTGCACATCGACAGGCCCCACCAGAACGCCCCAGTATTGCCCGGGTTTGCCGTCCTTGTTGCGTTCATAGGCCGGCCGCGGGTCCTGGGCCAGTATCTGTTCGATCAGCATTTTCAGACCGAGTGAGCCAGACGCCACGAGATTGCTGTCTGGTTCTATTTCACCGAACTGTTGTAGCGCCTCTGCGTCCCAGACAACCTCGAGACCCGCCTGGAGTTGGGTTGCCCAGTCGGATCTGGCCTCGGGTATGGAATCGACAAATGGCACGTAGGGTTTGATATCGAGTACGGGCGTGCCGTCCAGAAAGTCTCCGCCGTTGACGTAGACTCGAAATCGGTCCTTGTCGAAGGTGACCTCACGCAGCTCCACGGCGCTCAACCCGATCGGGTTCGGCCGGTTGGGGCTTCGTGTGGCGTAAACGCCCATCGTCTTCTTGCCGCCGAGTCGCGGTGGCTGTACCAGCGGTTTGAACCGTGAGTAGTTCTGGCCGTGAAAGACGAACACGATCCAGAGATGGGAGAACGTGCCAAGATCCCGCAGTGCCAACTCATTGTCGCTTGTCGGCTCGAATTCGATTGAGGCGACGGCGCTCTCTACCAGTCCGGGCTGCCTCGGAATGCCGAAGCGTTGGCTGTAGCAGGAGCGGATGGTTGCGATGGCATCCATCGAAAAGGTATCGCTGTGCATCGGTTGTTTCGAGCATTGAAGGCAAACTTGATTGCCGAAAATCGGCGAGGGCAAGTCCCGGCGGTGAAAATTCCAGCGGGCGGGACATGCCTCGGCGTATCAGGCTTCGATGATACCGTTAACGATGCAGCAGGTGAGAGCTCGTTGCGCAGAGCAACGCCTGGTCAGTCGATGTCTCCGGGCTCGGCCATGCGCTTCTTGCCGGTGACCATGGCCTTGACCAGGTTCTCCTTGTGCTGGCGGCTTGTGTACAACACACCGGCGACGTGTGCGATGACCATGACCAGCATCAGTGTAGCTGTGGCTTCGTGGATATTTTCCACCCATTCCTCCCCCCAGAAGGCATCCAGGGTATACATCCACCCGGTCAGGGCCGTCACGGACATCGTGGCAATCAGCCCAAGGATCATGTAACCGCCAGCCGGGTTGTGACCGATATAGCGCGGCTCGTCATGACGCAGCATGGCCTTCCCGAAGGAGATCACGCTGGCAGGTTTTTGCACGAACTGTCTGAATCGGGCATAGCGGCTTCCGACGAAGCCCCATACAAGGCGGATGCTGATGAGCAGCGCTGCTGCGTAGCCAGCCCATTCGTGCAGGTCTTTCCAGGACTCCGCACTCAGCCACGCAACTGCGAAGCTGAGCACCAGGCTCCAGTGAAAGAGCCTGACAATCGGATCCCAGACGGTAACTGTCTGGTTGTCTTTCATTGTTCTTTCCTGAGCTGCCCGAAATCTAGTCGACTTCGGATTTGATCAGTTCGAACGTTTGCGGGTTGAAATAGGCTTCTACCCGCTGACCTTCCGTGTTGATGGCATAGGCTTCGTAGCAGCCTTCATCCACCTTGATCTTCTTGATTTCCCAGCCTTCGGATTCGAGCTTGGATTGCAGGGCTTCAATAGGCTGGCGATCGGCTTCAGCGACGTCGCACAGATCGCTGGCAGAGGCAGTACCTGCGGCGAAGGAAACCAGCAGGCTGATGGCGGATAATGACAGTGTCTTGTATTTCATGAGGGTAAGGCTCCGGTACGTGTTGTAGGAGCCTTAAGGTTGAACCCACTTCCTGACGCCAGCCTTAAGCGATGAACGAAACGTCTTCAGCTTGTTGTCAGCATGGATTCAGTGTAACCCTCGGACGTTCATACGCCGGGGGCGTCAGTTACCCGCCGCCGCCCGCGAATTGCGGTTTTCCTCGTCGTTCTCATCTTCCAGCGCCGGGTCGATGCGAACCTGCTGCACCTTGTTGTCTTCCACGGCGAGGATGGTCATGGGATGCCCGTTGAGCGTGAATACCGCTCCTTGTGGCGGGAAGTTCTCGAAATGCTCTACCACGATGCCGTTGAGCGTTTTCGGACCTTCCGACGGGAGTGACCAGTTGAGTGAGCGATTCAGGTTTCTGACCTGAGTGGTACCGTCAACGATGAAACTGCCATCGGGTTGCGGACGGATTTCAGGCGGCGAGATATGGGGATCGTTGTCGAACTCGCCCACGATCTCTTCCAGAATGTCTTCCAGCGTCAGCATGCCCTGAATATCACCGTATTCGTCCACAACCAGACCCATGCGCCGCTTTTCTCTCTGGAAGTTCAGCAGCTGCACCGTCAGGGTTGTGCCTTCCGGAATGTAGTAGGGGTCACGGATGACACTTTCGACATATTGCCGAGTGATCTTGCCGGTGCGCAGCGCATCGAGCAGATTGCGCAGATACAGAAAACCGACAACATTGTCGATGCTCTCGCGATACATGAGCAGGCGGCTGTGGGTACTGACACTCAGCTGGTGCAGGACTTCATCCCAGGGGGCTGCCAGGTCCACACCGACCACCTCGTTACGCGGCACCATGATGTCGTTGACCGACACCGTACCCAGGTCGAGAATGTTGACCAGCATTTCGCGGTGGCGCTGCGGAATCATGCCGGCCGTGTCGCTGAGTACGGTTCGCAGTTCTTCACTGGACAGATGTTCATCATCACTGACGGCATCGGTTTTCAGCAGTTTGAGAATCATGGTGCTGAACCAGTTGGTCACGGCTACCAGGGGATAGGTTGCGATCATCAGCGGGCCATAGACGGCCGAGGCGATGAAGGCGAACTGTTCGGAGCGGCGCGTGGCGAAGGTCTTCGGGGTCACTTCAGCGAAGACCAGGATGATGATGGTCAACAGGCCGGTGGCCACCGCAATGCCCGCTTCGCCCATGAGTCGCAATGCAATCACGGTTGCGATGGCGGAGGCGAGGATATTGACGAAGTTGTTGCCGAGCAGAATCAGGCTGATGAGCCTGTCCGGTTTTTCCAGTAGTTTGGCGGTTCGTTGGGCAGCCTTGTGCCCATTGTTGGCCTGATGTCGCAACCGGTAACGATTGAGAGACATCAGTGCCGTCTCAGACCCCGAGAAGAAACCTGAGATGATTACCAGCAAGACCAGTATGGATACCAGTGCGCTGATGGGTATGCTGTTCAAGAACAACTGGCCTGCTTTTGCTTGTCGATGCTTGCACTATAGCAACGAGTAAGCCGTTTTGAATACTCGGAGTACAACTTAGTGGCTTGTAACACCAAAGGCGTGCACTTTGGCACGCTAGCGCAGCACGACCTCAAGCACTACTTTGCTGCCAAAGTAGGCCAGTACCAGCATTGCAAAGCCTGCCAGCGTCCAGTGCACCGCTTTCTTGCCACGCCAACCGAACTGCCAGCGACCAAACAGTAATATGCCGAAAATTCCCCACGCTATGCAGGATAGTACCGTTTTGTGAACCAGATGCTGGGCGAACATGTCTTCGAGGAAGAAAAAACCACTGGCCAGGCTCAGTGATAACAGCACGAAACCGGTGCTGAACAGAATGAACAGCAGCTCTTCGGTGGAATCGAGTGGCGGTAGCGCCCGCATGAAGCCGCCGGGCTTGTGTCGGGACAGGAAATGTATCTGGATGGACACCAGAACAGCCTGCGCGGCTGCCAGTGCCAACATGGCGTAGGACACCAGCGACAGAAATACATGAATCTGCACGGCATTGCCTTCGATGGGGGTTCCACCCCCGGAGGCATGGCTGGTAATCAGGGAAATGGCGGCCAGTGGGTAGACCGCAATACCCAGATAGTCGGCCGGCTGCTTGAGGCACAACAGGATATGCAGCAGCACGATCGTCAAGGTTGTGGCGGCGATGGCTGTGAGTAGTGGCAGCGAGAGGTCGGCCGGCAGGCCACTTTGTCGATAGACAACCCAGCCATGCAGCAGCGCGGCAGCAAAGGCCAGGGCCAGCGTCTTTCTGCGTCGCGAGCCTCGACCGGCCATGCTGTGGGTGCTGACGGCGTGATTCGAGCCTTCGGGCGTGACCATCTGGCCGAATCGGGGGCCCTGGTCGGCCAGAGAACGGGACAGCAGTGCGCTGGCGAGGCTGTAGAGCGCGACTGCAATCAGTGGAATGATGTAGCTCACGGTGATCGCCTGTTGCCTCAGCTCGATGCGGCAGGTGTGTACCTGCATTGAAGATAGAGGAAGAATAACACGCAGTCACGATAGCCAGCACCTGCCAGCAAACGTACTCGACAGGTAACTTTGTGCTCTGCAGGTAACGCAGAAACCGCTTCGGGTCGGTATGCTGCAGGCATGGAAAAAGCCGATCGCGAAAAACTGCTGGAGCGCATACGCAAGCTCTACGCCATGGGCCGGGAGAGTGAATCCAGCCCGCATGAGGCCGAGATTGCCATGCGCCGCTGCCAGTCTCTGATGGCGAAGTTCGGCATCACCGAGGCGGATCTGGAAACCTCGGAGTTCGGGGCAAGCTCCATCGGCAAGGATTTTCGTGCGGTACCCAGCTATGTGGGGGTGCTGGGCTCGGCGGTGGCCCTGCTGCACGACTGCATCTGTGTGAAGGGACGCACCATCGAGTTCCGTGGTTTCAGCATCGACGCCGAAGTGGCCTCCATGACCTATGGTTACCTGACCGACGTCATGGAACGCTCGCTGAAGGAGCGCAAGCGCGACGGCGCCGTCCCTCCGGGGCGCTCAGCCAGTTTTGACTACCGTGTCGGGTTTGCGCTGGCCGTACTGGAACGCGCCCGCAAGATAGACCGGGAACGCCGCGAGGCCGAGGAGGCGCTGCGGCGCGATGCCACGGCCAGTGGTGGCGCCGGGGACATTCCCCGTGGTTCGAGCCTGACGGTTCTGAAGCGCGAAATCGTGCGTGAACATTGCATGGAAGGGCTGACAATGGGGCGCCCGAAACGTGTCCGTTATCGCAATGGCCGCGCCCATTCTGCCGGTTCGGACGATGGATCACGGGTGTCGCTGGACAAACAAGTCGGTGGCCAGACGCAGAAGACCATCAGCAACGCGTGAAAGCCCGCCGCACGCTCCCGTATACTGTGGAAAACCAGTCGGCGGCCGGCGTTTGCCCGTGTGACCTCCGACACCCACTCAACACGAGACAGGACCGAACATGTTCGACAATCTCAGTGAGCGCCTAGGCCGTACGATCAAGAATCTTCGGGGCCAGGGGCGCCTGTCCGAAGACAATATCAAGGAAACGCTGCGCGAGGTTCGCCTGGCGCTGCTGGAAGCCGATGTGGCGCTGCCGGTGGTCAAGCAGCTGATCGATTCGGTTCGCGACAAGGCCATGGGCCAGGAAGTCATCGGCAGTCTGTCGCCGGGGCAAGCCTTCATCAAGGTCGTCAACGACGAGCTGGTGGCCATCATGGGCGACAACGCCGAGCCACTGAACCTGGCCACCCAACCACCGGCAGTCGTCCTGATGGCCGGTCTGCAGGGTGCGGGCAAGACCACCACCGTCGGCAAACTGGCGCGCCTGTTGAAGGAACGCGACAAGAAGAAGGTCATGGTGGTCAGCTGTGACGTCTACCGTCCGGCCGCCATCAAGCAGCTGGAGACGCTGGCAGAGTCAGTCGGTGCCATATTCTTTGCCAGCTCGGTAGACCAGTCGCCGGTGGACATCGCGCGTGCCGCGCTGGATGCCGCCCGCAAGCAGCTGGTGGATGTGCTGTTGGTCGATACCGCGGGTCGTCTCGCCATCGATCAGGAAATGATGGCCGAGATCCAGGATCTGCACAACGCCATCAAGCCGGTCGAGACCCTGTTCGTGGTCGACAGCATGACCGGTCAGGATGCCGCCAATACGGCCGCAGCCTTCGGTGAAGCGCTGCCGCTGACCGGTGTGGTCCTGACCAAGACCGACGGTGATGCCCGTGGTGGTGCCGCACTGTCAGTACGTGTCATCACCGGCAAGCCCATCAAGTTCATCGGTGCTGGTGAAAAGACCGATGCGCTGGAAACCTTTCACCCCGACCGGATTGCCTCGCGCATCCTGGGTATGGGTGATGTGGTCAGTCTGGTGGAAGAGGTCACGGCCAAGGTCGATCACGACAAGGCCGAGAAATTTGCCAACAAGATGCGCAAGGGCAAGAACTTCGATCTCAATGATCTGAAGGATCAGCTCGAACAGATGGCCAATATGGGCGGCATGGCAGCCCTGATGGACAAGATGCCCGGCATGGGTGATGTGCCCGATGCCATGAAGAAGAAGATCGACGACAAGCAGTTCATCCACATGATTGCGTTGGTCAATTCCATGACAGAGCAGGAGCGCAAGTACCCCGCCATTCTCAAGGGCTCACGCAAGAAGCGTATTGCCATGGGAGCCGGCCTCCAGGTGCAGGATCTCAACCGCTTGCTCAAACAGCATCAGCAGATGGCCCGCACCATGAAGAAGATGAGCAAGGGCGGCATGGCCAAGATGATGCGCGCCATGCAAGGCAAGATGCCACCGGGTATGGGTGGAATGGGCGGTATGGGTGGCATGGGAATGAAGTAGATCCACCGGTTCATCCTGGCAAACCCGCGCCACGCCGCAGACGTTCTGCGTGCAGTGGCGTCGGTTTGTACAAGGATGGCTGCGGCGATCAGGCGCTCGGGTCGATCGTCTCTGAAGTATCGAACTTGCTGCGCCTACGCGAGAGCAAGGTGCGAAATTTGCGCATGTTGTCATCGGCGTACAGCACCGCATCGCAGAAGCGATCATAGGCCTGCATGTCAGGTACCGAGACGATCAGAATGAAGTCTATTTCGCCGGTGACCTGATAACACTGCTTGACCTCCGGCCGGGCAATCGCGCGATCTTCGAAGCGTCTGTACAAGCGCTTGTCGTCCCGTTCCATGGTCACTTCAATGATGACGTAGAGACTCTCGGCGATGGCCTGCGGGTTCAGCACGGCTACTATTCTGTCGATGATGCCGCTCTCATGCAGGCGCCTGACACGTTTCAGGCAGGCCGATGGTGACAAGCCGATCTGCTCGGCCAGAGCCTGATTGGTGACATCGGCATTCTGCTGGAGTCTGTCGAGAATTCGCTGGTCGATGGCATCCATGTGAATATTATGCACTCGGGTAGAGGCAATTCGCCAAGAAAGTTTCTTTTCAGGGGCGATCAGACACAATATTGTGCGGCCTCGCAGGTATCGTAAGGCTCCCTCGACGGACAACGGATTCCAGAAACGTGTCATTTTCAGATTACTGGCGACAGGCCATGACCTTGTTGCGCGAGACCGTTCAGGTCTACGGGGTTCTGCTGCGCATCATGGTGCCGGCGCTGATCATCGTGAAGGTGCTGCAGGAACTGGGTGCGCTGGATCTGATGGGCGTGGCGCTGGGTCCAGCCATGGCGCTGGTTGGACTGCCGGCGGTGCTGGGAATCGTCTGGGCGACCACCTTGCTGACCAATATGTTCACCGGCATCATCGTGTTCTACGACATTGCCGCCGGTCTGGAACTGACGGTCGAGCAGGTGACCGTGCTGGGTACGATGATGCTGCTGGCCCATTCCATCCCCATAGAAGGCGCTGTTGCGCGCCGCGCCGGGGTGCCCTGGTGGGTCACCATTGTATTACGGGTAGGAGGTGCCCTGGCACTGGGTAGTCTTCTGCACCTTGTCTACTCGCGTTTTGACCTGTTGCAGGAGCCTCTGGTTCGAGTGTGGCAGCCTGCTGCCTCTGATGGCAGTCTGCAATCCTGGGTGTTTGCTCAGTTGCAGACCCTGGCCATGGTTTTCGTGGTGATCCTGTCCTTGATGCTGATGTTGAAGCTGCTGCGCCGTATCGGGCTGGAAAAACTCATTCATATCGCTCTGACGCCGCTACTACGACTGTTCGGCCTCGGGCGTTCGGCTGCCAATGTCACGGTCATCGGAGTCGCATTGGGACTGACCTACGGTGCCGGCCTGCTGATCAAGGATCTGGATGAAGGCACGCTGAGCCGTCGGGACGCCTATATTGCCTTGTGCTTTCTGGGTCTGTTGCACAGCCTGATCGAGGACACCTTGCTGATCCTGGCGCTGGGTGCCGACCTGTCGGGTATCCTCTGGGCTCGATTGGTCTTCGGCATCGTGGTGATTGCGATTCTGGCCAGGTTGATGCCGTCACCAGAGCGACAGCTTGTCGGATCGGGGTCTGCCTGAAGGCGTAATTGCTTCAGGTGGATAAATGAAGGTTTCGGAACAGACTGCCGATATCACGAGAAGCGATGCGCTAATAGAGGATGCAGATGGCACTGCTTTCACATCGCCGTAACAGGACATCTGAATGAAAGAAACCTGTCCAGACGGGCAGAGTTGCAGGCGATGAGAGAAACAGCAAACGAAGAGTCAGCCGCGGGCGTGGAGCAAGACTCTGCTCCGGTCTCGTTCGAAGTGCCGCCAGAGACGTTTCAGGCTGAACAGTCGCTCAGGCAGGAACCTTTTGTGCGGCGAGTATCGCGGACTCGGTCGGATCTGTTGATCATTATCGCGGCATGCGTTGCTCTGGCTTTTTTGTCGAGCACCTTCGATGGACTGGAGCATCTGGTTGAGTGGTCGGAACAGTACGAAGAATACGAGCTGGATGAAATTTTCTCACTGTTGATTTTTCTGTCATTTGGCCTGGGCCTGTTTTCCTGGCGCAGGACGAAGGAACTGAGACAGCAGATTGCCCAGCGCGACCAGACCGAGAATGACATGCGGCATCTGGCCATGCATGACACGCTGACAGGGCTGCCGAACCGGGCATTGCTGGCGAACCGTCTGGAGCAGGAACTTGCACGCGCAGATCGCGAAAGCACACTACTTGCCGTGTATGCCCTCGATCTTGACATGTTCAAGCGCATCAACGATGTCTATGGGCACGCTACCGGCGATGCCTTGCTGATAGCGGCATCCGAGCGTCTGACATCCGCAGTAAGGAAGATGGACACGGTAGCCCGCATGGGGGGCGATGAGTTCGTGATTGTTCAGCCTTGTGAATCCGGGTGTGATCAGGCCACAGCACTGGCGTCGCGTCTGGTCAAGACCATGGCTGAACCTTACGAATTGGGTGGACACAAGTTCGTGAGCAGTGTCAGTGTCGGAATTGCATTTTCGAGCAAGGGAAGTCACGACCCTGCCGAGCTGTTGAGGGCAGCTGATGTGGCGTTGTACCGCGCCAAGGCCGAAGGGCGATCCACGTATCGCTTTTTCGATGAATTCATGGATGAGACACTCAGTCAGCGACAGAATCTCGAACGCTGTCTGCGCGATGCAATCGCCAACGCCGAGTTCTCGCTCTACTTTCAGCCTCTCTACACCATCCCTGGTCAGACATTGACCGGTTTCGAAGCATTGCTGCGTTGGGATAACCCGGAGCTGGGTCGAGTCCCACCAGACAAGTTCATTCCCATCGCCGAGGAAATCGGTGTGATTCAGTCCATTGGTACCTGGGTGCTGGAAGAGGCCTGCCGCATTGCCGTGGGCTGGGAGCGACCCTTGACGGTTGCGGTGAATGTGTCGCCCATGCAGTTCAAGCAACAGGATCTGGCCAGATCCTTCAAATCGATCATCACGGAGTCCGGGCTGAATCCCGAGCGCCTCGAGATCGAGATCACCGAAACGGTGCTCATGCAGGATACCGAATCGGTTTTGAAGGAACTGGGCGAGTTACGCGAGTTTGGTGTACGAATTGCCATGGACGATTTCGGCACCGGTTATTCCAGTCTGAGCTACCTGCGAAAGTTTCCGTTCGACAAGATCAAGATCGATCGATCCTTCGTGACTCATCTGGAGCAGGACGGAGAGGACTCCGCCATCATCAAGGCGGTGGTAGCCATGGGCAACGGGCTTGGTATGACCACGCTGGCAGAAGGCGTCGAGACTCAGGATCAGCTCAGGCAGCTCTCTGCGGCAGGGTGCGAATCTGCACAGGGGTATTTTCTGGGTTTTCCGATGCCCGAAGCCGAAGCGATTGATCTGATCAATGGTTTGCCGGAATCACTGCCTGAGGAGGCACCGCAGCCGATGTCCGAGCGCAAGCGTGCCTGAACCCGCCTGACTGCCGTTCCAACCTCTTCAGCTGTGGAGCGCTTGGCTTGTGTCGAATTCAGTGGCTGACTATTCAGAGTATTTCCACGAGAGCTGGAGCGGCTGTCATGAGATCATGCTCATGACATCTGCGGTTCTGGCCTATCAAGGGGTATCTCGTGTTTCAGCGTATCACCGGTGTACTCATACTGACCTGGCTCGCTGCCACCGTATGGGCCGACGAGGGCATCGTATCCGGGTTTCCCGAGCCTCGGGATAACTTCACGACGCACATCGAGGATGTCCGTCGCTATCTACTGCAGACACAGATGCCGCAGCGTCTGCCCGCAGATGTCGAGTACAACATTCCGTTCGAGATCCCGGCAAATCCGAATGTTGCCTATCGAGGCAAGTACTTGCTGATTCATGGTCTCAACGATTCACCGGCCGTCTGGCGCGATGCGGCCCGAGAGCTTGCACGGCGCGGCTACGATATCCGGGCGATTCTGCTGCCCGGACACGGCAATACGCCGGAAGCCCAGCTTGAGGTGACGTACCAGATGTGGCTGAAAGCTGCCAGGTCGCAGCTTGAATTCTGGCGCAGCGACGATGAGCCGTTTTTTATTGGCGGCTTTTCACTCGGCGGCGTCATAGCCACCATACTGGCCATCGAATATGAGGGAATCGACGGCCTGCTGCTGTTCTCACCAGCCTATCACAGCACTCGCAACAATCTGCTTCGATGGGCATCGCTGGTATCGCACGTCAAGCCGTGGGTGTTCGGTGGCATGATCATCGAAGACAATCCGGCTAAATACAACTCCATCCCCATCAATGCTGCTGCGCAGTACTACAAGAGCACGCAATATCTACGCGATATCTGGGGTGCGAAGCCGCTGGACATGCCCGTGTTGATGGTGGCCTCTCTGGATGATTCGGTTGTCAGTGTCGAGCGCGTACGAGGCATTTTCAGGAGGCGATTCTCATCGCCACGAAAGCGCTTGCTGCTCTACGGCAATGGAGATGTGCAGGCAGGCCCTTCGGAAATCGTGCGAAAGAGTGAGTATCCGGAGTATCGCATTCTGAATCAGGCGCATATGAGCGTTCTGGTGGCGCCGGACAATACCTTCTATGGACGGCAGGGGCGGCAGCTGGTGTGCAACGGCAATGAGTGGAAAGTCTTCAGTGCCTGTCTCTATTATCAGAAAGACAATCGCTGGCGCGGCGCGGAAGGGACGACATCCCCGGATGGGGTGCCGCTGGCGCGAACCACCTTCAATCCGGATTTCGATTTCATCATGCAGCAGTACGATGAGGTGTTCGGTATTGATGAAGGCCGATAGGGGCTTCGGCAAGGTTGCGGAGCCGAGCTCGAAGGCCCGGCATTCAGCGTCCCGGAGCCTGCAGAATGTCCTTCAGGTCCGGGCTTGCATTGGCGGGCTCGACGGCAATGCTTCTTTCCAGATGACGCAAGTGGTGCTCGATGCGTTCCATGAGAGTAGCCTCATCGCCTGCTGCAATGGCGTCGACAATCAGGGCGTGTTCTTCATCACCACACAGTGGCGCCTGTGAGGCCGAGTACATGCTGATGATCAGAGAGCTGCGCATGACCAGCTCGTTCAGGAACTCATCGAGCACCTCATTGCCGCACATCTCTCCCAGGATCAAGTGAAATCTGCCCGATAGCCGGATGGCATCCCGGCGATCACTGGATTGTCTGGCCACATGCTCCTGCTCCACGTGCTCCCGCAGCCGGGCAATGTCCTCGGCGCTGGCCTGGCGCACCACGTTTCTGGCGATGACCAGTTCGATGGCGCGACGAGCCTGAAAGACATTGCGGGCTTCTTCCGGTGTCGGCGTGGCAATGAATGCGCCACGATTGGGCTCCAGTTTGACAACTTTCTGCGCTTCCAGTGTTGCCAGAGCTCGTCTGACATGTGCACGATTGCAGTGGTAGATCTCGCAGAGATCCTGTTCCCCCAACTTCACTCCCGCTTTCAAACGGTGCTCGGCAATCGCTTCGAGAACGCCTACGACGATTGATTGTTCCGGTGCCTGGCTCATCGGGGCGTGCTTCAAGTGTCTGATTTAAAGTGGAAATTCTACAGTAAAGGCTCACCCGGTGGATAGTCCTCCGTTTACGCGTCGAGAACTGTGCATCCGGAATCAAATTGCACCATTAGTGATCATTCACAATAACAGTTGTGATTGTTAACAATCTTGTGTAGCTTATATGACAATCACTCAGATGAGCCGCACGAGGGCCGAACATGAAGATTCTGGTAGTCAATCCGAATTCCACTGCGTCGATGACGGACAAGATTGCGCAAAGTGCCCGTGACATCGCAGGTCCCGGGGTCGAGATCATCGCGCGAACGGCGGTGGGTTCCCCCGCCAGCATCGAAGGCCACTACGACGAAGCCATGTCGGTAGGCCCCTTGCTGCACGAAGTCATCGCCGCCGAGAAGGATGGGGTGGATGGCGTCGTGGTGGCCTGCTTCGATGACCCGGGTATCGGGGCCTGTCGGGAAGTTGCCAGTGGTCCCGTCATGGGCATCTGTGAGGCGGGCATGAAGGCCGCCACCATCCTCGGCACCAGCTTCTCGGTGGTCACCACCTTGCCGCGTTCGGTGCCCGTCATCGAAGAGCTGGCCCGTCGCTACGGTGTCGATCACTACTGCCGGCGTGTGCGTTCTGCACAGATACCGGTACTGGCGCTGGAAGAGGAGGGCAGCAACGCTCGGGAACTGGTCAAGGCCGAGATTCTCAGGGCGATTGCGGAGGACCGCTGCGAATCAGTGGTACTCGGTTGTGCGGGTATGGCAGACCTGACTCGCTGGCTGAGTGATGAGACCGGAATCCCTGTTATCGATGGGGTGGCCGTGGCAGTGAAATTCGTCGAGGGGCTTGTCAGCGTCGGACTCGGCACCAGCAAGGTCTGCGCGTATGCGCAGCCCAATTCCAAGTAAACCGGAGATACAGACATGAGTACTACGGCGGAGCAGGTAATCAATGAACACTCTGTAGGAGTGGTCGAGCAGAAGGGCATGGGGGAAGAATCCCTGGCGCCCCAGAAAACGCGAATCATGGGGCAGTGGTCCTACCTGTTCGCCTGGTTGGGTGGCTGTGTCTCGATAGGCACTTTCACCGTCGGTTCAGGGCTGGTAGGAACCCTGAACCTGTTGCAGACCGTGATCGCGATTGCCATTGGTTGTACGGTCATCGGTATTGCACTGACCATCAACGGTGCCGCCGGACACAAGTACGGTATTCCCTTCATGGTGCAGGCTCGCAGTGCCTTCGGTTTCTCCGGCAGCCGCATGCCGGCGCTGGTGCGCAGTGTGCCGGCGATTGTCTGGTTCGGGTTTCAGAGCTGGATTGGTGCCGGTGCCCTGAATCTGGTGTCAGCCACGTTGTTCGGATTCGACAACATCGTGTTCTTCTTCATCGGCTTCCAGTTTCTGCAGATTCTGCTGTCGATCATGGGATTCCACGGCATCAAATGGCTCGAGAACATCGGCTCGGTTTTCATCATCGGTTCGCTGGCCTATATGTTCTTCAGCGTCATTGACAAGTACGGCGAGCAGATATCAACCAATCTGGTCAATGTCGAAGGTACCTGGGGAGCGCCATTCTGGGCTGCCACCATGCTCTTTCTGGGCGTCTACAGCACCATGATGCTCAATGTTTCCGACTACTCTCGGGAACTGGAAACCCGGGTATCGAAGTTTCGTCAGGTGGTGATCTACGCCAATTCGATTCTGCCGGCAACCTTGTTCATGGGCCTGATCGGACTGATGGTATCGGGTGCTACCGGTGAAGTGGACCCCATCAAGGTGTTCTCCAGTGCGGTTGACAACAAGCCGCTGTTGATCATCACACTGCTGTTCATCGCCTTTGCCCAGGTGACCACCAATGTACTGAACAATGTCATCCCACCGGCCTATGCGCTGATGGATGTCTTCGGGCTGAGCTTCAAGAAGTCTGCTGTTGCCGTCGGTTTGCTGGCTTTCTGTACCTTTCCCTGGGAACTGGTGAAGGATGAATCCGCCGCCGGCCTGAGCCTCTTCATCCAGACGTACTCCGCTTTTCTGGGACCCATCTTCGCGATACTGGTGGTGGACTACTACATCGTGCGCAAGCGCACCCTGGATCTTGAAAAGTTCTATGACGAAAAAGGCCCCTATAGCGGTATCAACTGGGCAGGCTTCATTGCCGCATTCGTCGGGGTCGTTGTTGCATTGATATTCTCCAGCGTTTCCTGGTATGCCAGCCTGATTCCCGCCGGCCTGACCTACTACGTGCTGATAAATACGCTGCCTTCGGCGGCTCGGTTCAAGAGCTGAGAGTTTGTTCTTGCGATGGTTGGCTGGGGACTTCCAGCCAACCGATTCACGGTCATTGATCCAGATTCATTCATCTACAGGAGTTTCACTGAAATGCTGTCCAGAATCACATCACCCTTCAAGAGCCTGCCGGAACTGCGTCCGATACTCGTCAGTGCGGCGCTGACAGGGTTTGCCATGGCAGGCACAGCTGCCGTTGCAGACGACAATGCGAGTACAGCCGTGGAAGCTGCCAGTCGAACCATTGTCCTGATCAACCCCAACTCCAGTACTGGCGCGACTCACTCGATGGCAGAGTTGGCGCGTATGGAAGTCGACGGTCAGGCAAGCGTCGAGGAGAGAAGCAACGAGGGAGCCCCGGCGCTTCTGACAACGCCTGAAGACATGGAAAATGCCATACCGGGTGTGGTGCAGATTGGCACAGAGGTGGCTGCGCGCGATGATGTGGTTGCCATCATCGTGTCGGCCTTCAGCGACCCTGGTCTGGAAGAGCTACGGGCTGTGGTTGATATTCCGGTATACGGTATCGGGGAAGAGGTGTTTCACGAGGCGGCATCAGGCGGTCGGGAGTTCGGGATTGTCACCGTCACACCGGATGAAGGTCTGATCGAGTCCTTCCGGCAGAAGGCGATCTCACTGGGCTATGAAGATCAATACAGGGGTGTCAGAGTGACTCCGGGCGATCCGAAGGTGCTGGTAACGTCTCCGGAGAAGCTGGACGCAGCCTTGGCGGCAGCCGTACAGGAGTCCATCGATGAGGATGGCTCCAGCGCGGTCATCATGGGCGGCGGCCCGCTGTCGGCGTCTGCCATCAGGCTACAGCCACAGTTCGACGTGCCCTTGGTTGTTGCGGTGAATGCCGCGGCGCGAGCTGCGCTCAG
>CBDUIJ010000116.1:0-15419 GCA_965367215.1 uncultured Granulosicoccus sp.
TGCGGCTTGAAATGGATTTGCCGGGTGCCGGGGACAGGACACTTGAGGCTGGCATCGACCTGGTCGGCGAGGCAGGCTCGCTGGCACAGTCCGATGGTGATCTGTATCTGCGTACCGACGCGCTGCAGCTTGCCACGGTCGCCGAGCTGCTGACCATGGCCCAGGCTCCGGAAAGCTCGCGCAAGCTGCTCGCCCAGCTCGACAGCGATGTTTCCATGGAGCTGTGGGGGCGCTGGCAAGACGGTCAGCTGGTCTCGGCACACGGGCCGGTCAGAGCTGCTTCCATCGTGGATACTGCCAGCGGCGAGGAGCTGTTGCAGGAAGCCAGTGCCATTCTCGACCTGTTTGTCTCGAGCAACTCCTTTGCTCTGGAGACGGATGAACTGCTGCTGCAGAGCGCCGCTGGAGAGTCTCGAATCGAGGACTTGTCCGTGCTGCTGGAAAAGGAGACCGCCGAAGGCTCGGGCAGCTGGAAGGTGGATGCTCGTGGCAAAGAGTTGTCCTTGACGACACTCAGCGGTTTGCCGGCAGCCATCCTGTCATCGCTGCGGCCCGATATTGCCCAGCAGCTTCGTGACGCCGCCCCGCAGGGCTGGTTGCGTGACTGGGACATTCGCATCGGGCAGCGCTCCTCGGGGGCCCGCCTGATCGCACATGCCGATCTGGACCAGCTGCAGTGGCAGCCAGTGGGTGCCTTGCCGGGCATCGGGCCGATCGACGGGCGTGTCGACATCGATGATCTGCAAGGGGAGATGACGCTGTCGGCTGATGGCATGACGCTGCCCTGGCCGGCGTATTCCGATACATCCTTGCATCTGGACACGCTGAAGTCGGTCGTGACGCTGGATGCTCGCGATACGCAGCGCGTGCAGATTGGTGCGGATATCGCCATGAGCGATGCCGGTATCGATACCTCCACCCGACTCAAGGCCACGCTGGTGCCTGGGCAATCGCCACATCTGGATGTGCAAAGCCAGTACGAGGTAGCCGACCTGACCGCGCTCAAGAGCTGGCTGCCGCGTCGCAAGATGGGCGCAAGCCTGCAACAGTGGTTTGATCAGGCGATCGAAGGTGGCTCGGCCAGCAACGGTAATCTGCTGTTCTTCGGCAATGTTGATGAATTTCCGTTTCGCGATGGCGAAGGGGTGTTTCGTTCCAGTATGGAGCTCAGCGATGGCGTGCTTTCTTTCCTGCCGGACTGGCCGGCGGCTCGTGATCTCAATGGCACGGTGGAACTCGATGGCCTGACACTGGAGGGGCGCGCGACCGATTCACGGTTGGGTGAATTCGATATTGCACAGACTCGTGTGAGCATTGCCGACTTGACGGCGGCGGTGCTGGAGCTGGAAGGCACCGGACGCGGCAAGTTGCAGACGGTGGTGGATTTTGCCAACACCGGCCCCTTGAAGAATATTCTGGAGCCTGTACTCAATGATGTCAGCGGTACTGGCGGCGTTGAACTGGATCTGCAGCTGTCCGCACAGCTCTATCGCGAACACAAGACTGACACGACTGGTACCGATGCGCCCTTGCCGTTGAGTGTGGATGGTTCGATCTTTCTGAAAGACAATGCAATCGCCTTCGGACGTGCGGACATGACGCTGAAAAAGGTCAATGGTGCCATCGGTTTCGATGAGCACGGTATTCGCATCAACAATCTGCGGGCGCGGGCGCTGGATCACCCGGTGATCGTCAGCGGTATAACCGAGGGTCAGGGGGCGGCTGCGACAACCCGCGTCACCATCAATGGCGCTCTGCAGGGCAGCGAAGCGCTGGCTCACTATGGCAGCCAACTGGACCAGTTTCTGCGTGGGACGTCCAGCTGGAACATCGAATTGACAGCACCGCACTCGGCCAGCCGAGTTGCCGAGGAAGGCGTTATCCTGCGCCTGAGCAGTGATCTGGTCGGCACTGAATTGCTGCTGCCCGCGCCGTTCTACAAGAGCACGGCCACCGCCGCCAAGGTTGAACTACAGACCGCCTTTCGTGAAGATCAGGCTGTACAGGAATGGAAGGTCAACTATGCCGACAGTCTGGCTGTCAATGCCACGGTGCGAGAGGAGGAGCTTGAATCGCTGTTGATCCATGTCGGGCAGGGCGAGATCCCCACCTCGTTGCTCGAGTCAGCGGGTCCGGGAATTCATTTGCAGGGAAGTGTCGGCACGGTTGCCGTTGACAGCTGGATAGAGAGTATCTCGAAGTTCATCGATTCGATGCCGGATGAGGGTGAAGCACCGACCCCCATTCTGCCGATCAGTGCCGAGCTGGATATCGAATCCATGCAGGTCGGCCAGCGCCTGCTGGGGCCTGCCAGGGTACAACTGGATTCCGACGACATCTACCTCAACGCCAGGCTGGAAAACCGCTCGGTCAGTGGCACGGCACGCTACCCACGAGAGCACTGGTCGAAAGAGACAGCGATGGAAGTGCGCCTGAAGCAACTGGACAGCACCCTGTTCACGGCGCTGGCGTCCCGCAATGATGAAGAATTTCTGAACGCGGTGGATGATGATCTGGATCCGCGGCTCTGGCCACCGGTGGATGCCAGAATCAGCAACCTGACCCATGGCGACTATAACGTGCGTGATCTGGTGCTGCGGGCACAACCCGATGTCAGTGGCCTGACCATCACGACGCTGGGTTTCTCCTACGAGACGGCCACGCTGGTGGGGCAGGGTTACTGGCGATTGCGCGACCCCCAGAATACCAACCCGGTACTGGCGGGAAAACAGATGAGCCACCTGAATCTGGTCATGCAGAGCAACGATTTCGGCGAAGCCTTGCAATCGATGGGGCTGAACGATGTACTGTCCGAGGGGCAGGGCAGTATCGAGGTCGACATGTCGTGGCCCGGCCCTCTGTATGCGCCCGAAGTGGCAGAGATCGACGGGAGTCTGAATATGCTGATCGAGCGCGGCAATATCATTCCGCTTGAGCCGGGTGCCGGGCGAATGGTGGGGCTGTTCGCCCTGCAGGCATTGCCGCGCAGGCTGGAGTTCGATTTCAAGGACGTCACCTCCGAGGGGCTGGCTTTCGAGAGAATCACGGGTGATATCAAGATTCACAATGGCATTGCAGATGCGTCTCTGGTGCAGCTGACAGGCCCTATCGGTGTGGTGGATGTCACCGGCCAATCCGATATCGTCAATCAGGAATTCGACCAGCGAGTCACCATCCTGCCGCGCGTGAGTGCGGCACTGCCAGTGATCGGTGTCATCTCGGGCGGCGCGACGGCCGGGGTCGGCGCTCTGATCGCCACCGGCTTTCTGATGGCCATCGGTATTGATCTTGACCGCCTGGGCCTGAGAGACTACAGCCTCACCGGCAAATGGGACGATCCCTTGTTTGAGGCAGTAGACAACGACTATCGGCGAGAAAAATGACATCCACGGCTGAAGTAGAACATGGCCGGCGGTTTTCCCGCAGCGCGCCACCGGGCCTGCTGCTGTTGCTCGCCGTATCGTTGGCAGCCTGCAGCGGTGGCGGCGACAAACGTCTGTTGCCTGAGGTTGAACCTGGCGTGCCGACTCTGCCAGGCGAGCTGATTGCGCAGCAGGCAGAGGAACAGCCGCTCGCAAGGCCGGTGGACGTCACTTCCGGGGACGCTGCTTCCACGACTGCCGCCGATGGCAGCGAGGATGCAGCTGAACAGCCGGGCATGATCCTCAAGACGTTCAACAGTCTCGATCCGTATCTGCCCGCTCAGGTTGAATTCATCAACGGCTTGCTGCGCTTTGCAGAAACGGTAACCGTGCTCAGCGAGGTGGAGGATGGCCCGCTGTTCGATCCCGGTACGCAGGAAATCTGGATGCCGGGAAGTTTTGCCGATGTCATAGAAGCCCATTTCGGCGAAGAGAATGCGCCAGTGGCAGATGTCTATCTGCATACCCTGGTTCATGAGGTCGGCCATGTGCTGTACGACCAGTATGATCTGCCCTTGCTGGCACGGGAGGAGGACGCCGCTGATGCACTGGCCAGTGTGCTGTTGCTTGAATATGCTCAGAACGGTGCCCGCGTCGTACTCAATGCCGCGCGCATGTTCGGTCTTGAAAGTGAAACCTCCGATCAGGTGGAAGAGGCAGATTTCTGGAGCGAGCACAGTCTGGATATCCAGCGCTATTACACGACCTTGTGCCATGTCTATGGCAGCGACCCTGAAGGGCAGGCTCGACTGGTCAACGATGACTACGGGCTATCGAAGGAACGTGCAGAGAACTGCGAGTACGAGTACAAGCGAATCAGGCAGGCCTGGCTGGATGTGCTGGAGCCGTATCTCAAGCGCTGAACAATCCAGGTCAGTCTGGTAGTTGGTCCGACAATGCAACTGCGGCTCTTCCGGTGCATGCCGCGAATCGGTTCGCCACTACCTGCCTGATTGATGGTGTGTCGCAGGCAGGCCTGATGGCCCACCTGCATACAGACTTGCTCAGGCAGCGCCGGTAACCCGCCAGACTACATTACCGACATCGTCGGCGACCAGCAGGCAGTTGCCACCGGGACCGATGGTGACTCCCACCGGTCTGCCATAGGAGTACTTCTCGTCAGGCGCGAGAAAACCGCTGAGAATATCGCGCGGACGAGCCGATGGCCGACCGTTGGCGAAAGGTACGAAAATGACTCGATAGCCACTGAGGTTGCTGCGATTCCAGGAGCCGTGCTGACCGATGACCATGCCGTCTTCGTCAAAGCCGGGAAGGGTACCTGCGGGCATCCAGCACAGGCCCAATGAAGCGGTATGACCACCGAGTGCATAATCGGGCTGCAATGCCTGGGCAACCATGCTTGCATCTTGTGGTACCCGGTCGTCGACCGTCTTGCCCCAGTAGCAGTAGGGCCAGCCATAGAAGCCACCGTCCTTGACCGAGGTCAGGTAATCGGGTGGTACTTCATCACCCAGACCATCTCGTTCATTGACGACCGTCCAGAGTTGCTGTGTCGTGGGCTCCCAGGCCATGCCAACCGGGTTGCGCAGACCCGAGGCGAAGATTCTCGATTCACCGGACTCTATATCCAGCACATGAATGGCCGCGCGCCCTTCTTCGACTTCCATGCCGTTATCGGCAATGTTGGTCTGTGAGCCGACACCGGCATACAGCTGTTTGCCATCGGGGCTGGGCAGCAGGCTGCGAGTCCAGTGGCCGCCGGGCTTGAAGTCCACCAGCTTCTGACCTTCAGCCGTGATTTCAGTCGCACCTTCCACATAGGGGAACTTGACGATGCCGTCGGTATTGCCGACATAGAAATCATCACCGATCAGAGCCATGCCGAATGGCTGCCGTTGCTTGTCGAGGAATACCGTGCGTTGTTCGCCGACGCCGTCGTTGTCGTTATCACGAAACAGGGTGATGCGATTGGCAGACACACCCACAGCCGCCGCCCGCTTCATGGTGCTGATCATGGCGTAGTCGAAAGCGGTCTTGACCGGTCCGGCTTCCTGCAGGGCTTCGGCTACCAGGACATCATTGTTGGGTAGCACATGAATCCAGCGAGGGTGCAGCAGATCGCTGGCGAAGGCGTTGACACTGAGGCCTTCCGCCGCAGTAGGGCGATGCCCCGGTTCCCAGCCCTTGGCTGTCGGCATTTTCAATGTCGGAATGCTCTGCGGGCGCGCTTCGGGAATGTCCGGCGTGAGGCCCATGGCAGGCGGTTCGTCGTTCTTGCCCCAGCGTCGGAACAGAATGGCACCGGCACCGATCATGGCAACGACGCGTGAGAATAGGTTGGTGTTTCCGATGACAGCTCTCCAGATCGGGTAATGGCACAGACGACGGCTTCCTGCCGGTACGTCAATGAAGGACTGCGTAGTATAAGCCGCAGGCGAGGCCTGAGCCAGTGGATTGAACCCGCCGAGCGACATGGTTGATCAGGCTCGCTGATTGGTTTGGCTGATCAAGCTCGCTGACCGTGCTCACAACATTGGCGAGCTTGCCGCACTCTTGTTGGTCAGAATGAAGCACTCTGGTGCAACGTGCTCCACGATGGTATCAATGAAGAGCATTACCCTGCATGGTTGCGGCCATGATCTTGACGCATTCGATGACAGGCCCTGAAGTCTGCTTCTCCGTCGTGTACTTTCCTCAACCGATGCAGTATGTTCGGTTTACTTACACGTCACGGATTGGAGGCAGACATATATGAGTAGCGCAGGAAAGACAAGCCTGACGACCAAGGTTCTGGTCGGGATGGGACTGGGTATCGCGGTCGGACTGGCGATAAATCTGATGGGCCAGAATACAGCCGGCTCTTTCATCGGTGACTACGTGGTCAACGGCTTTTTCATGGCCATCGGCTCGATGTTCATCAATGCATTGAAGATGCTGGTGGTGCCCCTGGTCATATTCTCCCTGATCTGTGGTGTCTGCGGTATCGGTGATATCCGGGCTCTGGGACGCGTCGGTGGTAAATCGTTTGCGCTCTACATGATGACCACGGCCATCGCGATCGCCACGGCCATTGTCATTGCCAGTACCTTTGGTATCGGCAAGGGCATGAACCAGGTCAGTGAAGCCGAGTTCTCTGCCAAGGAGGCACCACCGCTGGTGCAGGTTCTGATCGATATCATTCCCAGCAACCCGATCCGCTCGATGGCCAACGGTGACATGCTGCCGGTGATCTTCTTCTCCATTCTCTTCGGTATCAGCATGCTGCTGGTCGGCAAGCGCGCTCGCAGCTTTGTCGAAGGTGCCGAAGTGGCCAACGAGATCATGATGAAGATGGTCAACCTGGTCATGGCTGTCGCACCCTATGCCGTATTCGCACTGATCGCCAAGGCAGTTGCCGAGCTGGGAATCGACCTGCTGGCCTCACTGGCTGGCTATGTCGGTGTACTGGTTGCTGCGCTGATGATCCATCTGTTCGTGACCCTGATGGTTGTGTTGAAAGTGTTCTCCGGTCTGAGCCCGGCGATGTTCCTGAAGAAGATCCGTAACGTGCAGGTCTTTGCCTTCAGTACGGCCAGTTCCAATGCCACCATCCCGGTCACCATGCGTACCGTCACGGAACGCTTTGGTGTCAACAACTCGGTAGCGTCGTTCACCGTACCGTTCGGTGCCACCATCAACATGGATGGTACGGCCATCATGCAAGGGGTTGCCACGGTCTTCATCGCCAATGTCTACGGTGTGGAGCTGGGGCTGACGGGTTATCTCACCGTCATCCTGATGTCGGTACTGGCGTCCATCGGTACTGCCGGGGTTCCCGGTGTCGGCCTGATCATGCTGTCAATGGTATTTGCCCAGGTCGGGCTGCCCATCGAAGGCATTGGCCTCGTACTGGGTGTCGATCGACTGATGGACATGATTCGTACGGCGGTGAATGTATCTGGTGATGCCACCGTGTCCTGCATCGTGGCCAAGGGCGAAGGCAAACTGAATCAGGCGATTTTCGATGATCCGGATGCCGGCGTACTCGACAACAGCGATTCCTTTCATATCGACGAAGATGTGCAGGAAGAGATGGCCAAGGTAGTGGCAGCACCTCCCGGCAAGCTGTATCCCGAAAGCAAGCGCGAGACCGAAAATTCCTGACGGGTAAACCTGTCAGGAAGGTGGTCTTATCGGCAGCGCCCAGATGGGTGCTGCCGTATTTTCAGAGGTCAGCCAGATCGACTGACCAGCAGACACTGCCAGTGCTTCTGCCTGCCACAGCGTATGAGAATGAATGCGCTCGGATGGGGTGGTCAGTGCCTCGATCCATGACTGGCCTGCACGTCGCTTGATGCGTAGCACATGACGATAGGTCAGCACATAGGCGGTATTGCCAAGGGCATCGAAGTCCAGAGCCGTGGGATGGTTCAGGTCCACACCTGCCACCGCCGCCGCAAGACGCGCTTCCAGTCCTGATTTCGCCAATGGCAATTCACCGGCAAAGCGTGCTGTCAGGCGCTCATCCGTTGCCTGTTCCGGCAGCGTCAGGGTGTAGAGTCGACTGGCCTGGGCACCTGCCGGTCCGACGGGCTCCTTGCTGATCAGATACACGATGCCGTCATTGATCGCAAAAGCTTCGACATTTCGCGGTCCGTCTTCATAACGAAAGCGCAGCGTACGTTCCGGTTCGAGCACGGTGTCCGCGGGTGTGTCCAGCGACGGTTCTTCCACCAGGTACAGGACGCTCTCGCGTCGAATGCGCAGATTGTCTCCGGTGTCGCCAAGGACCAGGTAATTCTTGCCCTTGAGGCGAACACTGGCCATATCCTCCCAATCGCGATTGCGGGCGTTGACCTGCCAGTGCCCCAGATCGGCCCCGGATTCGCTCATGGCGTACAGCTCGGCAGGGTTACCACTGTCGTTCAGTGCAAACAGCACACCCGGCGTCTGTCGCGAAACAGCCAGTCCACTGATTTCGTCCAATGCCGTGTTTTCGACCTGGCCAGTCTGCCCGGGCTCCTCGATGCTCAAGGGCTGTGGCCGCCCCGTGGCAAGCGATTCAGTCGATTCTGTGGCCAGGATTGCCGTCGAGTCGTCCTGGCTGACAGCAACATCGGCTCCGCCAGCGGTTGCCGGAGTCAATGACGGTGCGATAGCCGATGCCTCACCCGAGATACGTGCCTGCGCCTGGCGGGGAGCGAGATCCGAGCGCACGGGCAGCTCGGTGACAGACGGGGACTCGAAGGAGGTGCAGCCGCTGAGTACGGCGTACGCAAACCAGTAGGTCAGAACCTTGCGTTTAGTCATTACTCGGTGCGGGTATCACCACATCGCGGATGGCCTTGA
Source organism: uncultured Granulosicoccus sp. (assembly GCA_965367215.1). Taxonomy (GTDB): domain Bacteria; phylum Pseudomonadota; class Gammaproteobacteria; order Granulosicoccales; family Granulosicoccaceae; genus Granulosicoccus. Next base: position 8,712 of record CBDUIJ010000116.1, read on the forward strand.
ACAACTGACGCGAGGCGGCGGGCGGACGTTTTGCCTTGCGTTCGGCAATTGCCTGACGCTGCAAATGGCGAAACTGCTGGCGGTCCGCATCGACATATTCACCGAGAAAGGCTGTCAGTGCGTCTTTTGCGCTCTCATCCTCGATTTCACCCAGCAATCTGTCGCGCCAGGTCTCTACCCGGTGCAGATTGATGGTGTTGGCCCGGGCTGACTGCCGCAGCTTTTCCAGTGCCGCATCAATGGGCTCGACATCGATCTGTCGCAACCGCTTGGCCAGGAAGCCCGTTTGCCGCTTGCGGGCACCGTGTGCCTTGATGCGCTGCAACTCGTGAATGGCCGCCAGCACGTCGTCCGGCAATGGAATGGTGGCCAGCTCACTGGCTCCCAGCTCTGCCAGATGCGTTCCCAGCTCGCGCACGGAATCGGCGTCACGCTTGCGCTGACTCTTGCTGATTTCGTCCAGAGCGTCTTCCGAGAGATCGGAATCGACGTCGTTGTTGTCAGTTTCGTCGTCTATCATTTGTAAAGAACTGTGCTGTGCAAAGTGTTTTTCATCGTAAATTTACATTTGAGTACATATGCGCCCCAAATTCCGTTGTTTTTTTACGACATACGGAGTCTAATGACCTTTCGATATTAGCGAGGAGGTGTCCGTTTTCGGACTAGAGGCACAGGATGGCATGTTCACTTGTTCAAATGGTGATCATAGCGCCTTTGTTGGTGACAGGCTCGTGCGCCCTGGCGTCAGAGGTGAACAATCACCCTGATGGTCGGTACGATCCCTTCGGATTCAATCCCTCCGAGCTCGATTCCATCCGTTTTACCCGCTCCAAGGTAGAACCTGTGGGCATTCGTCCGACGGAAGCCGAAGAACAGGCTTACCTGAGTCGAGGACGTAATTTCCTGCCTCGGCAGACCGAATTCTCCTTCAAGCTGAAGCCCAAATTGCCGAATTTCTCGCGCGAAGGGGCATACGGCTTCGATCTGTTCGAAGAGCCCCGGCTGGATATACACAGTCGCCCTCTGGGACCTTATCGCCATAACGACACCATCTCCGAGCTCAACGAGGGCCTGGTGTATTCCGCCGGTATCCGCATCGAACATGAAGATGAGGACATCGACGGTACAGCCTACGTGAGTTCCAGCCTGCTCGGCCTGTCCTATGGTCGTCTGGGACGTCTGTGGTATGGCGGTATCGACGTCAACCTGGAACAGTTCGCTGATGACTATTTCGGTGGCGACCAGCCAGACATACTGTCGCTGGATGTGACGACCGGCCGTCGGCTGGGTTTCACAGGCTTGTCCAACAACTCGCCACTGTGGCTGCTGTCGGTGCAGGGCAATTTCGATATTCTCGATGAAGCCAACGGTGAATCAGTGGATGCGCGGACCGACTGGTACCTGAATCCGAGTCTGTTCTGGCAGCAACCGGGATTCACCTTTTCCGCGCAGATGCAGTTGCCGGTGGAATTCGAAACCCTGGATGATTCCGGTGAGCCGGATTACCGGCTACGAGCTGTGTTCGAAAAGCAGTTCAAATAGACCTGATTACACCTCGGCAAGATCGCTCGGGCAGGCTCCTGACTCCGGAGCCAGTCGGTCGTGGTGGCCGGCGTGTTACTCGGCGCTGTCCTTCTCGTCGAGTTCCATCTGAAGCAACCTTTCTGCCTCTTCCCTGACGATATCGCTGTCTTCATCCAGTGGCATGGCACCGCCCAGCTCCAGTGAGGTGACCCGGTTGTCGAGACTCAGCAGGCTCAGTCGTGCCACCAGTTCACCACGCTTCAGGTGCTCGATCTTGACCGGAAGGTAATCAAGTGAAGGCGCAAACCAGGTACTGGTCTCGCGACTGCCGCCACTGGCGTTATGGTTGACCACACGGATAGTCTCGATCTTGCCCAGTGGGGTCGACAGCATTTCCGGGCCCATGTTCGTGAAGGCAACCTGCTTTATCTTGCCGCTGTCGAAGATCGACATTTCCGCTTCCTTGAAGTCGTTCCGCAGGGCATTCATGATGAACACGGTCGCTGTGAGTCGATCGAGAACCGGCTCGTTGAAGGTTTCAGTCAGCTCATTACCACGGTAGACGTGGGTGATCATCTGATTGGCCCAGTCGAATTCCGCATCGACCTGACGGCGGCGTTCGTCATCCTGGCGATAGTGATAGCTCTGTGGCTGCAGTTGAACCTCATCGGCGCTACCGGCCAATACGAATGTGCTTTGTTCCTCGATATTGCCTTTGCCGGCCAGCTTGAACACACCTCTGGGTTTCGTCCTGAGACTGTAGTTCCACAGATCACCGTTTCGCGACAGTGTCAGTCGAGCGGTACCGGCGCTGATCAGATTGTTGCCGACTTCGTAGACAACTTCGAAGGGGGCGATGTCACCCGCCTTGATGGATTGGGCGGAGGCTGTACCAAACACGGACGTGCAGCAGAGCACCAGGGTGGCGATAGCGGGGTGCACGAGTCGTTTCAGGGCGCCGTGCGATGGCAAGCTTGTCATGACAGTAGTCCTGTGGGCGTTGTTAGCAGAATAGATCAATCGACATGACTTGCAGACGATTCGAGGTAAGTCGTTGTGGAATGAGGCTGTAGATGATGTCGGCCTTCCTTGCATTCAACTGACAGCACGCACATCCCAACCGACACCGTACTCGATATTGCTTAGTCGTTCCTGCTTACGCAAAGTTGCAAGGCTTTGATATACAGCTCATGCTCTTCCTGCAACACTCTTTGTGCCAGAGTTTCCGCCGTGTCATCGGATTCGATGGCAATCCGGACCTGTGCCACAACCGGGCCCGCGTCGAGTTCCGGAGATACGATGTGCACACTGGCGCCGGCATGTGTGTCGCCAGCAGCGATGGCACGTGCGTGGGTATCGAGGCCGGGGTATTTGGGCAACAGCGACGGGTGAATATTGAGCATGCGTCCTTGCCAGCGATTGACAAAGTCTTCCGTCAGGATGCGCATGAACCCCGCCAGCACGATCCAGTCCGGTTGCGCCTGCATCAGTCGTTCATGCATTGCATCGTCAAATTTCTGGCGACTAGCGAACGTCTTGTGGTCGATGACCGCGGTGTCGATCCCCATCTCCTGCGCGGCAAGGATGCCGGGGGCATCCGGACGGTTGCTGATCACCAGAGCCACTCTGGCATTCAGCTCACCGCTCTGGCAGGCCCGGGCAATGGCCACCATATTGGATCCACGGCCTGAAATCAGGATGGCCAGAGTCGGGCGCGAGTCTGAAGTCGTCATTGCAATATTGGACAATTGTGCGATCGAAACTCGCCGGTCTATTCGGTTTCAGCTTGAAACGTATTTGACAGCAGGCTCGCCGGCCTCGCTTTCGATACGGCCGATGACCCAGGCCTGTTCGCCTGCGCTGTTCAGGGTCTGAACCACCGCATCTGCATCCTTGGCTGCCACGACAATGGCCATGCCGATTCCGCAGTTGAAGGTCTTGAGCATCTCTGCATCGCTGACGCTGCCAGCGGTCTGCAACCAGCTGAACACGGGTGGCAGGGTCCAGCTGCCGCGATCGATCAGGGCAACCGTGTCGTCCGGCAATACTCGCGGGATGTTCTCCGTGAGGCCACCGCCGGTGATGTGTGCCACGGCATGCACGCTGTGGCTGGCCATGACCTGAGCCAGTGATTTGGCGTAGATGCGTGTGGGTGCCAGCAAGGTCTTGCCCAGGGTGGACTCACCCATGGGGCTGTCGAGATCATGACCTTCTATCAGTTTGCGTATCAGCGAGTAACCATTGGAGTGGGGTCCGGAGGAGGCAACACCGATAATCAGATCGCCAGCGGCCACGGCGGAGCCATCAATGATCTCGCTCTTCTCGACCACACCGACTGCAAATCCGGCCAGGTCGTAATCATCCCCGGCGTAGATGCCCGGCATTTCAGCCGTTTCGCCACCCAGCAGGGCAGCACCGGACTGCACACAGCCCTCGGCAATGCCGCTGATGACATCGCGCGCCTGAGAGACATTGAGTTTGCCGGTGGCATAGTAATCGAGAAACCACAGCGGTTCGGCCCCACAGACGATGATGTCATTGACACACATGGCGACCAGATCGATGCCGATGGTGTCGTGAATGCCCAGTTCGATGGCCAGGCGCAGCTTGGTACCGACGCCATCAGCACCGGAAACCATGACGGGTTGCCGGTATCGATCAACCGGCAGCTCGAAGAGGCCACCGAACCCGCCGATACCTCCCAATACGCCGGCACGCCGGGTACGGGCCACCAGAGGCTTGATCTGCTGGACCAGGTCGTTACCTGCGGCGATATCCACACCGGCGTCGGCGTAGGTCATTCCGGATTTGGCTTGTGTTTTTTGAGTCATGTTCGAGAACAGCGAAACGGCCATCTAGGGCAATGCGAGGTAGGTTCAATGATACGCTTAATGCCTTGGCGGTGTTCGCGGGAAACGCGCTCTACCTTTTCACGATGGATACACAGATGGCAAGCAGTCAGGCAGACATGGCGATCCCAGGCAGCAGCATGAATTCAGACAGCCTTGCGTACGTGCAAGTTGGCTCACAGTCACGTGTTGCGGCGCGTCGCGTCGCGATATCCGCATCCGCCGCCAGTCTCTGGCAGGCACGGCCGCGCCGCGCCGGCCTGAATGCTGCGCTGTTGCTGACTCTGCTCAGTGTTGTTCTGTTGACACTGACCCGCCCGGTCATGGCGCAGGGCGATGCTTTTTCCGTGGAAGTGGCGGTGGCTGATCGTGGTGCTGCCGAGCAGCAGGACGCCTATGTGTCCGCCTTTCGCCGGGTACTGCTGAATAACAGTGGTGACAAGACTCTGCTGAATCGCGACGATGTGCGTGAGGGTCTGAAGAAGGCCGAGCAATATGTTTCAGGTTTTTCCTACCGAACGCCGCCTCCGGGCACGGTCATCAGCTCGGACACCCCGATTACAGAAGCCGTGCGTGAAACCGGTCAGGCCACCCAGTTGATGATGGTCAGCTTCGATCGCCAGTCGGTCATGCAGCTGATCGAGGGCGAGCCGCGAGCCGGTAGTAAGGAAGAGCCGGTCGCGGCGCCCTTGCGTACCGACAGCGCTCTGGTCTGGTTGCTGGTGCAGGACGATGGCCGTGACATCATGATCAGTGATCCGGCGGCCGCCAATGTCCAGGCAAGAGCTCGTGAAATCGCCGGCGCCGTTGGCGTGTCTCTGGTCTTTCCGGCCGGAGACGAAGAAGATCAGCTGGCACTCGGCCTTGAAGACCTGCTGGTCAAGGATGTCGTTCGCATAAAGGCTGCATCGGAGCGCTATGCACAGGATACGGTGCTGTTCGGCACTCTGGCGCGCAACGGTGCTCAGGGCTGGCGCAGTACCTGGGTCAGGATGGTCGGTGAAGACATCCGCGAGCAGTCTTTCGAGACAGCCAGTCTTGACGAGGCGCTCAAGCTCGGTCTGTCCACACTGGGTGACGATGGCCGTATCGACGAAAGTTATCGCTATGGCGGGCAGGCCTTGTCCGATACCGAAGCACTGGTATGGGTCGGGTCCTTGAATTCCACCAGTGACTACGCCACCATGATGAAGTTCCTGGAAGAACTTCCTTCGGTCAGTACTGTGTATCCGAAAGAAATCAGTGATACTTCGATGGTTTTCGCCGTACTGCCGCGCAGTGCGTTGAGCGACCTCGAGTCCGCTCTGGTTACACAAGACTGGTTGCGGCGCACTGCGCCTCCAGTGAGCGATCGCCCCGGCTCACTGAGTCAAAATGCCGATCTGGCACTGGAATTCGGGCGCTAGTACCTGTCGCGGACGTAGCAGAACCAACCATGCATTCTCATCCTCAATTGACGCTGGCACTGGACACGGCTCCGGCTGTCTCCTTCGACAGCTTTCATGTGGACAGCTCCACGGCGCTGGTCAAGGATAGTCTGCGCGCCTTTGTCAACGGCCAGCTGAAGGAGCAGCAGATATTCCTGTGGGGTGAGTCGGGTACCGGCAAGACACACCTGCTCAGCGCAGCCTGTCAGGCGCTGGCGCAGCGTGGTTATCGCGTGGCCTACATTCCTGGTGAAATGGTCAACGAACCCGGTGCTCTGGATGGCATGGAACAGGTCGAGTTGCTGTGTTTCGATGACCTGCAACGACTGGATCATGCCTCCGAAGTGGATCTCTTCCATTGCATCAATCGCTGTCGTGAAGCCGATACGCGCCTGATTCTGGCTGCCGATCGTGCTCCTGACCAGCTTGGCCTGAAACTGGCCGATCTGCAGACCCGCCTCGGATGGGGCCTGGTCTGTCACGCGCAGTTCATGGAAGAAGAAGGTTTGCGTGATGCGTTTCGCAAGGAAATCCAGGCACGCTCGCTGGAGGCCAGTGATGAAGTGCTGAGCTATGTCATGCGCCGCTTCCCGCGCCGCATGGCAGCACTCAAGAGCATCGTCAAGACGCTCGATGAAGTCTCTCTGAGTGAGCAGCGCCGTATCACCATTCCCTTCGTCAAGAGCATCTTCGGTGAGGCCGAGCGCGCCGCACTGGCGGGGCGCATGCGCTAGCCTGTTTCAGGCTTTCAGGCTTTCAGGCTTTCAGGCTTTCAGGCTTTCAGGCTTTCAGGCTTTCAGGCGGGCCTCGATGCCTGCCCGCGGCGTCCCGCAAGGGCCTGACGGATGTCAGGACTCCTCGGTGGGTTTGCGCTGTTCCGGTGGGGTGGGTGTGTAGCGAGCGTACAT
>CBDUIJ010000117.1:0-15389 GCA_965367215.1 uncultured Granulosicoccus sp.
TCTTCGGCATCACACATCCACAATGCCCGCGATACGAAGATTCATGAAAGATGCCGGCAACACGCACCCGCCCCGTTGTCTCTGTCATGAACACCGACAGATCTGACAGCGTAGAGCAGAATTCCGGCATGCGCCGTTATGTCGGCGTTGTGTTGCTTGCTCCCCTGTTGTGTCTTGCCGCGGTCGCTCTCATCAACCGACTGGTTGATCCGTATCAGATCTTCAGTGCCGAACGCGATGGCTACTACGACGACAAGCCGGCCCTGCACGCCAATATGCGGCTCCACAAGGCCTATCAGGTGCGACTACAGAAGCCGGATGCCTTGATACTCGGCACTTCCAAGGCCATTCAGGGCATTCCCACCGAGCACGCCCTGTTCGAAGGGCAACGCGTCTACAACCTGGCCATGCCACTGGCAAGCATGAAGGAGCTGACCCTGTTGCTGAGGCACGCCAATGCAACAAGACCAATCAAACGGGTTGTTCTCGGCCTGGACTTTCTGTCCTTCAACGCACTGGCGCGCACCGATGGCCCGGCCGCCGGATTCAGACCGGAACGGCTACTGGGCAATGAGAAGAGCGCATCTCCCATCAATGACTACCTGTCTGCACTGATATCGCTGGACGCCCTGCGGGCATCCTTCGAGGTCTTGATGATGCGCAATCATCACCGAACGGACCCCATGAGCAACGGCACGATCGAACATCGCGCGCTGACCGGGCGTGGTGGCCGCGAAGACGCCGAGATTCGATCCAGGCTGCTCGATGGCGGGCATCGCAGCAATACTTTGAAGATCGAGGAGTTCTTTACCAGTGCCGTGTATCTACCCTCTCCCCATCGACAATTCAGCTTTCAGAATCACGAAGAGGACAGCCTTTACTGGTTCGAGGAGTTCCTGCGCACCCTGCATGAAAACAACATGTCCGCATCTCTGTTCATCAGCCCCAGCCACGCCAGACTGAACGAGCTGATCCACGCTGCCGGCTTGTGGGACCAGTTCGAACTGTGGAAACGACAGATGCTGGCATTGACTCTGAGCGTTGCTCGAACGTATGACAACACACCCTATGAAATCCTGGATTTCAGCCTGCCCGGTGACATAACGAGCGAACCGTTCCCTGAGGCAGGAGACAGTGACTACCAGATGCGCTATTACTACGAGTCCATTCATTTCAATCAGCGTACCGGCACACGAGTACTGGACCGACTGAACAGAGTCGGCGTTGACCCGATACCCATGGCAACCGAGTTCGGTCGAATGATGGCTGAAGACAACATCGATGCCTTGCTCCAGGAGATACGAGAGAGGCAAGCACACTTTCGTAATGAGTATCCTGACTATCGACAGGAGCTCGAGACGATTGTTGAAAGTCGCTGAACTCAGAACTCAGAACTCAGAACCGATATTGGCTCAGCGCTTGGCCTGGCGGTGAAGTCGGCGGTGTGTGGCGCGTAACATCAGCAGCACACCAATGATCACTACCGGGGAGAGTCCTGCAAGCAACCAGGACTTCTTGATCTCCAGTGCGTCAGCCAGCGGTGCAACGACGTAGCCCAGCAAGGAAACAGCGTAATAGCTGATGGCCACAACCGACAGGCCCTCCACCGTTTCCTGCAGGCGCAATTGCTGCTCGGCACGCACATTCATGCTGTCCAGCAGCGCCTGGCTCTGTCGCTCTGCCGCTACATCAACGCGTGTTCGCAGCAGATTGGACGCTCTTGTCGCTCGTTTGGAGACCTCGCTCAGTCGCTTTTCCGTCGCCTGACAGGTTCTCATGGCCGGGTCGAATCGACGTCGCATGAACTCGGAGAGCTGTTGCCTTCCATGAAACCGGGATTCTTCAAGCGACGAGAGTCGCTGATTGACGATGGTCTCGTAGGCAATGGCGGCGCTGAAACGAAAACTCGTACTGGCTGACAGATTCTGAATAGCCGTCGAGATGGCCAACAACGTATCCAGCGTCTCCTGATCGGACTTTTCCGCATCGGAGATTTCCTGAACAATGGACGTCAGACGAGTCTCCAGATTACCCAGCTTATCGGCCGCATCACGAGCGGTTGGCAGACTCAGCATCGCCATGCTCTTGTAGACTTCGATCTCGAGCAGGCGTTGCACCAGCCTGCCCAGCTGCAAGGGGTTCAAGCCGGCGTCGGCCATGATGGCAATACGCACATGGCCCTTGGCATCCAGACGAAAATCGCTGGCGACCAGACTCGACAATTCACCGACTGCCGACACGGACAGACTCTCTGCCTGAAACCAGTTATCCAAGCGGGCAAGCAACTGTTCATCGTCACGGCCCTGACACCCTTCGATGCGCACCAGTACCGACGTGATCACTTCACCAGCCTGCAGCAACCAATCGGCCGGCAGATAGTCATGCAGAGCGCCTGAAAATGCCGGCTCGGCCAGCCCCTTGCGAATCAGTGTATAGGTAACGAATTCGCTATGACGCTCCCACTTCAACCTTGCAGGGCCCAGGTCGACGCTGTGTTGATTCACGCCCTCCGCAGGAAGTGGCGCCTTGTAATGGGCGAGCAGAGCGAACAGCGCGGCAAACACATCTTCACCGGGAATGATCGCCACCATCACTACCGATGAGCCTGCTTCGGTTTCCGGGAATGGCCGTGCGTGCAACTCGTGCACGAGGTCGCGTCGAAGTGGATGCTGGCCCATGGCGTTCAATGATTTCCGGGAGCTGGACGGCAGGAAACCGTATCAGACAATGGACACGAATTGTCTGACGATCGGTCAGGACAAGGCATTTTACCCGGGTCTTGCATTCATGTCCCCTTACAGGATCTTGCCAAATGCCATAAGGGCATCGTGATTCATGCCAATGCAGAACGGTTTGGTTCTGCGGCTCTCACGATCAGTGTAGTCGAATTTGCCTCGTCTTGACGGGCTTGCGCAGGACACAGGCCCCGCGCAATTCAGTCAACCTTGAAAAGCTGTGAAGACACTACAAGCCTGTCAATGGTACTTTCAGAACCGGCTTGCCATCCTTGTCACGAGGCACTTCGCCCGCTCGCATATTGACTTGCAGCGCAGGCAGAATCAGTTTCGGCATACCCAACTGAGCATCCCGCTCCGTGCGGAAGTGAATGAAGTCTTCGCGCGTATTGTTACCACCGACGTGAATGTTTTCCGCCTTCTCTTCTGCCACTGTGGTTTCCCAACGAATCTCGCGGCCATTGGGACCGTAGTCGTGACACATGAACAGACGCATTTCGGCAGGCAAGGCCAACACCTTCTGGATGCTGTCGTAGAGTTCGCCAGCATCACCGCCTGGAAAATCGACACGGGCCGAGCCACCATCGGGCATGAACAGCGTATCGCCGACAAAGGCGGCGTTGCCCATGACATGCACCATGCAGGCCGGCGTGTGTCCCGGTGTATGTATGGCAAAACATTCCATGGTCCCGACCTGATAGCGATCACCGTCCTTGAACAGAGCATCGAACTGCGACCCGTCCCGCTGGAATTCGGTGCCTTCATTGAATACCTTGCCGAAGGTTTCCTGCACGACAATGATCTGCTCTCCCACGCCGATCTTGCCACCCAGCTTGTCCTGCAGATAGGGAGCCGCACTCAAGTGATCGGCGTGTACATGCGTCTCGATGATCCACTCAAGGTCCAGGCCTTGCTCGCTGATGTAGCTGATCAGCTCATCGGCACTGTCGTAACTTATCTGGCCCGCAGCGTAGTCGATGTCCAGCACACTGTCTATCACTGCACAGGCATTGCTGGACGGATCCTTGACCACGTAACTGACTGTGTTTGTCGCCTCGTCAAAGAACGCCTTGACGTCCGGCACAATGCTCATGTCTACAGGGTACTGGGACATATCGACCTCCATGGGTGAACGAAAGAATCCTACTTGGGTCGACTACTCAAACCAAGCAGACTGTAGATCGGACAACTGTTGACAGCGGCTGTTCCCAACAGAACCACACCTACCAGTATCGACAGCGTCTTTGCCAGCCCTGAGTCGAATCCGACCAGAAAGGGCAGTAGCAGCAACACGATACCAGCAACAATCCTCAATCTGCGATCCAGCGTTCCGATATTGATCTTCATGGGTAATCCCCGTCTGTTTGCCTGAGTGTATTGTTGCGCAGCTGACAAACCGCTTCAGTAACATTGTCACCCTGGTGAACAGAACTCTGCGCACTGTTCTACACATTACCCTGCGAATCCGCCTGAGTCTGCTCTCACACAGCATTCAGGCGCCATTGCAGCATAGTTACACTATCCGCCCACTCAAGCCGTACAGGTACCGCGCCGATACTCCCCTTGAATGGTCAAACCCGGGGATGAATTTGCCACGTTATCTACCTGCTACATTCCTGGCTCTGTGCACCCTGAGCAGCATGTTGTATACAACGGCTGATGCTGCTCCTGCCAGTCTGGAAAAACTCGGTTGGAAGGAACGCTCATTCTCCGGCAACTCCGAGTATTCTCTTGTTGATCACCACGGCATGCAGGCCATCCGCGGACGCACTGACTCCTCAGCGTCAGCCCTGTACAAGGACCTCGGAACAGACCTTCGAAAGACTCCCTATCTGAGCTGGCAATGGCAGGTCGAGAACGTGTTCGACAACCCGCATGAGCGGGCGAAGAAGGGAGATGATTTTCCGGCGCGCGTCTACGTGGTTTACAAGAAGGGGCCGTTCCCCTGGAATACGCTTGCCATCAACTATGTCTGGTCATCGGATAACTCCATTGGCGATCACTGGGGGAGCGCCTATACCAAAAAATCCCATGTCGTCGTGCTGCAGAGTGGAGACGCCAAGGCAGGTCAATGGGTCGCAGAGAAGCGTAATGTCGCAGAGGACTTCAAGACATTCTTCGGCATCGATGTCAGGAAAATCAATGGCTATGCCATCATGGTCGATGGTGACAATACCAGCAGCACCGCCACCACCTGGTTTGCAGACATCGACTTCAGCAACCGGTAGGTCGCCTCGGAAGACAACCCCACATTCCGGGCAGGAAAAGGAGCCTGATCCGCTTCAGGCAGATTTCCTTGCGGGATACGCAAGCGCCTGAATACCAGTCAACGGAGCTGGCTTGCCAAACAGATAGCCTTGCGCGTAATCGATATCCAGTTCTTTCAGAACGTCACACACCACGTCGGACTCGACAAACTCCGCAACTGTCTTGACGTTCAATATGCGTGCAAAGTCGGCAACACATTTGACCAGCGCTCTATCCAGGCGGCTGTCCACAACATCCTGAATGAAGACGCCATCGATCTTTATGTAATCAAGCGGAAGTTGCTTGATCTGGCTCAAGGAGGAAAACCCGGTCCCGAAATCATCCAGCGCCACACGGCAGCCGATGGCGCGGATCTCCTGAAGAAATGCGATCGTCCTGCCCGTGTTCCCCATGGCCGCCGACTCGGTAATCTCGAAACACAGGTGATGCGCCAACACCTCGCTCTGGCTCAGAGCCTCACGCAGAAAAACCTGGAAGGATTCATCAGACACTGTCATTCCTGACAGATTGATGTTGATACACAGACGCTGCTCGGAGGCAAGAGATTGGCTCTCCAGCCAGGAGATGACATGGGAAACCACCCAACGATCGATCTTCCCTACCAGTCCGTATCTCTCTGCTGCCGGAAGGAATTCCCCCGGAGAATGAATCGTCCCATCCTGCCCCTGCATCCGCAACAGGATCTCGCAATGAAACTCATCATCATGCTTGTCGCCAATGGCTACGATAGGCTGCTGATAGAGTAGCAGACGCCCCTCCTCCAGAGCCTGGGAGATGCGAGCCATCCATTGTATTTCTCCGTACTGTCTTGCCACGACTTCATCGCCCGGACTGTAGGCCTGCACCTGATTTCTTCCCTGGTTCTTGGCCTTCAGGCAACAGGCATCAGCGGCCAGAAGCACGGTTTCAGCATCCTTCATTTCCGGGACCACCTCGGCGATTCCGATGCTCGCACCCACGCTGTAAACACGCCCTTCCCATTGAAACCTGAAGTCACTCATGGCTTCGCGGATTGCGTCTGCGATACGCATACCATCCTCCAGCCCGCAGTCCCGCAGCAGCACCGTGAATTCATCACCACCATGACGTGACACCAGGTCATGCTCGCGAACAACGGAAAGAATCAGTGCAGCCAGTTGTTGCAGCAGGGCATCGCCGCCTGCATGGCCGCAGTTGTCATTGACTATCTTGAACCGGTCAAGGTCCAGCATGCAGACGCAAAACTCGCGGTTTTTCGTCTGCTGTTCAAGCATCTCCTGCATCAGTATCCGGTCGAACTCGCGCCGGTTGCACAAACCCGTCAAGGAGTCGTGAGTGGCCTGATATTTCAGTTCTGCCGCCAGCTCACTGGCGACCGATGTATCAATCACCGCACCTCTGACTCCACGAAACCCACCCTCATCATCGAACAACACGCTGGCGACGATACGCACGGTACGTAGTGTGGCCTCATCCTGCAGGCTCTGTAATCGCCCTTCCCAGAACCCCTGATTCTTCAAGGCTGGCACTATCTCCTCGAACTCGGGAATCTGGTTCTTCAGCCGAGCTCCGATCTGCCCGGGACCAAGCCCGATCAGTTTCCCGGGGTCGATGCCGAACATGCCAGCTATGTCACCGGCTGCGTAACTGATTCTGAGGCGATGGTCCGTTTCCCAGAAACTGTCGGCCCCCAGACCCGCAAAGCCCTGAAAGCGTTCCGTCATGACGCTGTTCTCGTCTTCGGCACCGATCAGCGCATGGGTCAGTTGCTCGAATGAGCGATAGACATTGCCCAGTTCATCCTTGCGCGCCACGAATGCAGCCGGGGCCGTGATCTGCCTCAAGCCCTTGCGCTGACCGATGAGCATCAATTTGTCCAGCTTCTGCAAGGGACGTATGAGCAACGGCGTAAGCCCCAGCAGACAGCCACCGGTCACGAACAGGCTGATCAAGACCACAAGACCCACTATTCGGAAAACGTAGGCTCTCAGTTCATCGACTACATGGCGGCCATCGACACGGAACCAGAGCGTGACATCTCGCGACTTGTCGTCATGCGTGAGCGACAGGACACTATCGTAGACCCCGGTATCGGAATCGAACAGGCGTTTGCCCGGAGCCGAGGATACGGCCTGCAGGTCCTGGAAGTTACCACCGCTCTTTTCGTGCCCCTGACTCGTTCTCAGAAAATAGCCCAGCAGAGGATGCTGACTCGACTGGTCGGAATGGCTGACCAGCTTGTCAAGCTCATGATAATCCTCGGAAACCGACAGGATTGGCGACAGCAAGGCCAGAGAATCGTCAATACGGGTCAGCAGTCGATCACGCTCACCGAACCAGGAAAATATCAGCAGAATGGCTTCGATGATGACGATACACAGAAACACCACCGTCGCGATTCGCCAGAACAATGGAGAACGCAACGGCGACTGTAGCGAGCCTGAGCCCTGCCATTCACGGGAAGACGGCTCTCCGGGCGACTCAGTCGCGGTTGATACGTCCGTTCTCTTCATGCAAGGTACTCGAAACCTCATGGCAGGCAACGCGGCGACAATTGCCCGCACACAGCAGTTTTCGGCATGCAGAGGAACAGCTTTAGATTTCGAGTGCGGAAATGGTTATCAGCAAGGACTGCTCAAGCCGCTTCGACGGCAGAAAGTAACATTGCCCCAATCCGGTCAACTGTCCTGCCCTTCACGTATCGTGTGAAGAGTCTCTTGCCGTCAGATGGAGGCGTGACAGGACAGGCAACTCTTGATCAGTCGTTGCGCAGGCAACAGATTCGGTGGATCGCCATTGGCCAGTCGACGCGCCACCGCAACGTCGTAGAGAAAAGCTCCCATGTAACGGTTGATGACCGAGTAGTTGGTAACCGCACCATCGTGGTCGAGTTCGGAGGCGATCAGTTCGATGCTGTCCAGCAGCGGCACGACCTTGTCGCGTTTCTGTTCAAGTGACAGCTTGTCGTCCAGCGCAATCAGTGACAGCACCGTGATACGATCAGCCATGGCCTGCATGTTGACGCTTACTTCGGATTCGGACAGCACGTGAAACAATGCGGGGTTTTCCTTGATGTCCGGCTGCGTGGATGCACACGCTGACATCAGCAGCGATACCATGACTGCAATTGCCCTTGTTTTCATGATTCAGGTGCATTGCCGTAGGAATGTGTCTGTCATTATTGCATGATGTCGATTAAAGCGACAGTCGCACGCAACCTGCTCACGACTGGCTATTCTTGTATTGACTGCATCAACCTGATACCCACACCGGAGAGTACTCGTGCCTGCTGGAACAAACCTTCGTAGACGTACCACCCTCCTGTCGATCTCCTTGATCGTCACTCTGTTACTCGCAGGCTGCGTCAAGATTCGCATGCTGACCTATCCTTCCGAATTCACTTACCTGGATTCCGGCTCGGTGAAGGGAATCATGCACGAGATGGCCCTGAGCCTGTCCAGAATCGATACGCTTGTCCAGCAGTCAAGCAAAGACACCGATGCTTCACGCTATCAACCGGACGTACTGGCGGAGCTGCAGAAGATGGAGACGCTGGCATCCTCCCTGTCGGCAAGTACCACCGGCACGACAGTCGACGGCAATGCACGCCCGGTTACCAATCATCTGCTCATCGACGAGCACATCGATGACTTCATCGGGCAGATCATGCACGCCAGGTTGCTCGTCGAAGACAACCCGCCCAATTATTACGGCGCAGGTCAACTGACAGGCAATTGCAGCGCCTGTCATCGAATTCGCTAGCGGATCATCCGACAGCAGATGCCCGTCTCCAGAGCTTGCACTCAGCCATTCGAGACCATACCTCTGCGTAGCACTCAGCTCTGCCTGACCAATCGTCCTGGCACTGACTTTCATCAAGACATTCTGATGACTTTCTCGTCATCATCAAATATTACCAACAACGAGGAACCCTTCATGTCACAGCTTGTTGACAACCATCCACTGGCTCGGGATTTGCCAGAGCACAAAGACGCCATTCACGAGAAGAAGATGAATGATGCGCACTTTTCCCGACTCATGGAAGAATACGAAACACTGGACAAGGAAATTGTCAGGATCGAGCAAGGCCTGGAGCATGTCGCAGACCTGGAGCTGGATGGCATGAAGATGAAGCGAGTGAAGATGAAGGATGACCTGCTGGCTCTTCTGCAGAGCTGACAGGCTCCCGGCATACGTTCGCCAAGCCTTGCTCAGCGTTTGAGCAAGGCTATATCCCGCTTCAAACGGGCGATGGTATCCAGAAGGTCCAGCGCCAGTGCCACCCCGGCATGATTGAGTTCCAGATCTTCCTGCAACCGCCTGGCACGCAGCAATCTATCCAGCTGTGACTGACGGAATCGCGCCTCATCGGAAGATTCGTAGACAACCACTCCGTAATCCAGGAACTCCTGCACACCGTTCTCGTCAAGTCGACAAATCGTGCAGACCTCGGTCAGCGTGTACACCCTGTCCTTTTCCAGCACTTCCACATCCATGCCGGATTCCTCATGATCTGACGTCGTTCTCATGAGATACCTCCATCTCTGGCTCGTGGGTCAATAGACCACAATTCACTCATTGCCTGATAGGCTTTCTTCTGTTCGTCAGTCTCGGCCTTGGGCACAATGACAGACAGAACCACATACTGATCACCCGGCGTCTTGCCCGGCAAGCCTCGCCCTTTCAGCCTCAGACGCTGCCCTTGACTGGCATTGGCAGGGACGGTCATCTTGACCGTGCCATTCAACGTTGGCACTTCAATGGAAGCTCCCAATGCAGCCTCCCACGGAGTCACTGGCACACTGACGCTGACATCCTTGCCATCCAGATGGAACTGACTGTCTTCCCTGATCTGGATTTCGATGTACAGATCGCCGGACGCGCCCTTGCCGACACCGGGCCCACCCTGACCGCGCAGACGAATCTTCTGCCCATTGGTGACACCTGCCGGCACCTTGACCTTCAGCTTCTTCTGCTCGTTCCGGATGCTGCCATCGTGATGCACCACCGGAGTGCTCAACGAAAGCTCAACAGTGGCCCCGTTGAATGCATCCTGTATGGACACCGGTAGGCTGCTGTGGATATCCTGGCCACGGGCATCAAAATGCTGCTCGGTATGTGCGCCACCCTGCTGACGAAAGCGCGAGCCGAAGATCTCTTCAAAGAAATCGCTGTAATCCGCTCCACCAGCCCCGGAAAAATCTTCCGGGTTGATGGACTCACGAGACTGCCAGCCAGGCGGAGGCTGAAAACCTCCTGCACCAGCGCCGGAGCTCTGGTAATGCTTCAGTTCGTCGTACTCGCGGCGCCTGTCGGCATCCTTGAGTACGTTATAGGCCTCGCCCAGCTCCTTGAATTTGGCTTCACTGTCGGGTTCTTTACTGACATCCGGGTGATATTTTCGTGCAAGCTTTCGATAGGCACGCTTGATGTCATCGGCACTGGCGTCTTCTTCCAGCCCCATGACCTTGTAATAGTCTACAAACTCCATGGCTTTCGGCATTCCTCCACGTCAATCACCCTGCAAGATGTTCCATCAGATTGATCATACTCCGGAAGTTACACTACAACTCGGCTTGCTGATCTTCCATACGATATAAGGACTCGACATCTGCCCGCCGACAGAGTTCATCACCCGAGGTCATGACAGCTGCCGCCCCCGCGGCCACACCATATCTGAACGCAGTTTCAATGGAATGCCCCTCAGACAAGGAATACACCATGGCGCCGACAAAGCTGTCACCGGCACCAACAGTGGACACCACCTTGACCAGGTAGGCTGGCAAGCGCAAGGTGCTGTGCTTGCCGACCAGAAAGGCCCCGTGTGACCCCATGGACACAGCGACATGCTCAGCCTTGCCTTCCGTGATGAGGCTGCTGGCAAAATCCCGCGCACCATTTTCATCAAGCTTGCGACCCGCCAGCCTTTGCAGTTCATTGAGACTGGGTTTTACCAGGTAAATGGACTCCCCGGCATTCAGAGCCGTCGACAAGCCGACCCCGGATGAATCCAGGATAAGCCGGGCTCCCTGACGTTCGGCAATATGAGCAATGCGCGAATAGGTATCCTCAGGTACGCCCCGGGGAAGACTGCCACTGGCTATCAGAATATCCCCTTCGCTCAGAGCTGTCTCTTCCAGGTACTTCATCAAATCGTTGTAGGCGGCTTCATTGACCAGCGGACCTTCGGGAACGAAACGATACTCCTGATTATTGGATGTCTGCCTGACGTTGAAGGCAACTCGCGTGGGGCAGTCGATCTGAAAACAGCGACTTTCAATGTCAAGCTGATCAATCTCGTCCTCGAGCATCTTGCCCGTGCCGCCCCCTGCCAGATAGACAAGTTCGCAGCGCACACCGAAGTTGCCAAGCACACGCGCCACATTGACGCCACCACCACCTGGCGACACTCGCTCACGGCAGGTGCGCACTTTGCTGACCGGATAGATATTCTCGGCCTCCGACGAGATGTCGATGGCAGGGTTCAAACAGATACTCAGAATACGCATACGCTCGTTGCATACCGAATCATCAGGAATATCAACATATCACTTCGCCCTTGCCCCCGTGTTGACAGATATCAAGCACGAGCCGGGCAACGGCGTCCGGTACTGATGATCGAGCCGGGAGACAACATATTCAAGAGACATCCGGATATTCAAGAGACATCTGGAGAGACCCCGACTGGCGTTTCTCTGGCTGCCCGCCCCGGGCAATGGCTCAGAAGCTCATGACTCGTGTGTCGTCAGCAATGATGCGTGCCGCCATGACAGCTGGATCTGCGACCCCGATGCCGTCCAGCAGAGCGTCCGGATTCAGCTTCGCATTGGGCAGATAGATGGCACACACTTCCGCTGTTGCAAGACCCTTCTCCAGAATGATCTTCATGAGACCCTGAGAACTCATGGCCTTGGGTGCCTGCGGCGCAGTAACACTCTCCGGCGCATCCTGCAAGGCCATGTCGCCCCCGGGACCGCAGAGCAGGATATGTGCCTTGGCACCTTTCTGCGCGGCATTCATGGTCAACACCATCGCCATCAGTTGAGTCTGCGGTTCGGGCGATGTCACTATCGTCACCAGATCAGGCACCTCGTCGGCATGCGCTCCAGCGCTCGCCGCCATGGCCAATGCCGCCATCAGTCCTTTCAATTTCTGTTTCATCACCTTGCCTCTAATGCTCTCTGCTTGACTCACACTTCCACTATAGAGAGCGACCTGCAGGACGACAGTGATAAAGTCACACTATCATATAAATATTTTATATCTTTATGGGTAATGCGCAGAGCAGTCAGATCAAGTACAAGCTTTCCGACTACCTCATCTGCCTGATGCGACAAGGCTTGCAGGGATTTCGACAAGTCTGGCCCCACTGACATATCAATTCGAGTCAGCGTTTCAGGCTAATCAGCTCGGCAGAATCTCGAAAAACGACAAGTTGGTGACAAAGTTACTGCGGCCCGTTGTTCTACCCGAATACACTGCAATGACTGATTGGCCGACCGACTCTGTGTCGGGCAATCTCCCCAAGAAAAACTGCTGACACGAGATAGACGGAAGAAAATCAATGACTATTCGAATTGGTGACATTGCCCCTGACTTTGATGTAGATACCACAAACGGCCCCATCAATCTGCACGAGTGGATGGGTGATTCCTGGGTATTCTTCTTCAGCCACCCTGCTGACTACACACCGGTGTGCACCACCGAGATGGGTCGAACTTCCCAGTTGATAGAAGAATTCACGAAGAGAAATACCAAACCTCTGGGCCTGTCCACCGACACCGTGGAAGAGCATCTGAGCTGGATCAACGACGTCAATGAAACTCAGAACACGACTCTGACCTTTCCGATTGTCGCCGACCCCGATCTGCGCATAGCGAAACTCTACGACATGATTCATCCTTCGGAGAGTGAAACGGCGGCTGTCAGATCAGTCTTCATCATTGACCCGAACAAGAAAGTTCGTCTGATCATGACTTATCCCATGAGTGTGGGACGCAACTTCGACGAGATCCTGCGGGTCATCGACGCCTTGCAGATTGGCGACAAGCTCACCGTGGCCACCCCGGCTGACTGGCGCCCCGGCTCAAAGGTCATCATTCCTCCATCCATCACGGATGAACAGGCCGAAACGATGTTTCCTCAAGGCTGGGACAGCATCAAGCCCTATCTGCGACTGACTGAAACAAAGTAGGATTCATTCCGGTCGTTCTCCCTGTAATCGTGCGATTCATCCGGAGTTGCACAATTCGGGAGGTACTCGCACCATCGCCCTGTCAGGGCAAGGCAAGGCAAGGCAAGGCAGTGTGAATGCGAGGCTTTGTTTCCCGCGTAGTTGATACGCGGGAAACAATCCTGCGGGGGTCAGCGACTCACAGTACGAGACTACCCGACGCGCGCAGCGGGTTTTATCCGATTCAGGTAGACAAGCGCAGTCACGGTTGCCAGGGCAATACAAACACAGCTGATTGTCTTGGACAATCCGTTCATGGTGCCGTCAATCATCCACGCATGCACGATGCTGGCACTCACGACAATCAGCGCCAGCGAACTGTGAGCCACTTTCCAGAGGCGCAACCTCGAGCGCATACGGGGGCGGATGACGGCCGACAGGCCGAGCAGCGCAACCGCCCACAAAGCGATTACGCCGTAAAGTGAAAACGGCGTGGGGGCAACCAACAACAAGGCATCACTCATGTCATCGGGACTGGCCAGATAAAGCCCGAGGATATGCAGTCCCACCGCCAGCACAAGAACGACACCCAGACGGCGATGCCAGCGCTTTTCCATGGAAGGCATCAGACCTGACAGGAAACCGGCTGCCAGCAGCGGCTGTACGAATAACAGGGACAACGCCAGCACGCCTGACAAGGCTCCGATAACGTATGTGAGCTCGCGCCCGGACTGCAGTGGGCTCAACGCCGCCAGGGTCACTGGCACCAACACCAGACCTGCCGTCAGGCCCCACAGAAGCGGCTGACTCCACCGTGAAATGCTTGACCCGGGCATGCAGCTACCTGTGGCTGATCAGAGCTTTGAGGCTACGCTTCAACCAGTACGAAATGCGCCTGCACACTGGTGTCTTTCGGGCTACTCATGACGGGCCGCAGAAACACGGTCTTGAAGTCGGCGTCGTCGTAGGCCAGGTGCGCATGCGGCTGACCGAAGTTCGGCACCACCTGTGACATCTCGAGTTCGAAGGAGCCGTCTGCTGTCGTCAGAACACTGCCGTGGTTGCTCGGCTCTCGCTCTCCACCGCGAGCGGTCGCGGCCCAGATCTGGATGCGCACATTGGCCAACGGCTCGCCAGCACCGGCACGAAGTACGGTTCCGTGCACCCGAAATCCACGCCCCAGATTATCGACAAGAGGGGCGCCGGGCGAGTAATTGTTGCTACCGCCGCGCATCGATTCTGTAGGAAGCAGCTTGCCGTTTGCCTGAACCGGCGACACCAGACCCGCCCTGCCCGTGGCCAGCGCCACAATACCCAGACCGGCTTGGCTCAGAAATGTTCGCCTGCTGTAGGTTGACGATCTCATTGTGCTCTCCTGCTGTTCCCGGATTACAATTCTACGGCAGCCACCCTCGCCTGGTTTACCGGCAAGGTTTTGACGAAAGCGGCAAAACCATCGCAAGGCCCTGAACCCATTCTGAATAATGAAAGGCACCTTGTCGGACTGCGAATGGACTGATTTGTTCACAGGCGGTACCGGGTTGGCAGCGTCGGAACCTCAAATCAGCGTCAGGGCCGGCCTCTTCAAACCAACGTATTGCAGGCTCCATCCGAGCCGTTTCTTGATCTCACAAAAGAAAAAGGCGCCCTGAGGCGCCTTTTCCCATCACGAACAGTGACTGGCTACTACTTCACCAGACCACGCAGCGTCTCCATCATGGGAGCCACAACCGGCGTCAGTACAGCACCGACGCCATCCTTGGTCAACGAGGTATCTGCCAACGGCTTCAGACGTGCAATGCCACCCTCGATAACCGCTGTCAACGGCGCCTTGGCAAAAGCCGGAATGCTGGCAAGCTGCCCGGATATCTGCTCAAGCTCCTGGCTTGCTGCTTCCAGACGAGGCAAGACGGCCTTTGCGGAAGCTTCATCCGAAGCGCTCGCCAGGACCGAGTAGGTCGTACCGAACACGCCACCCAGCCTGCGACTGATGCCGGCAAGGTTGATTGAGCCACGAGCAGCCGTTGCCGATTGCACAGTGGCTTCGCTGGACGGAGCTGTCTCGACCACTTCGGCAGCTTCTTCGGAGGCAACTGCTTCTTGCGCGGGCTCTTCAGCCGCTGTCACATCGGATTGCTCTGTGACTTCGGTTTCAGCGGCTTCGGTAGCTTCGGTAGCTTCAGTAGCCTCAGTAGCCTCAGTAGCCTCAGTAGCCTCAGTAGCCTCAGTAGCCT
>CBDUIJ010000118.1:0-15277 GCA_965367215.1 uncultured Granulosicoccus sp.
AGGTCGATGTGCTGATCCATCGATGTGTATTCGCCATTACGCAGCTTGATGACACTGGGGATCTTGACGAAATCCACCCGAGCCCGAAAATCGAAGGCACCGGCAATGGCAGAACCGGAGATGATCAACACACTCAACCCACTGAAGTTCTCCACCAGCGAATGCGCGATGGTCCGACAACGACGCAAGTGTCCCAGCCCGAACGTGTCGTGGCTGTACATGAGAATCCGGGCACCCTCTGGATAACTCACCGTGTCAGACCTGCTGGGTATGCAACCCCGGGATCCTGCGTTTCAGTCGTTTTCATCAAAGGGATAACCAGTGCGTCACTTGTAGGGGTCTGCGGCATCACGCAGTCCGTCGCCAAGAAAGTTGAAGGCCAGAATCACCAGAATTACGGGCAAAACCGGAAAAAGCAACCAGGGATACAGGGCAATGATATTGATACTGCGCGCCTCGGTCAGCAGGATGCCCCAGCTGGTTATCGGTGGTCGCAGACCGATACCGAGAAAACTCAGAGCCGTTTCACCGAGAATCATTCCCGGAATGGTCAAGGTGGCACTGGCTATCAGGTGTGACATGAATCCGGGGATAAGGTGCCGTCCGATGACCCGGGTGCTGCTCGCGCCCAGCAGTTGTGCAGCGACGACATAGTCCTCTTCACGCAGTGACAGCAATTTCGAGCGCACCGCGCGCGCCAGCCCGGTCCAGTCGAGCAGGCCGAGTATCACCGTGATGCCGACGTAGACCAGAATCGGACTCCAGGTCAGTGGAATGATGGTGGCCAGTGCCATCCACAGCGGAATACTGGGAATCGACTGCAGCACTTCGGTAATGCGCTGCACCAGCATGTCGAAGACACCACCGCGATAACCGGCAATGCCACCGATGATGATGCCCAGTACGAAGCTCATCATGACCCCGAAGATACCGATGGTCAGGGATATCCGGGCGCCGTAGATGGTGCGCGACAGGACATCGCGTCCCAGGCGGTCGGTACCCAGCAGGAACAGCTGCCCCCCTTCCGGCGGACAGACCAGATGCAGATCTGCCTCGAACAGGTTCCAGAAACGATACGTGTCACCATGACAGAAGAACTGCAGCGGCTGGACATCGTCCTTGTTGTCCGAGTAGTTGCGCCGCAGGGTGTTCATGTCCAGCGTCATCTCTTGCCCATAGGTGTAGGGCCTGACCAGCTCGCCGTCACGAAAGATGTGTACCGACACAGGGGGCGCGTAGATGAACTCGGTATTACGCGTATGCAGATTGTAGGGCGCCAGAAATTCACTGATCAGGATGGACAGGTAGATCAGTACCAGAAAGATGCCGGAAAACAGAGCAATCCGGTGCTGGCAGAAGTACCACCACATCAGCCTCAGCTGAGAGGCGTGCGCCGCCGGTCCGCCATGTTCCTTGTCCTGCTCGAGCGCATTGGGATCATAGGGTGCATCGGAGACAAAATGCTCCAATGGGGCGCCCGGTTCGCTCAACGGCGTCTTCATCGGCGGCTTCATCGATGCCGCCCCGCACCAAAGCGGATGCGCGGATCAAGCAAGGCCAGTGCAATGTCCGACACCAGCACACCAATGACGGTCAGAAAGGCCAGAAACATCAGAAAGGAGCCGGCCAGATACATGTCCTGGCTCTGCAAGGCCTTGATCAGCATCGGCCCGGTAGTCTCCAGCGACAGGACGATAGCTGTTACTTCCGCCCCGGATATCACCGCCGGCAGTATCGAGCCGATATCCGAGATGAAGAAATTCAGTGCCATGCGCAAGGGATACTTCAGCAGCACCTTCACCGGATGCAGCCCCTTGGAACGCGCCGTGACCACATACTGCTTCTTCAGCTCATCCAGCAGATTGGCTCGCAGACGACGAATCATGGCTGCGGTGCCGGCCGTGCCGATGATCAGCACCGGTATCCACAGATGTTCGAGAATGGAGACGAACTTGTCCCAGGACATCGGCTGATTGAGATAGGCCCGATCCATCAGATGGCCAATGGACGTGCCAAACCAGATATTGGCCAGATACATCATGACCAGTGCCAGAATGAAGTTCGGCACCGCGATCCCGATCATGCCCACAAAGGTCAGACCATAGTCTCCCCAGCTGTATTGATGCGTGGCCGAATAGATACCGATGGGAAATGCGATCAACCAGGTGAAGGCAATGGTCACCACCGAGACGAGAATCGTCAGCCACAGACGATCGCCCACAACCTCGTTCACGGGCAGGCGGTATTCGAAGGAATAACCGAAGTCACCCACCAGCATGCCGCTGACCCAGTGAAAGTAGCGCACGATCATGGGCTCATCGAAACCGTAGCGCTCCTTGAGCAGCTCGATCTCGGCCAGATCGGCCGCCTCCCCCATCGCCCGCAGTTCCGAGACATAACTCTCGAAGTAATCCCCGGGTGGCAGCTCGATGATGGTGAACACCAGTGCCGAGATCAGCAGCAGAGTCGGGATCATGGTGATGATCCGCCAGAGTATGTAGCGCAGCATGCCTAGATCTCCTTGTCCAGCCAGAAGGTATCGGGCATGTAGACGCCGAAGTAGCTTGTCGGCTGAAAGCCGAACAGCCCTTTCTCCGGCAGATTGTGCAGACGTGCCGACCGGACCACGGGCTGCAGGGTACTGTTGATGGTGCCGATGGTATACACCTGGTCTGCGTGAATGGCCAGCATGCGCTCCCAGATCCGCACTCTGTCTTCGGTACGGGTGGAGAGCATCCATTCATCACGCAGGGTGCTCAGCAATTGCACATGAAACAGGTCCGAGGGCTTGCCCTGAGTATGACCGGACATGTAATACAAGCCCCAGGATGGCCACTGCAATTGGTCACTGGAACTGGGTGCCAGCTCACTGGGCGACATGTCGGCGGCGGGCAGTCCATTGTCCAATCCCTGCCAGACAGACATCATGACGTCGCCACCCATGATGCGGCTACGGAAGATATCGCGCTGTGAGGTACGTACAAACAGCGCAAGACCGATCTCGCGAAAATGGTCGCGTATCAGTTCCAGAACATCGGTTTCCAGTGTGCTCTCGCCTGAGGACTCCACCGTGATATTGGCCAGTCGCCCGTCCGGCAACAAACGCATGCCGTTGGCATGGCGCTTGTCCAGGCCGATGATATCCAGCAGGCGGTTGGCATGCAGGGGCTCGTGGCTTGACCAGGCGCGTGCATATTCAGGCTTGTATAAAGGGCTCTCCGGCAACACGGTGTTGGCACTTTCATTCGCCAGTCCGTAATAGATGACCTGGTTGATCTCACGCCGGTTGATGGCCAGCGACATGGCGCGCCGCATGCGTACATCCTGAAACAGCTTGCGCCAGACCTTGTCCTTGCAGTTGAGGTTGGGGAACAGCACAACACTGGAACCCCGGGTACGCTTCCACAGCGACACCTTGATGGGAAAGCGGTTCTCCGCCTCCTTGATCAGGGTGTAATCCGGCAGATCCACGGCAGCGGCCTGCAGATCACTTTCACCGGTCGCCGCCTTGGCTGCGATGATATCGGAGGTACTGACATTCAGTACCATGCGGTCAATATACGGTAGCTGTCTGCCGTGCTCATCGACCCGGTGAAAATAGGGATTGCGCTCGAACACGAACTGCTCGGCCGGTGGCCGGGTTCGCGGCCGCCAGGGCTCCAGCGTCGGCAGATCCGGGTTCTCCGGACGATTCTGCCGTGACATCTTGCGGTGCAGGCCCACCCAGTCATCCACCCGGTATTGCTCTATCAGTTCAGCCAGCTTCTCCGGTGTCTGATAGCGCGCATGGAATTGACGCATGTACGACGAGGGCAAGGCCAGCGTCAGCGGTATCGGAGAGGCCAGGTTAGGCAGGAACTGCGGCATGGGCAGATCCCAGGAATAGCGGATCGTCAGAGGGTCGAGCACCTCGAAGCGTGCCACATTGCCATTGACCTTGAGGCTGACCGGTGGCCCGCCACGCAGGTATTCCGTGTTGAGGATGACATCGTGCCAGTAGTAATTGAAATCCTCGGCGGTAAAATCACTGCCGTCCGACCACTTGTGCCCCTCTCGCAGATGGAAGGTGAAACGCCGACCTTCCTCGATCGTGTAGGACTCCAGGATGTCCGGCACCATGTCCAGTTGCAGGTTGTAGCCCACCAGCCGGGAATAGCCATTGATGGGGACGTAACGGATGTCCCTCTGACCACCGATGAGCATGCGCAGAGTGCCGCCGTGCTGTCCCGGTTCACGTCCCATGGCGCCCAGATCGATGACCCGCGGATTGCGTGGCAATCGCTGTGACAGTTCCGGCAACTTGCCCGCCGCCACGCGCTGTCGCAGCAACTCGGATTCCAGTGAGAGCGCTCCATCAGCCGTTGCCGCCGGCAGACGGACTGGTAGAGCGGCAGTTGCCATCATGCCCAGAAGGCGTCGACGAGAAATCATGACTGCAGCTCCGTGAAGTCGGCCGATGGCTTTGCCAGCACGAAATGTTCTTCACCGACGTCGACAGCTGTCAGGGCTTCCCCCCCGATATCACTGCGAAAGGCCGCGGGCCAGGACTCTTGCGAGATGGCACCGGTTTCTCCCACATTGTCGAAATCCAGTGGCCGATCCAGATCGGGAAACGGCACGGCATTCATCAAGGATCGGGTATACGGATGAATCGGCGACTGCATGATGACGGCTCGCGGCGCCATTTCAACGATTCTGCCTGCCCACATGACTGCTACCCGGTCTGCCATGTAATCGATGACCGCCAGGTTATGCGAGATGAACAGATAGGTCAGCCCCATGTCCTTCTGCAGATCCTTGAGCAGATTCAGGATCTGCGCCTGCACCGAGACGTCCAGCGCCGAGACCGGCTCATCGCAGATGATCAGGCTGGGCGCCACCGCCAGTGAGCGGGAAATACCAATGCGCTGCCGCTGCCCACCAGAAAAACTGTGCGGATATCGCTGCAAGGCATTCTTGCCAAGCCCCACGGCATCCAGCAGCGAGCTGGTAGCCACATTGCGCTGCTCACGGGTGCCACGCTTGTGAATTTCAAAAGGCTCGCGCAGTATATTGCCGACCGTCATGCGTGGTGAGAGCGAGGATATCGGGTCCTGAAAGACCATCTGCATCTTCGCCCGCAGCTTCTGCAGCGAATCGCCGGTAGCCGCCAGTACATCCAGCGGGCCATCGCCATCGTTGAAGGTGACACTGCCGGTATCGGGTGTGACTGCATGCATCAGTATCTTGCTGAGTGTGGTCTTGCCGCAGCCACTCTCACCGACCAGACCCAGGCACTCCCCACGGCGGATGTCGAAGCTGACCCCATCAACCACGGGCACAGCCTTGTCTTCACCACCCACCTGCCAATCCTGCTTCTTGGTGTAGAAGGTCTTGCTGAGATTCCTGACAGAGAGTATGACATCGGGCGCCTCTTCCTCCTTGCGAGGCGGCGCTGCCAGCTTGTCCAGCAGGTGTTCGACATGCGTGTCGATATCACGCAAGGGTTTCAGACGCACATCGCGCGGCATGTCGAATGTGGGAATGGCGGACATCAGCCCCTTCAGGTATGGATGACCCGGTGAGCGAAAGATCGAATCGACAGGTCCTGCCTCCATGATCTCTCCGCGATAGATGACCGATACTTCATCGGCCATATTGGCCACCACGCCCAGATCATGGGTAATCAGCAGGATTGCCATGTGCAATCGCGATTGCAGCTCACGCAGCAATTTGAGTATCTGCGCCTGGATGGTGACATCCAGCGCGGTGGTCGGCTCATCGGCAATCAGCAGGGCCGGCTCGCAGATCAGGGCCATGGCGATCATGGTGCGCTGACGCATGCCACCGGACAGTTCGAAGGAATACATGTCGAACACCTTTGCCGGATTCGAGAACCCGACCAGGGCAAGCATGTCTTCACATCGCTCGCGCTGCTCTTTCGGCGACAGGGACGTATGAATGCGAAGCACTTCACAAATCTGATTGCCCACCGTATGCAACGGCGAGAAGGATGTCATGGGTTCCTGAAAGATCATGCTGATGCGATTGCCACGAATAGCGCGTATTCGTCGGCCATCGTGCGGCAGGTCCAGTATGTTGCTGGTCGTCTCGGGTGTGTTCGGATCGGTGAACAGCACCTTGCCGGTGACGCTGGCGATCTCTGGCTCAAGCCCCATCACCACCTGACTGATGATCGACTTGCCGGAACCCGATTCACCCACCAGGGCGGTGACCTTGCCGGGCAGTACCCGCAGGCTGGCGCCCTTGACGGCCTCGACACTCCCACCGAGCAGAGGAATGGATACGTGCAGATCTTCGACACGCAGCAAGTCCTTGCCGGTATTCGGCTGGTCCGACATAGTATTTACTGGCCTTTCATCAATAGGGAAAACCTGATCCGAGCCAGCTTGTCGGGCCGCGGTACGATACTTTTTCGAACGGCAAATCCTGCCACAGACCCCACATCAGTGCATCATCCTCGTCAGTTCGGCCTGCCGGCATGGTGTTGTCATCGGCAGTACCGGCAATGACATTACCCGTAACCATTGCCTGTCTGCATTTGTGCATGACTATCACGATACCCCAAATCAGCTTCACGATTGTGTCCGTCAAGCACCTGATCGGCCCCCTGACGACACTATTGAATGACAAACTGCCGAGTGTCGACTTTACTCAGGCTTAACGATAGCGCAATCCCCGAAGATGCGAAGCTGTCCCTGGATAACTGCCTGGCGCCGCCAGACACCCGTACGAAATCTTCCGGGCACCTTCGCAACAACTGCCTGTCTGAAGCCGATCAACCCTGCCCTTCATCAGTGTAGCGAGAACCCATGTCAGACAAACGTCAATTGAAGGATCGCCTGAAAGCTGTGGATGCCTTGCGGCTGGCGGGAAAGCTGACGGAGGCCCGGGACGCGCTTGCGTTGCTGCAAACCGATCCGGACATCGATGCTCTGGGTCAGCTGACCTCTCTGGGTTTGCCACGCAAGCTGGTCTCGGCGCAGCTCAAGCTTGCCAAGGCCGAACACGATGTCGTGCGGCGGGTCGGTTACCAGTATCATCTGGTGCCGGAAACCGGCCTGCTTGATCGCTACACGCAATTCAGCAGCGAAGAGCGACGCCAGGTCTGCCGTGCGCAGCAGGAAGCCGTGCCCCGCTGCATTCACCAGATCTGGATCGGGGATCAGTCACCGCCGGTGGCCACCGAGGCCTGGCGTACTCATGCACAGCAGCATGGCTATGACTACATCCTGTGGCAGGAAGAGGACCTGCGACGTATCGGTCTGGAGGAACTGCCGGTCTATCGGCAACTGATAGCGCTTGGCAATCTTCCGGGCGCAGTGGACGTTGCCCGCTACTTCATCCTGCAGCAGCAGGGTGGCATCTATCTCGACTGCGACTGGTACCCGGCACGCACCGACCTCGCCTTCCACGATCTGTTACCCATGACGGGACTGGCAGCCCTGGCGGAAGACATCCCCAGAAACACCGGCAAGGGAGGCTTGCTGCTATCCAATGCCCTGTTGCTGACACCACCCGGGCACCCGGTATTCACGCGTCTGCTGGAGGTACTGGAAGATGTGGTGCGCGAGCTGCCGGGCGCCCCCGTGTGGTGGACGACCGGCCCGCTGATCTTCACCCTGATCGCACGCAGTGGCCCCGTGACGCTTGCCGATGCCGGGCTCGTTGCCGGTTCCCTGCCACAGCAGACGTCCATCGACGATGTGCGACGCTGGTGTCGTGAATCGCAGGCCCGGGATGCAGGCCTGCTGCTTGCCTGGAAATCCTGGATCTGGGAGCTAGGCTGACAACAGATCACTGACCGCTGTCCACTCCACGGCAGGGTGGTCCGCCGTCAGTTCGAACAATTGCTCGAGAAAGTCCCAGGCCTGCGGCTCGTGCACCAGATGATGGGTCAGCACCCCCGTGAGCTCGCAACCGGCAAGCAGACGAGCCGTGATTTCCGCAAACAGTTCATCCGCTGGACGACTGGCACGGATGTCATAGCGACTGTGATCACGACTGCTTCCGCGACTGCGTCCGCGATCGGCTTTCCAGTCGATGATATCGACATGCGTGTTGATCATCGGAATCGACTCGAAGCTGATGTCGGCGAAGGTGGACACGGCCTGAAAACCGATTGACGGCAACAGAGGAATGAGCGAGGCGGATATGCGGTTCCAGGGCGGCACCAGCAAGGGCACGCATTGTGGCCCATGCCATTGCTGCAGATGCTGCAGGCCGCGATGCAATTCTGCACAGACCTCTTCCAGCGGTCGATGCGTCCCCAGCTCCTGCTTCTTTTCGGTGGCCGGCGCGTGATTGACATGCGCCCATCCATGCACGGCGACATCCACATGCGGCAAGGGTGTCAGTCGCTGTGCCAGCGCCTCCCCGGAGAAGGCCGGAATGACGGCCAGTGTGACAGGTACGCCGTGCGCCTGAGTCATGCTCAGCAGATGATCCAGCGCCTCGCCCGGCTCCACGGCATCATCGTCCCGTAGCCAGAAGCGCACGGGCTTGCCGGCATCCTGGCGCTGCTGCAGGGCATCGCTCAAGGCCTCCCTGGCCGACGCCAGGCGAGCCTGGCGAGCCTGGCTGCTGGCGTTTCCAGTGTCAGCCGCATACGACTGCAGGGAGGCGGCTCTGGCGCCTTGCGGTGATTCTGTTCCGACGACGGGTTTGCTCATGTACGTGTGTCCGCTTGGCTACAATCCCACAGATGGTCTTGCAACAGGGTTTGCAGGGTTCTGACAGCCTGTTCGCTGCTGTGTTCATGCTGAACGTGCGCCAGCGCTGCAGTGGCCATGCGCTGGCGCAGCGCCTCATCGCCCAATAACAGGGCAACCGCCTCGGCATAGGCCTGCGTGTCACCTGCCGGGGTCAGCATGCCGCCAAGTCCATCGCTGACCACCTCCGGCACACCGGCAATGCGATAGGCCACCACCGGCAGACCCGCCGCCTGCGCTTCCAGATAGGCCAGTCCATAGGCCTCTCCGCAGCCAGGCCATACATACAGCCCACAGCGCGCAAACAGCGATGCAATCGCAGCCGGCTCCAGTCGACCATGCCAGTGGATGCGTTCGGCGGGTATGGCGCTGAACAGTTGCCGCACTTGCTCTTGCAAGGGGCCATCACCGACGATGGATAATTGCCATGGCAGGTGCAGCAAGGACTGCAGGGCCGTGGCCAGGTGTTCATAACTGTGCAGCTTGTCGCCGGCTCGCATCATGGCAACCGTGACCAGATGATGCGGCTCTCGCCTGCCGACCGGATGCATGAATTGTCGGGTATCGATGAAGGGCTTGAAGTCGGCCAGCCGCGCCCGGGGGGCCGCCAGCTGCAGCCCCTGCCGATCCCTTTGCGTGAAACACAGATTGACAGCTGCCTGCTCGACGGCCTCCAGGACGCGCTCCTGCAAGCCACCCCAGCTGCCCTGGTTGCGGCGTGCCGACAGGGTCGCCTCGGCGGTCATGTAGGGCACAGCAAAGGCCTTGCACAGTGCCGGGCCTATCAGATCCGGCGACTTGTAATACGGGTGATAGCAGAACCAGGCATCCGGTGCTCCCTGCGCTTCCCATTGCGCTGTCAATCGTTGCACTTCCTGTGCGCACTGCTGTTGCAGGGATTGCACATCCGCCAGATTGTCCGGATCACGCACGAAGACTCGCAGCGTCGATGCAATCTCCACCTCGCAGCCGGTCTGTTCGAGAAGAGCGATCAACTGCTGCGCCATCAGACGGTCACCCGACGGGACCGGATGTCCGGCAGGTTTCAGCGGGGCATAAAAGGCTATCTTCTTCACGCGACTTTCCGGCAATCTCGGTTGAGCTGCTTTGCTTGATTTCAATACTACAGAAGGAATACCGTACACTGCGGCCTTGTCCCGTGACAGTCGATAGTCGTCACACCCGTCGTGACGGTAGCGAGCACCGACTGACGCAGACTTGTCCTCTGCCCGACCGAGCACCACCATTGCCACCATGAAAAGCACCGAGCAGACTGCCATTGCTGTCATCGCCGATGCGCACTGTCACGATATGGACAGTGACTACGGTCTCAAGAGCACGCCACTCGCAGGACGAGCGGCCACCTTGCGAAGCTGGCAGGATTCACGCCGCTCCTCTCGCCTGTTCAATGAAAGCACGGGCGCCTTGCTGAGCGCGCTGGAAGACATCCGCCAGCGCGGTATCAGGCATGTGGTATTGCTCGGCGACTATACCGACGATGGCCAGACCGAGGCCACGGCACGACTGCGCGCTCGGCTACTGGATTATCGGCAACGCTACGACATGGCTTTCTACGCCATTCCGGGCAACCATGATTGCTATGGCCCGCACGGCAAGCATCAGTCCACCCGTTTTGTCACGGTGCCGGGGGAGACCGTACTGGTCACCAGCGATCCGACTTACGCCGCCACGGAAGACAACGCCGTTCTGACATCGGCCATGTATTGCCAGGGCACACCCCGCGCCCTGCAGTCGATGGCGGAGTTCGGGCTCTTCCCGCAGGCCGAGCATCTGCACTGGGAAACCCCGTTCGGACACTCCGGGGACATCAAGGCGCGCCAGTACACAGCCCTGTCTGCCGATGGCCAGGTGACGCGCTCGCTGACCGACGCCTCCTATCTGGTAGAGCCCGTGGCGGGTCTGTGGCTGCTGATGATCGATGCCAATGTGTTCGAACCGCGCAACGGTCAGTGGCGAGAAACCCAGAAGAAGGCCTTTCTGGACAGCAGCGATGCCGGCTGGAATTCCGTGCTGCGCAACCGAGCGCATCTGCTGCCCTGGATTGCGGATGTCAGTCGACGTGCCGCCACACAGGGCAAGCAACTGCTCGGGTTTTCACATTACCCGACGATGGACCCGTTCGACGATCACAGCGATATCGAGGGCCGACTGTTCGGACAGACCGACATGCGCCGTCGCCGACCTTCAGAAGAGGTTGCCAAAGCCTTGCTCGGCGCGGGCCTGCAGTTGCATTTTGGCGGTCATCTGCACGTCAATGGTTATCGTCACCTGCAGCTCGAAGACAGGCAGCTGAGCGATGTGGCCGTGCCTTCGACCGCGGCCTTTCCGGCGGCCTACCAGATCATCCACACGAGCCGCGGACCCGGCCAGCAACCCAGCCAGGCACCCGACCACGAGAGCGTGCAGCTGGAAACCGTGCCGCTGAACGACATGCCCTTGAACCCGGATCTGCTCGACTACTATCGCAAGGAAACCCGAGCCATGGGAGTCGAGCCGGATCAGGCTCTGTCTGCAAACAACTACGGTGAATTTCTCTACCAGCGAATGTACTGCCGGGTCGTCGCTCATTATCTGCCAAGACAATGGCCACCAGACATGGTCGATGCCGTGCAGTGCAGCAACGCCGCCGAACTGGCCACGTTCCTGCTGGCGCAGCAACGGACCGATCAGGTCTTGCATTATGCCGCCTTGGCGACAATACCGACGAGTGCTGCAACGGCCGAGCTACAGCGCTTGTGCGAACAGGCCCGACTGCCGCTGGCCGAGCTTGAAGCCTGCCCGATCATGCACTTGCTGGTCGACTGGTATTGCCTGCGACAGGCAGGTCACCAGGCTTGTAGTTTCTTCAAGCCCCGCCACCTGCAGGTCTACCATTTTCTGGCCGAACATTTCGGGGATCTGACACCGGGGAAGCACGCAATACAGGCCGCCTTCCTGCAGATATTTCTGGGAGGCCTGCAACAGTTTCTGCACTGTGCGGTACCCGGCAACGAGCTGAGCATCGTACTGCCCTATCGGCAGATCCCGTAGAAGCTCACTCCCCGGGTGTCGCCCACGGGAATCTACTGACAGAGCTTGCCGTAAACAGGCTCAGCCATCGTTTTCCCTGGCCTTGCCACCCATGCAGGGAGGCGAATCGGGAACCTGCCCACCCTTGGCATCCCATTCCTCCGGCGTATGGGTGTGCATGCTCAAGGCATGAATACCGTTCTGCAGCTGTTCGGCCAGCAATTTGTTGATCGTGCGGTGCCTGGCGATCAGGTTGAGGCCTTCGAACTCCTGGCTGACAACCACCAGTTTGAAATGGCTCTCCGAACCCGGCGGCACATTGTGCATATGACTTTCATTGATGACGTCCAGCCTGACAGGCGCCAGGGCGTCTACCAGAATGTCGTTGATCTTGTCAGCAGTGTTCACAGCAGCATACCCTCGGGGAAACCATCAATCATAGCGTCAATGGCGATCCATTGGCGCGTCCTGACAAACCCGTCAGACCCCCGAGGCTGCCGGTATCGGCAACAGCTTGTTGCTCAAGCGCTGTGGCTTGCCGGTGAGTTGCTGCTCATAGATGGCTGCATAGGCCAGTACCGCACGAACATAACGGCGTGTCTCCGTGTAGGGAATGGTATCGATCCAGATATCGGCCTCCATACCGCCCTCTTGCAGCCACTTGCCAACGCGACTCGGACCGGCGTTGTAACTGGCCGTTGCCAGCACCTGATGGTCATTGAAGCGGTTCATGACATGTCGCAGATAGAAGGTACCGAGTTCGATGTTGATGTCCGAATCGGTCAGATCCCCCTGCCAGTCCTTCTTGCCCTGCAGACCCGCCACATACCGCGCTGTACGCGGCATCAACTGCATCAGACCCACAGCGCCGGCGCCGGAACGCACATCCTGAATGTAGGCACTCTCACGTCGCATGACACCGAATATCCACGCAGGCTCGATGGCGTTGTCCACGGACGCCCTTGCCACCTCACTGCGATACAGCAAGGGAAAGCGCAGTGATATGGCCCGACGATTGTTGCTCAGACCAGCCGCATAGATGGCGCGATCATGCAGCTCCCAGTTGCTGCCCAGCACCGCGGCGGCGGCCAGCTCGGATTCGCTCTTGCCACGAACCCAGTTGTTCCATTCGCGGCGGCTTTCCGTCCTCAGGCCCACATGATGAAACTCCCGCGCACGGATCAGCGCCGGCTCATCGCCCAGCTCAGCGAGCAGCGCCGTCTCGGGAACGATCGGCTCATCGTAAATGGCGTAATCCAGCTGCAAGCGGTCCGCCGCCAGAAAACCGTGATAGGACTGCAAACCGGCCAGCTCGGTATAGATTGCGCGGGCTTCAGCTGCACGGTCCAGCTGTTCCAGAGCCCGTGCCTGCCAGTAGGCCCAATGGTCCTCTTCCTGCTCCTTCGGCGGTAGCTGCGCAATACTGCTCATCACTGCCTGCCAGTCTTCGGCCAGCAATGCCGTGCGAATACGCCACTCCTGCAATTCCAGATCGTCGGCACGTGCGGTGAACGTCTGCAACCACTGATAGGCCTCTGGCATACGGCGATAGGCAGCGCGCATGGCCAGCGCCCGGCTTGTATCGTAATAACGATCAGCATTGAAGCTGAACCGCTCGCGGATCCGCAGCCACTGACCGATGGCAGCACTGGTATCTTCGCGTGACCAATCCAGTATCAGGTCTGCGATGATGCGCCGGTTCAACAGCGTGTCCTTGTCCAGCTTGCCACTGAGCAGAAACGACTGTGGCGACTCGTCGGCCTCGATCCAGGCTTTCACCAGTTTGCGATCACGACTGCCCAGATAGCGAAGCATGGGCGTGGCAAATTCCGGCTTGTTGGACTCCATGGCCTGATAGATGCGCTCCCAGATGGCCGGCACCGGCGGCGTCTGCCGGGCTTCGATGTCCTCGAGGATCGACTTGCACGGTTGCCGGTGCTTGCGCGGCTTGACCCACATCTCGATGATCTGTTCATCAAAGCCGTCCACCTGCCCGGTTTCACTGCGAGCCTTGAGGGTGTCGCAGGTCATCTTCGCGGCCAGTCGCGACTTGCCCAGGGCCAGAAAGGTATTCCACTGTTCGGTCTCTGCAAAGCGGTTCTGCAGAACACGCGTCAGCCTGCGAGTCAGGGAGCTGTCACCGGTACGCTGCTCGAACGCGTTGAGCTGATCGATCTCTGCGCTGCCGGGAACCACATCACGCCATTGCTGCTGCAGTTGTTCGTAGGCGAGGAAATCTGCCAGCGGATAGTCCGCCAGGGCTGCGTTCAGAGCGGCAAAGCGCGCCTGGTCGCCGCTTGTCAGCGCATCCAGCGCTTCGTTGAACTGCAGACGCTGTTGCGCATATGGCCCGGCATCATCGCCCGCGGCACTATCAGAGCTGGCACCGCCACCCGATTCGATGACGGTCGCGGTTGCAAACGCAGTTGCAGACGCAGCGCTGCTACCGGCACCCGCGGCCGTCACATCAGCGGCCACGGCCCACGGAACTGCGCTCACAGACAACAACAGCACGCCGCGGACAAGCGGCCAGCCTCTTGCGTGTCGTTTGTGTTTCAACATCATCACCCACACCCTGAAACGCTTGTGCCCGTCATTCGCGACAGGCACGGCTGAAGAAAGTTTAGAATCATTCATTGAACCCGAAGCAGTACCAAGGCGAACTCATGCACGCGATCGACACACTCAACTCTGGCGACACTTCCGCTTTACCCTCCGGGGAGCCCTACATTAACCTGTCGGGCTATCGATTCATACAGCTTGATTACCTACCCGTGTTACAGGCCGATCTGCATCAGGCACTGGCTGAAACCGGCGTCCTTGGCACCATTCTGCTCGCCGACGAAGGCATCAACGTGGCTCTTGCAGGAACCCGTCCACAATGCGATGCGGCACGCTCCGTATTCGAGGCCGATGAACGGTTTCGTGACCTCTGGCTCAAGGAAAGCGCCTCTGAATTACGACCCTTTTCCAAGCTCAAGGTTCGCATTCGACACGAAATCATTGCCTTTGACGGTGCCGAGGCCCGCACGCGTCAGCTGCAACGTCCCGAAGCCCCGGCCCTGCCGCCGGAAACCGTGGCGCAGTGGCTCGACGAAGACCGCGAATTCACCCTGCTGGACACCCGCAATACCTACGAAGTCGAATCCGGCACCTTCGAACGGGCCGAACATCTGGATATCGCGCACTTTCGTGACTACCAGCGCGCCGTGGCGCAGGCTCTGGAAGACGGCACCCTCGACCCTGCCAAGCCCATCGTGACGTTCTGCACGGGCGGCATACGTTGTGAAAAAGCCGCACCGTGGATGATCGAACAGGGTTTCAAGGAGGTCTACCAGATTGAAGGTGGCGTTCTCAACTACTTCGAAAGAACCGGTGGCAAGCACTGGAAAGGCGATTGTTTCGTGTTTGATGATCGAGTCGAGGTCGACAAACAGCTGCAGCCTACCGGCGCTACCTGGTGTACCAATTGCCAGTTGACCATTCAGCCCGGCACGCAGTGTGTCTGCCAGGCAAGCCTGCAGTCGGAAGCGTAG
>CBDUIJ010000119.1:0-15270 GCA_965367215.1 uncultured Granulosicoccus sp.
CCGCTATTGCCCAGTTCAACGGACGCAAACGGTCCACCCTGACACATATGGGTTGCAGATGAAGGATCCTGCTCAGGCTCGTTAGCCAGCACGTCAGTTGCAAACTGCTCGGCGTTGTCACGCGGCCGGTATCCGAGGAAGCTGGCCCGCGCATTGTCCACCGGCACTCGATCATTATTGGATACGCCATAGACCACGGCAAAACCGGTTGTCGGCGTATTGACCGACTGTTCGACCAGATGAATCAGGTCGTCATAGGAGAGCCAGCTGCCCAGAGCTCGTGCGTTGTTGACTTGCGCGCAACTCAGAATGCGCATGCACACCGACTCCACCTGTCGCTTGTCCCAGTACAGGCTTGCCAGATCCTCGGCAAAGCACTTGGCCAGGCCATAGAAAGTATCCGGTCGGTGAGGTGCATCGGTACCAATGAAATCAGTCTTGGCGTGCATGCCCACGGCATGAATCGAGCTGGCATAGACCACTCGTCGCACCTTGTTCTGGTACGCAGCTTCCCAGATATTATAGGCACCAATGATGTTCGGACCGAGAATGTCATCGAACGGCGCTTCATCGCTGACAGCCCCAAAATGCACGACCTGATCGGCACCCTCCAGCACCGCCATCATGTCATCCAGACTGGCCAGATCGGCCTTGACGTAGCGTTCACCGTCATAGCATTTACCGATGTCATCGGCGATATCGGTGGACACCAGTTCGTCGCACAGTTGGCTCAGCGGTTCACGCAGCCAGGAGCCAAGACGGCCGGCCGCACCAGTCAGTACCAGTTTCATGTTCAGTCTCTTTGAAGTGTCAATTGAGAACAGCAATCGACCAGGCGTTGCATGGCCGCCGACAGATACTCATCGGA
The DNA here is from genome assembly GCA_965367215.1 of uncultured Granulosicoccus sp. Classification (GTDB taxonomy): domain Bacteria; phylum Pseudomonadota; class Gammaproteobacteria; order Granulosicoccales; family Granulosicoccaceae; genus Granulosicoccus. The sequence continues at coordinate 869 of CBDUIJ010000119.1, forward strand.
TGTTGCTGTGGAAAAGCGAATGGCGTTTCGCACGCAGGTTATCAGATGACCGCCCGTTCGATGAACCGCTCATTGCGCGCCACACGCTCGTAGTTGAACGGCGACAGGTCGATACTGCGATATTCGCCGTAGGTGATGAGTTCAGCCGTACCTCGCCCCATGGCCGGTGACTGCTGAAACCCATGTCCGGAGAAGCCATTGACGAAAATGAAATTCTCCACTTGCGTATGCGGCCCCAGTATGGCGTTCTGGTCAAACGTGTTGTAAGCGTAGTGGCCAGCCCAGGAATTGATCAGCTTGATGGCCTCGAACTGTGGCACACGGTGAGCGATGGTCGGCCAGACCTTCTCCTCCCAGATGGCGTGATCCTGTACGAAGTCGTCATAGTCGACAGCCGGGTCTTCATCGGGTGGACAACCGGCCATGTAGTACTGCCCATCGGTGCGGAAATGAACACCTGAAGGGTCGATCGTCAACGGCAGATCCCGGTCCAGCGGCTGCTCGGCATCGAAGATGAAGGTGTAGCGCTTGCGCGGCTCCACCGGTATCTCAATGCCCGCCATACGTGAGGTCAGCACTGCGCGCGGCCCGGAGGCGTTGACCACGGTGCCGCAGCTGATGGTCTCACCACTCTTCAAGGTGACACTCTCCACTCGTGTGCCGCTGGCATTGCGCTGCATCGACACAACCTCATTGCTGACGTACTCCACGCCTCTCTCTCTGGCCGAGCGCTTCCACCAGTCGAAGAGCGTATTGCCATCGAAATAGCCCTCGTCAATCAGATTGTGATTGGCAGCAATGATGTCATCCAGAAAATAGAACGGGTACTCCTTGAGAACCTCCTCGCGCGTCATGTGCCTGGTACCGGCACCGAGTCTCTGTTGTACTTGCTGACTTTCCTTCAGCGTATTGGCAAAGGCTTCATTGTCAGCCAGATACATGTAACCGAAGCTGTGCAGCTTCAGTGCAGGCACCCGCTCATCATTCCCCATGAAGTGCCGAAAATTCTTGACGAACTCGGCAGCAAATTGTGAAACACGGATATTCGTTTCACTGGAGAACTGCTGCCGCATGCAGCTGTTGGTATGCGAAGTGGAGGCAAATTCGTAGGTCGGATCCCGCTCCACCACCAGAATGGAGCCGTTGAAATCCGGGTTGTCGCTCAGGAACCAGGCAACCGAGGAGCCATACATGGCACCACCCACGATCACCACATCATAGGCCGACTTCAAAGGGGCCTGAGTTGCCATGTTTGCCATCAGATTTCCTCACCACGCCGCACGGCCTCAAGCACGGCATCCACATCGGCCTGACTGAAACCGTATTTCTGTCGACACATGTCGGCCGATATATACCCTCGTGCCAGATCACGTCGCACCAGCGCCGGATCCCGCTCTGCCACCTTGCCATAACCAGCCCCGCCGGGGAATTCCAGCATGACTCGCCGACCATGTGGCACGAACTGCTTGCCCTTGCCCTGCATGGGCGTGCCATCGTCCTGATGAATGACCGTCGGCGCGCCATTGCCGCCCCCCTGACGACCACGAGCGGGATGGTCGACGCGATCGAACATGGCCTGAAAATCGAACTCATGCCCCTCGACCGCACCCACTTCCATGAACTGACCCAGTCCACCCCGATACTGACCCTCACCACCGCTATCGGGCCTGAGCTCCTTGCGCCAGATGATGACGGGGCCGGTGTGTTCGGTGGCCTCGATCGGCATGGTCATGACACCCGACGGGAAGGCGGTGGCGTTCATGCCATCCTGTGTCGGCCGTGCACCGGAACCGCCGGAATTGAAGGTCAGCACTTCCGAACGACGGGCAGATGCTCTGGCAGCGATATCTGCAGGCTCGCTGATATCGTCGGTCCTCGGCCGAAGCGACACCTGGAAATTGCACAGTGTGCCGGCGCCTTCGGCAGGCACGGTATCGGGCAGTATCTTGTCCAGCGCATCGTAGACCGTATCGGGCACCATATGACCAATGATATGCCGCAAGGCGACGGGGGCCGGGTGTACGGCATTGACGATGGAGTTCACCGGCGCCACCACTTCGAAGGGCGCAAGCGAGGCGGCATTGTTCGGAATCTCGGGGGCAATGGCACACTTGAGTGCATAACAGGCGTAAGCCTTGGTATAGACCATCGGTACATTGATGCCCTTCTTGTCCAGGCCGGATGTGCCGTCGAAGTCACACACGATCCGGTCCTGCTCGAAGTCGACACGCACCTTCAAGTCAATCGGTTTGCTGAAACCGTCAATTGTCATTGACCCATGTGCGCTACGCTTCGGCAAGGCATTGATACGCTCCAGTGTCGCCCGCCGCGAGTTGTCCAGAATGAAGGCAGAAATCTCCTCAAGGGAGGCGAGGTCGAATTCCTGCATCATGTCGATCAGGCGACGGTGGCCAATCTCGTTGCAGGTCGCCAATGCATGGATGTCCCCCACCAGTTGGTCGGGTTCGCGGACATTGCCACGCACGATATGGATCAGCGTCTGGTCCAGTACACCCTTGTTCATCAGCTTCATGATCGGGATATACAAGCCCTCTTCATACACCGAATTGGCATCGGCGCCAAAGCCTCGACCACCGATATCCACGATATGTGCAGTACAGGCAAAGAAGCCGACGAACTCGCCCCGATGAAAGGAGGGCGTGACCACGGTGATGTCATGCAGATGCCCCGTGCCTTCCCAGGGGTCGTTGGTGATATACACATCACCTTCGAAAATGTTCTCGACACCGATGCGACGTATGAAATGCGGTACGGCATCGGCCATGGCATTGACATGCCCCGGAGTCCCGGTCACAGCCTGTGCCAGCATCCTGCCCTGCCTGTCGTAGACACCCGCGGACAGATCACCCGCTTCCCGTACCGATGTCGAGAAAGCCGTGCGCACCAGTGCCTGGGCCTGCTCTTCCACCACCGAGATGAGGCGGTTCCACATGACCTGCAGGGCAACCGTGGATATCTGCTTGCTCATGATGCACTCCTGCGTTGACTGCCTGCCTGCGGCATGAGATCGATACAGCCATCAGGTTGACGAATGCCCTGCCGGCTGACCGGTACGATGATCGTGGTTTCATCCTCGGTGATGACAGCCGGGCCTGCGACTCTTTGCCCCGTTTGCATATCCTTGCGCAACACCACGGCAGCCTCGACGACCTCGCCCCGGGCTGCATCGAATACAGCACGCGCACCCTGAGAAGGAGCATCATCGCCAGCCGCTGCCATCTGCACCGGTGTGACGCTGTGCGCGGGTGTAGTGGCATTGGCAGCCCAGACGGTTATCTCCACATCCATGCCTTCAACCACTCGACCGAACAAGGCGCGATAGTCCTTTTCGAACAGCTGCTGATAGGTGGCAGCATCCGGCTTTCGTGCCTGCTCGCTCGTCAGGGCAATGGGAATCTCCCACCCCTGCCCCGAATAACGCATATAGGCCTTGAATTCGGCATGAATATCGGCCTGCTCATCGCAGGAGCGAACAAACGCTGTTGCCTCGTTCTCCAGTTCCTGCAGCAGCTCGCTGACCACTCCGGAATCGAATTGCGACAGCTTCATGTACTGACTGCGGTTGGCCTCGAAGCTGAAGGGCGCCCGCAGGAAGCCAATGGCCGAACCGACACCCGCACCTGGCGGCACCAACAGACGATCCACACCCAGCTTTTCGCACAGACGTGCAGCATGCAATGGAGCCGCCCCGCCAAAGGCAATCATGGTGTACTCGGTGAGGTCCTCACCATTCTCCACGGCATGCACACGCGCCGCATTGGCCATGTTCTCATCGACCACTTCCACCAGGCCATAGGCCGCTGTCTGGGCATCCATATCCAGTGGCTGGCCCAGAACCGTCTGCAGCGCCTGAGTGGAACTGTCGACATGCAACTGGATGGAACCACCGGCAAAGTTATCCGGATCAAGCTTGCCGAGCACCAGGTCTGCATCCGTCACTGCAGGCTTGTCCCCTCCACGACCGTAGCAGGCAGGGCCCGGTTCGGAACCCGCTGAATGTGGTCCGACCCGAATCTGGCGCATCGAATCCACCGATGCCAGCGATCCACCGCCCGCACCGATTTCCACCATGTCGATCACCGGTATGGAGATAGGCATTCCGGACCCTTTCTTGAAGCGGTAGGTACGCGCGACTTCGAACACACGACTGGTCTTGGGTGTCTGGTCCTTGATCAGACAGATCTTGGCCGTGGTCCCACCCATGTCGAACGAGAGCACCTTGTCCAGACCGTAGCGCGCGGCAATATGCGCGGCAAATACCGCTCCGCCAGCAGGACCCGACTCAACCAGTCGCACCGGAAATTCTGCTGCACTATCGATGGAAATGATGCCACCGCCGGAGTGCATCAGGAAAACGGCGCAATCCACGCCTTCCTGCTGCAAGCGTCCCTGCAATCGCCCCAGATAGCTTTTCATCAGCGGCTTGATATAGGCATTGGCCACCACGGTATTGAAGCGCTCGTATTCGCGCATCTGAGGGGACACTTCGCTGGAGAGCGAAATCATGACACCCGGTAACCGACTGGCGAGCGCCTCTTGCACCTGCCGCTCATGCGCATCATTCAGATAGGAATGGATCAGACCGATGGCGACGCTTTCGTAGCCGGCCTCTTCGATCTGGCTCACCAGACGATCCAGTTCAGCCGTATCGAGTTCGATCAATACCTGCCCTCGTGCATCGATCCGCTCGGTGATGGTGTAACGCTGTTGCCGCGGCAGCAAAGGATCCGGCAAGGTCAGGTTCAGATCATATTGCTCGAAACGCGATTCGGTACGCATTTCGATGACATCCCGAAAACCTGCCGTGGTGATCAGTGCCGTCCTGGCGCCACGCCGCTCGATAAGGGCATTGGTCGCCAGTGTGGTGCCATGAATGATCTGACCGATATCGGGAGGCGTGATGCCGGCCTTTGCACACACCTGCTGCAAACCATCGATGATGGCATCCTCGGGGGCGGTGTAGGTTGTCAGCACCTTGGTGGAATACTGCGCCTCATCGACCTCCAGCACCACGTCGGTGAAGGTGCCGCCGATATCCACGCCCATCCGAACAGTCGTCTTGCCCATATGTCGTCCACACCCACCGAATACAGAAAGTGGAGCTAGATTATTCCTGACACAGGATTACATCAAATTATTTTATTACATGATAAGGATCAATATTAATTATCCTTCAGCGTCCCAGGTCTCACCAAATTCCTCGACATATTCTTTCGCCAGTCCTTTTGCCAGCAGCGCCGCCTGTGCCACGAAGGCGGGTGAGCGAGCCGCATCGTAACGAGCCAGAAACACCAGACTCTCCGGTACCCAGTGATAATGAACCTGCCGCAGCTTGCCGGCCTCGATGTAATCTCTCGCCATGGAGACAGGCATGCTGGCAATGCCCATCGCATCGATGCTCATGTGCAGACAGGCCGCCAGATTGCTGGACGGTACCAGGCGAGCGGCCGCGGCTCGCTGCGACCTGAAATGCCCGGCAACCTCCTCGTAGGGTCGGGTGTCCCGAGCGTGTGTCAGGATGGGGTAGCGCAGCAGCTGTTCAACACTCAGATCATCACCGTCCAGATACGGTAGCTCGGGTGCCGCAACCCAGATCCAGCGATAGGTACCCAGCGTTTCCTGACCACTGGTCTGTCGTTCAAAAGGGCCACTCTGGAAGGCCATGTCGATGGAGCGGGAATACAGTTCGTTCTTGAGATTGGCCGACAGATCCACGGTCAATTCCACCAGAATGTTCGGGTATTCGCGCTTGAGCGTCTTGAGAAAGTCACGCAACCAGGTGTGCACGATCATCTCGCTCACCCCGAGCTTGAGCACGCCTTCGTACAAGGCGGCCTGTCCGGATGCTTCCAGGAAGGACTCGGCGCTGCGCAAGACGCGACGGGCATGATCAAGCAGCTCAACACCCTTGGACGTCAAGCGCACCGACCCCGCATCTCGCTCCATCAGAGTCACATCCAGTGACTGCTCCAGCGCAGAGATACGGGTCGAGATATTCGGCTGGGTAGTACTGAGCCTTTCGGCCGCCCGCCTGAAACTGCCCAGGTCGGCAACCCAGACGAATGCTTCCAATTGGGCGATCTTGAGGTTCAAGACAAGCGGCTCAACTTCGCCGTTTTGATACGGGCAGCAAGTTGGTACAGATGAACAACACCGCGCCGACACAGACAATGGTTGGCCCTGTCGGTGTGTCCAGATACCAGGAAGCGCTCAGCCCGGTGAGTATCGACAGCACCCCGGCCAGTACGGCATAGACGGCCATGCGCTCGGGCGTGTTGCTCAAGGGCCTCGCCACCGCGGCGGGAATGATCAGCAAGGCGGTTATCAGCAAGGCACCTACCACCTTGATGGCTACCACCACCACAATGGCCAGAGACAGGGTCAGCAGTAACTGTTCACGCCGTGGGTCGATACCGCTGGCGTGCGCCAGCTCTGCATTGAGCGTTGTCAGCAACAGGGCCGACCAGCGCCAGGCAACCAGTGCAGACACCACCACCGCGCCCACCCACATGATGATCAGATCTGTGGCATTGACCGCCAGTATGTCTCCGAACAGGTAGGCATTGAGATCAACCCTGACGCCCGGCACGAAGGACACAGCCACCAGGCCGAAGGCGAGCGCGGAATGCGCAAGCACACCCAACAGGGTATCCATGGCGTAGCCACGCCAGCTCAGCGTTGATACCAGATAGGCCATGAGTACCGATACCACCAGCGTGCCAGCGAAGATGGACTGATGAAAAGCAAGTGATGCTGCCACTCCCAGAATGGCCGCATGCGCGGTTGCATCACCGAAATAGGCCATGCGACGCCACACGACGAAACAACCGATAGGCGCTGCGGCCAATGCCACCGCGATGCCGGCCAGCGCCGCCCGAATAACGAAACTATCCAGCATCAGGATGCTGCTCCCTGTGAAGGTCCGTCGTCATCGCCCAGCCCCTTCCCGCGGGTCTTTTCGTGGTCGTGCCCCTGGCTATGTCCGTGGTCGTGGTCGTGGTCGTGGTCGTGGTCGTGGTCGTGGTCGTGGTCGTGGTCGTGGTCGTGGTCGTGAGTATGGCTGTGATCGTGCTCATGCCGGTACAGCGCCAGAGCACCCTGCGTATGCGTGCCGAACAAGGCTCGGTACTCGGGTTGTGAGGAAACCACCTCGGGCGTACCTTCGCAGCAGACATGGCCATTGAGACAGATCACACGATCCGAAGCACTCATGACGACATGCAATTCATGGCTCACCATCAGGACAGCGCAGCCCAGCTCATTACGAACGGCCTCCACTTGTCGATAGAAGTCGGCCGAACCACTCTGATCAAGTCCCTGTGTCGCCTCATCGAGCACCAGCACCTGAGGCTTGTCCAACAATGCCCGGGCCAGCAGCACTCGCTGCAACTGACCACCGGACAGATCGATCAGTTGCCGTTCCAGCAGATGACCCACCTGCACCTTGTCCAGCACATCGGCCAGAGCCTGCTTGCCGACCCGCCTGGGCAGATCGAAGAATCGACGAACACTCATGGGCAGGGCACGCTCCATATGCAGTCGTTGTGGTACGTAACCGATACGCAGTCCCGGCACCTTGATGACCTTTCCACCTGACACGGGAACAGCTCCGATCAACGCCCGCACCATGGTCGACTTACCCGATCCATTGGGCCCGACGATGGTGACAATCTCGCCCTTGTGCAACTTGAAACTGACATGCTGCAACACCGTTTCCGTTCCATGTCGAACGCTGATGTCACGAGCTTCTATCAAACAGGCACCGGTCATTATCGTGCTGCCTCAACCTGACAACTCGGACAGTGCCCTTCCGCTTCCAGTGTCGTATGCTGAATCTCGAAACCACTGGCTTTTGCGCATTTCGTCAGTGTTCCGGCAGAGCTGACAGCCGTTTCCGCCACGGAATTACAGCCAGTACAGATGAGAAAGGCTGGCTCGTGAGCCGCCCCCGGCTGCGAACAGGCAATGTAGGCATTCAGGCGCTCTATCCGGTGTATGAAACCGTTGTCCAGCAAAAAGCCCAGCGCCCGGTAGGCAATTGGCGGCTTGGAGCCCAAACCCTCGCCATTCAGGCGTTCCAGTACATCGTAGGCCCCCATGGCGCTATGACTTTCCAGCAGAATGCCAAGCGTGCGGCGCCGCACCTCGGTAAATCGCAGCTTGTTGAGACGGCAATAATCATCAGCCTGCTTGAGTGCGCGACTGACGCAGCGCTTGTGATCGTGACGCGAGAAACCGATGACGGCGTCTGCAATTTTCCGGCTTGTGGCCATAAGGGAATCCCCTTGAGATGCAGTATTGATATAACATAACATCTTTAACCCGGAGCATGACCATGATTCGTTGTCTGTTTGCCACGGTTCTTGCCAGCTGCCTGACAATGGCCAGCCCTGTCCGGGCCGCCCCTCTGGTCGCCACCGATATTCCTGCCATACATTCTCTGGTAGCGACGGTCATGGGTGACATCAGCGAACCGGAGCTGTTGTTGCGTGCCGGTGCCAGCCCTCACGATTACTCTCTTCGGCCATCGGAAGCCCGACTGCTGCGCAAGGCCGACCTCGTCGTCTGGACCAGTGCCGGCCTGACACCATGGCTACCCACTGCCATGCAGGCTCTTGCTCCCGAGCTCCCCTCTCTGGAACTGTCAACCGACGAAAACAGCATTCGCCTGCCTCGCCGTGAATCCTCCGACTTCGAGCACGACGATCATGATCATGGCCATGACGATGGCGTCTCGAATGACCCTCACGCCTGGCTATCGACTGACAATGGCCGACTCTGGCTGCATCTGATAGCAGACCAGCTCTCGACACTCGACCCCGAGCATGCTGCCAACTACCAGAGCAATGCCGAACAGGGTATTCAGGCATTGAACATTCTGGATTCGAACATCGACGCACAGCTGGCCAGCGTGCGCGGCAAACCGTACGTTGTCTTCCACGACAGTTACCACTATTTCGAGGATCAATTCGACCTGCCCGCGACTGCCGCCATCAGCCTCAGCGATGCCACTCCTTCCGGCATTCGCCAACTCGACAAGCTGCGCAAGCTGGTAAGTCGATATCCGGGAATCTGCGTGTTCTCCGAACCCCAGTTCAGTGAACGCATGGTAGAGACCATCTCGCACAAGCTGGATGTCAGGCGTGGTGTGCTGGACCCGCTGGGAACCACGCTCGAACCCGGAGCCGGCCTGTACGGCCAGTTACTGCAGAACCTGGCAGACACACTTCACGATTGCCTCGCTGGAGAGGACTGAGCCGCCAGAATAATGACACTACTAATACAGGCCTGAGCAAATCTGCATTGCAGGATTTACAAGAATTGCGATCTGCAAAAGACTGCTGCGTAACCTCCCCAGACTAGGTACAGTAACCTCATCGTTATCAGGTTCTGTAATCGGCAACATATGCCCATGCTTGTTTCAAGAAGTACCAGTCTCGCTGTTCTGGGTGCGCTGTTCATGCTGTGTCTGACTGCCACAGGCAGCCAGGCCGAAGTAACAGGCAATAGCGCAGGCACACCGAGCAATGTCAGGCCCATGGGCGAGTGGGTGGAATTTCGCAAGGCACGTTATACCAATGAACCCATACTGCTGCATCTTCGCAGCGGCTACGAACGCGCCGTTCTGATGCCGGAACCCATCAAGTTGCTGAACGATGCTCAGGTTCTACCCGGTTGTGCCGTGGAGATAGACACCGACGTCATCGGCTTCTTCCCTACTCGCACATTTGCGCGTGAACCGATACTGTTTGTCGGGCTGCAGAGTGGAACCGTGTACGAACTCAGGGTCAGAGCCAGTCCCGCAGGTATCAGACAACCTCTGCAGATTACACGCTGAACGTATCAGACCGAACATGAGTACACGCTACGCACTGTATTTCGCGCCGGCCATCGATTCACAGCTGGCCAGTTTTGGTGAAACCGTACTCGGGCGCACAGCCACGCAACCTCGCGACACTGATGTCGCCAGCCCGCACCCTGACAGGGAACGCTGGCTTGCCCTGACAAAGTCTCCTGCGCACTATGGCTTCCACGCCACGCTCAAGGCACCGTTTGAACTGTCCGATGATTGTTCCTTCGATGAACTGCAAAGCGAGGTCGAAGCGTTTGCGAAGCGGCAGACGGCGATCCCTCTGAACGGGCTACTACCACGATCATTGTCTGGCTTTACAGCTCTGACCCTCGACAGGCAACCGGATTCACTCGGCAAATTCGCTTTACGCGTCGTCGAGACTTTCGAGCCATTTCGTCGCGCCCTGTCCGAAGAGGATATGCAGCGACGCAAGCAACAGAAATTGAGCCCGCGACAGCTGGAGCTACTGGAGCGCTTCGGGTATCCCTACGTCGACGAGGAATTCCGCTTCCACATGACGCTTACCGGTCCCACTGATGAACAAGATGGCGATTACGTCGACTGGCTGAAGAACATCTACCGACAACAGGTGGATGGCACACCACAACTGGATCAACTGGCGATCTACGGCCAGACGTCCCGAGCCACGCCCTTTGTCAGGCTACACAGCTATCCACTGAGCGCTGACTGATACTCAGCAGACGCGCTCACCCTTGAGCCAGACGCTGCGCACAATGGGCGCCGGGTCCTGCTCCGGGTGGTAAGCCACTCGAACCAGGTCGCCACGCAAACCCGGGGCAATCTCACCACGATCATCCAGACCGATGAAACGCGCAGGATTGGCAGTGACCGTGGCAATGGCCTCGGCGATACTCATCAATCTGGAATCTTCAGCCAGCGAGAAGGCAGCCTGCAGCAGACTGGCAGGCACATAGTCCGACGAAAGAATGTCCAGGCAATGATTCTCCACCAGCGTACTCGCGGCAACATTTCCCGAATGCGACCGCCCGCGCACCACATTGGGCGCCCCCATCAGAACCCCCAGGCCGGCGCCGTGTGACGCCTTGGCAGCTTCCAGCGTAGTGGGAAATTCAGCCAGACGCACACCGAACCGGATGGACTCGTCCACATGCGCCAGCGTCGCATCATCGTGACTGGCCATCACCACACCGCGCTCCATGCATTGCCGAGCCAGTGCCTGCCGGTTCTTGTCAGAGTACTTTCTGGAGCCGGCAACTCGGTCTGCAATATAGTTGTCGTAGACTTCATCCGACATCTTGTGTTTGGTCTTGTGATAGAGCTTGAAGGCCTCCAGAGAGGTGAATTGTCGCTGGCCCGGTGCATGATCCATCATGGATACCAGTCCCACATCGACATCATCGGCGAACTCTTCAAAATCGCTCATCATGTCTCTGGCTGACACTTCACAGCGCAAATGCAATCGATGCTCGATTCGCAGGCGATTCTGATCTCTGGCTTCACGCAGTGCCGTGGCCAGCTGTCGCATTTCACCGGATTCGAACTGATCCTGGTCTCCCATGCCCATGCGTAAACAATCGAAAACGGTAGTAATACCAGCAGCTGCAATCTGTGCATCGTGCGCCTGAATGGCGGCTTTCATGCCCCAGCGCACCCCGGGACGAGGGGAATAATGCGTTTCCAGATGGTCTGTGTGCAGCTCGATCAGGCCCGGAATCAGGAAGTCACCCTGACAATCAACGCTCATGACGGACGTGTCACCCCCGGTATCCGGGGATTCGCTGATGTCCTGTATCAGGCCGTCAACCACCTGCACACTGCCGTAGACAACGGACTCAGCCAACACGATGCGTGCGTTTCCGAAAACTTGCTCTGTCGGTGTATTCACACGCTGACCTTGGGTTGGAGATCTTGAAGGTGCCACAAATGCCGAGAGTATATTTGATCGTACTGAACAACGCCAATGGGTGATGCGTCACAGACGGGCGTCACACATCATCAAACGGACATGAAAGCTTCACTCGAGAGTCACATTGGCTTCCGATACTGCGTTCATGAAAATACTGAACATGCTCCAACAAGCTGACTGCGGCGTGCTCCACTGGACCTTCATGCAACGTGAACGTCGTCTGGTCATCCCTGCCGCCAGAATGTTGTCACGCACCGGTGATGGCTATCTGCCGGTGATCACCATTCTGGTTTGCTACAGCATCTCCAATCCGATTTATCGGCAGCTCGCCTGGCAACTGACGCTCCTGTTCCTGATCGAGCGTGTCATCTATTTCGTTGCCAAGAACACGCTTCGCCGGCAACGCCCTGCAGAGACCCTGAATGCATTCACCGCGCTGGTGGTGGCATCGGACAAGTTCAGTTTTCCCAGCGGTCATACCTCGGCAGCAACGCTGTATGCGGCCATCATCTACCAGCACTTCCCCATCATCGGGGCCTGTCTGCTCATCTGGGCCGCCGGTGTTGGCGCTTCCCGTGTGATCCTCGGAGTTCATTATCCATCGGATATTCTGGCCGGAGCCACACTCGGTCTATCCATCGCAAGCCTCCAATTGACCTCTCTGCTCTGATCGCCGCACCGCACTATTCGCCCAGCACTGTCAATGGATCGATTCTCTGTCACTCAATTCAGGAGTAGTACATGAATCAACCCTCTCTGCTCTATGGCGTTCAGGGGACGGGCAACGGACATATCAGCCGTGCTCGTCTCATGGCCACTGAATTTGCCAGGCTCGACGTACAAGTGGACTACCTGTTCAGTGGTCGCGCGCAAGCCCGCTACTTCGACATGGAAGAATTCGGCAACCCGCAATACCGCACAGGTCTGAGCTTCAAGACTCGGCAGGGACGTATTCGCAAATTGCAGACTCTCAAGTGCAACAAGCCCCTGCGTTATGCCACCGAAGTCAGCACACTGCGTGCGGATCGCTACAGCCTCGTCATCAGCGATTTCGAGCCCACCGTTGCCTGGGCAGCCCGACTGCGCCGAACGCCCTCGCTGGCACTGGGACATCAGTATGCACTGACAGACAGGGCACCACGCCCCCAAGGCGATCCGTTCGCAAAGTGGATCATCCGCAATTTCACCCCGGCCAATCAGCGAATCGGCTTTCACTGGCACCCCTATGACCGGCTGACACTGCCGCCCATGATCGATACAGACCTGACACCCGTCAGCAACAGCCAGAGCTTCACGCTGGTGTACCTGCCCTTCGAGGATCAGCAGGCAACCGTTGCCCTGCTGCAGCAATTGCGCGGCGAACATTTTGTCCTGTATTCACCAGAAATAACGCAAGAGACGCAGAGTCGTAACGTCTCGATCTACCCCTTGTCCAAACAGGGCTTTCGCCATCACCTGCAACGCTGCAACCGGGTAATCTGCAACACCGGCTTCGAACTGATTGCCGAAGCCCTCTACCTTGGCAAGCCAGTCATGACGAAACCTCTGACTGGACAGTTTGAACAAATAGCCAATGCCATGGCGTTGAATGAGCTGCAACTGGCGACGATCACTCGACAACTGGGCGTGCTCGATCTGGACAAGTTCGTTGCGACAACAAGGACACAGCCACGAATTGCCTACCCCAATGTCGCAAGGGAACTGGCCGAGTTCTGTCTGCAGCGGGTCAGCGGCAACATGAGCCCGGAAGACTGCGATGTGGCTCTTGCAGCCTTGGCAGCCCGACTCTGGTCAGATGTCGTGCAACCTTCTGGCATCGATTCACTACAAGCAGGGCAGCCACAGGCGCTTGCCGCCGCCTGAAGACACTTCGCTGGGGACACAGCTGCATATTCAACCACTGCAACTCCCATAACAGACACGCCTATACATCACACCCAACGTCGAAGAGGATCAAATCAGCCATATTTCAGTCGAAAACACTTCCTTACCTCGATGTAAATCACAGGCAAGGGGGTGGCAAAGCCTGGACGCGATAGTAGCTACCCATGGAGACACGCAAATGTCTTCAGTGAATCAGTCAACCCGATACAGACCACAGGAAAACAAGACATGACCATTCGCAATACTATCGCTGCAACCGTTCTCGTACTGGCAACTTCTGTTACTGGTGCGGTATTCGCCAACGTCAGCACCGGCTCCATCGGCGTCGATGTGCAATCCGCAGTCAGTGACGGCAATGTATCCGTCACCGTGAAAGACGGTGTGGCAACACTGTTTGGTGTCGTCGAGACACGAGTCGATTCGAATGCCGCTGAACGAGCAGCCAGAAACTTTGCAGGCGTCACAGACGTGGTCAATCACGTGAACGTGTCGAACTGATGTCATGTCTGTGGCAGGCGGTCGGTTCGTGCCGACCGCTTGTGCGCAGCACACCCCCGTCAAAGTCGCTGCAATTCACAGCCACAACCATCGCTTGGGTGTACAGTCAACACAACAACCGCAGCAAGACAATTCCCATGGGCGACGTCATACCTTTTGGCCGCAAACCGGTAACCAGGAAAAGCTCCCTATGCCTGAACAACCATCACAAATGGGAGGTTCAGAAGGAATCCCGATTCGATGTCAGTGAGGGAAAAC